>CAZFWB010000051.1:1875-18495 GCA_964522655.1 uncultured Chromatiaceae bacterium | reverse complement strand
TGAAGCAAGCGGAGCAGGATGCGGAGCGCAGCGGAACCCGAGCGAGCGAAGCACACGGACGTGCGCAGCGAGCGTACCGACGTGGGTACTCCCGACGGCAGCTGGCGTGTTGCCAAAGATTGCGGGCGTGCCCGCGGACCGGCGGGATGAATTTCAGGCGGCGGGCGGGTGGGCGCGCCGGCCGATTGGTCAGGCCGGCACGGGCTGCGGGAGATACCCGCGCAGGCGGGCGGAGAACTCCTCCAGCGCGGCGATCCCGCTCGCCTCGGCGCGGGCGCACCACTCCCTGAGATCGGCGACCAGCCGTTCATTGGACACGTTCGCCTGCTGCCACACCCGCATCAGCTGCAGGCGGTACTCGTGCACCGAGTGCAGGACCGGGCTGCTGGCGAGGATTCGGGCGAGCCTCTGGCGCGATCCTTCATCGAGCTTCCCGGGCCAGCGCCGGAGCAGGCCGGCCGCCCGGCGCAACAGCACGTCGCCGCGGCGCGCGCGCCGCTCCATGGCGAGCACCGGCATGGTCACGCGGCGGCTGTAGTCGCGCAGCACGTGCATGCGGTTCTGCAGCACGGCGCGCAGGGTGTCGATGTCCACCGCGCGCGGCTGCGCGGCAATGCGCGGCCGCGGCGCTACGCGCGCGATGCGGCACAAGCCGAGGGCGGACAGGACCCGGATGTAGAACCAGCCGATGTCGAACTCCCCGCTGCGCAACGAAAAGCGCGCCGAGGTCGGGAACGCGTGGTGGTTGTTGTGCAGCTCTTCCCCGCCGATCAGCACCGCAATCGGCACCAGGTTCGTGGAAGCGTCCTCGGTTTCGAAATTGCGGTAACCGAGCGCATGCCCGAAACCGTTGATGACGCCGGCCGCGAAGAACGGCATCGCCACCATCTGCAGGGCGAACATCGTGATGCCGAGGGCGCCGAACAGCACCGCGTCGATTACCAGCGTGGTGTAGACGCCGACAAGGCCGTGGCGATAGACGTTCCTCTCCAGCCAGTCCTCGGGCGTGCCGCGGCCGAACTTCTCGAGCGTCGTCGCGTTGGCCGCCTCGACGCGATAGACCTCCGCGCCGCGCAGGGCGATCGTGCGCAGCCCGTGGGTCACCGGGCTGTGCGGGTCGTTGGCCGTCTCGCAGAAGGCGTGATGCTTGCGATGCACCGCGACCCACTCGCGGGTGGCCATGCCCGAGGTCAACCAGATCCACAGGCGGAAGAAATGGCGGATCGCCGGGTGCAACGCGATCGCCCGGTGCGCCTGGTCGCGGTGCAGGTACAGCGTCACCGACATCATCGAGATCTGGATCAGCACGAAGGTCACCGCGGCCTTCGCCCGCAGGGACAGGCCGAGCAAGCCATCTATATGATCGGCAAGGAAATCCAACACCTGGGCATACCCCGTCGGGTCATGAGTCAGGGGCAGACTATAGCGGACGCCGGCAGGGCCTCCAAGGCGCGGGTCACAGTCCGGCCATTGGCGCCGGTACCCGGCCCGTGCTGCCTCTGGTACAAGGGCGCGATGCCCGAGTTGCCCGAGGTCGAGACCACCCGCCGCGGCATCGCCCCATGCCTGGAGCGGCGGCGGATCGCGAGCTTCGTGGTGCGCGAACGGCGCCTGCGCTGGCCGATTCCGGCGGGCATGGAAAGGAATCTCGCCGGCTGCGTGGTCGAGCGCGTCCAGCGCCGCGGCAAGTACCTGCTGTTGCGCACGACACGCGGCACCGCGCTCGTGCACCTCGGGATGTCCGGCAGCCTGCAGGTGCTGCCGGCGGCGGCCGCACCCGGCAAGCACGATCACTACGACATCGTGCTCGAATCGGGCGAGTGCGTGCGCTTCACCGACCCGCGACGTTTCGGCTCACTGCTGTGGACGGTGGCCGACCCCGCCGGCCACCCCCTGCTCGCCGCGCTTGGCCCGGAGCCGCTCGAGGCGGAGTTCGACGGCGACTACCTCTGGCGCCGCGCCCGGGGCCGGCGCATCGCCATAAAGCTCTTCATCATGAACGCCGCGATCGTCGTCGGCGTCGGCAACATCTACGCGAGCGAGGCGCTGTTTCGGGCGGGAGTCAATCCGCGCCGGGCCGCCGGACGCGTCTCGCGCGCCGCCATGACGCGCCTTGCGGCCGGCATCCGCGCAGTGCTCGCCGAGGCGGTCCAACTAGGCGGCACCACGTTGCGGGATTTCCGCCACGGCAGCGGCGAACTCGGTTGTTTCGAGCCGGAGCTTCGCGTCTATGACCGCGCCGGGCTGCCCTGCCCGACCTGCGCGACGCCGATCCGCCACATCGTGCAGGGGCAGCGCTCGACCTATTTCTGCCCGGCGTGTCAGCGCTAGAAACACGGGGGCAGGATTTGGGGACAGTGACCTTAATTGCTTGGCGCATCGAGCTGCCGATGGATCACGTAAGCATCAATTAAGGTCACTGTCCCCAAATTCTCAATAGACCTCGCCGGCCACCAGGCCGCGCGGGTCCATCGCGGCCTCGACCTTGCCGGTGGCGAAATCCCAGGTCACCACGTTCATGTTGCCGAAAGAGCGCCGGCTGAGTTCCAGCCGGTGGCCGCGCTGCTCGAGCGCCTCGATCTCCGCGGCGGTCAGGGCGCCTTCTTCGTAGGAGACGACGTCGGGATAGAACTGGTGGTGGTAGCGCTTCAGCGCCACCATCGCGTTCGCGTCGGCGCCGTCGATCCACTCGAGCGCGGCGAGCAGCACCATGGTGATGATGCGGCTGCCGCCGGGCGTGCCGAGGATTGCCACGCCGCGCTCTGACTCCAGGAAGGTGGGACTCATGCTGGAGAGCATGCGCTTGCCCGGCTCGATCGAGTTGGCATGCGAGCCGACCAGTTCGAACCAGTTGGTCACGCCTTCCTTGACCGTGAAGTCATCCATCTCGTTGTTGAGCAGCACGCCGGTCCCCGGCGCCATGAATCCGGAACCGTACCAGGTGTTGATCGACAGCGTCCCGGCCACGCGGTTGCCCTGCCGGTCGAGCACGGAGAAGTGCGTCGTCTCGCTGCCCTCGCTCTCGTCCGGCAGGATCGCCGGCAGCGCCTCGCTCGGCGTGGCCCGATCGAGCCGGATCGAGGCGCGCTGGCCGGCGGCGTAGAACGGGTGCAACAGCTGCTCCACCGGCGGATTGCTGAACGCCGGGTCGCCGAGATACAGGCTGCGGTCGCGATAGGCGCGCCGCATGGCCTCGACGAGCGCGTGCTTGCGGGTCGCGGCGTCCATGGCGGCGAGGTCGAAACCGGAGAGGATGTTCAGCATGTTGACGAGCCCAATGCCGCCGGCCGAGGGCAGCGGCGCGGAAATGATGGTCGCGCCGCGGTAGCGTCCGCGCACCGGCTCGCGCTCGACCACCCGGTACCCGGCCAGGTCCTCGAGCGTCCAGATGCCACCGGCCGCGCGAACGCCCGCCACCAGCCGCTCGGCGACGCCGCCGCGGTAAAAGCCGTCGAAGCCGTCATCCGCCAGCCGCCTCAGTGTCGCGGCGAGATCCGGCTGGCGGATCCGGCTGCCGGCCGCCGGCACCTCGCCGCCGGGGTAGAACACCTCCATGAACGCAGGGGAATCCTTGGCCGCCGTGCGCCGGAAGCGCAGCCCGAGCTGCATGCGCGTGTGCACCGGCACGCCCTCCTCGGCGATGCGAATCGCCGGGGCGAGGCTGCGCGCGAGTGTCAGGCGCCCGTAACGCTTCGCGATGTGCGCGAGCCCGGCCGGCTCGCCCGGGATCCCGGCCGCCAGCGCTCCGTTGAGCGTGAGGCCCGGCACCACCTTGCCGGCCGGGTCGAGGTACATGTCGGGCCGCGCTGCGCCGGGCGCCACCTCGCGGGCATCCACGAACACGTCGCGATCGCCCTTGGCGACGTGCAACAGCCAGAACGCGCCGCCGCCGAGCCCGGAGGCGTAGGGCTCGACCACCGCCAACGCCGCGCTCACCGCCACTGCCGCGTCGAAAGCGTTGCCGCCGGCGGCAAGAATTTCCTCGCCGGCGGCAATCGCGAGCGGGTGCGCGGCCGCCACCGCTGCTGCAGCCGGGGTCTGCCGCGCCTGAGCGATTGCACAGACGACGAGCGCCAACAGCGCGACGCCGAAGCGCGGTGCGAAAATCCCCGGTCGAGCGTGCATGCCGGTTGCGGTCTTCAGGCTTTTCCGAACCGACGCTGCAGCGCCTTGGCGACCGACGGATGGACGAACGCGGTCACGTCGCCGCCGAGCGAGGCGACCTCGCGCACCAGGGTCGAGGAAACGAATGTGTAGCGCTCGGACGGCGTCATGAACACGGTTTCCACGTCCGTCTGCAGGTGCCGGTTCATGCTCGCGAGCTGGAACTCGTACTCGAAATCCGACACCGCCCGCAGTCCGCGTATCACCACCTGAAGCTGGTGCGCATTGGCGTACTCGACGGTCAGCCCGCTGTAGCCGTCCACCGTCACGTTGGCGACGTCGGCGAGCACCTGACGCGCGAGGCTCAGCCGTTCCTCGAGGGAGAACACCGGCGCCTTGTGCGGGCTCGAGGCAATGGCCACCACGACCCGGTCGAAGATGCGGGCCGCGCGGCGGACCAGCTCGTAGTGGCCGTTGGTGATCGGGTCGAAAGTCCCGGGATACATGGCGCCGACTGGCACGTTCGCTTTCTCCTCAGGTCTCCGTTGTCCCGCCAATGTCGCCGCCGGCCGATCAGCCGCGCGCCGGCGGGCCCTGCGCCAGCGCGAAACGCACCTGCCCCGCGGTCTTCTCGCGAAGCAGCCGCCAGCCCGCGGGCAGCTCCGGCAGCGGCTCGGCGCGCGGCAGCTCGAGGTAGATTCGCGCCTCGCCGGCCAGCCAGCCGCCGTGCAGGAGTTTACACAAATCACCGAGCGCGACCGCGCCGAACGGCGGGTCGAGAAACACCAGGTCGAACGGCCGCGGCAGCCCGGCGAGGTAGCGCAGCGCCTCAGCGGTCACGACCCGGCCCCGGTCGCAGCCGAACCGGCGCAGGGTCTCCTCGATCGCGCGCGCCGCCTGCGGGTCGCGCTCGACGAAGCACATCTCGGCCGCGCCCCGTGACAGCGCCTCGAGACCTAGCGCCCCCGTGCCGGCGAACAGGTCCAGTCCGCGCATACCGCCGATCACCGGCGCGAGCCAGTTGAACAAAGTCTCGCGCACGCGATCGCCCGTCGGACGCACCAGGGTGCCTGCGGGAACGGGCAGGCGCCGGCCGCGCCATTCGCCGCCAACGATGCGCACTTCCCCGGCCGGCGCGCCGCGTTTTCTCATGGCGCGATGTTGCAGCAGAACCGCGGGCGGCGCGAGCGCCCCGCCTGTCAACGGCCGGGCCGGAACAGTTAACATGCCGGCCATGGTCGACCAGCCCGCCGCCCGGAGCGCCCCACGCGCCGGGTTCTTCCAGCGCCTGAAACAAAAGCTGCACAAGGGCCTGGGCCTCGGTGTGGCGCTCGACTGGCTCGCCGGGCGCAGGCTCGACGAGAGCGTCGTCGCCGAACTCGAGGAGCAGCTCCTGCTCGCCGACGTCGGGATCGAGACCGCCGAGCGCATCGTCGAGGGATTGCGCCGGCGGCTCGGCCGCGAGCCGGTCGCGGATGCGGCCGGCGCCCGCGCCGCGCTCCAGGAGACGCTCGCCGAGCTGCTGCGTCCGCGCGCGATCCCGCTCGTCATTCCCCGCGACGGCAAGCCGTTCCTGATGCTGATGATCGGCGTGAACGGCTCGGGCAAGACCACCACCATCGGCAAGCTGGCGCGCCGCTACAAGGCCGAGGGCCTCAAGGTCATGCTCGCCGCCGGCGACACCTATCGGGCCGCGGCCATCGAGCAGCTGCAGACCTGGGGCGAACGCAACCAGGTGCCGGTCATCGCGCAGCAGCCGGGCGCGGATTCCGCGGCCGTGGTGTTCGACGCGCTGCAGGCGGCGCAGGCGCGCGGCATCGACGTCCTGCTCGCCGACACCGCCGGGCGGCTGCACAACCAGGCCGGCCTGATGCAGGAACTCGCCAAGGTGGTGCGGGTGGCCGGCCGGCTCGACCCTGCGGCGCCACACGAGCGGATGCTGGTTCTCGACGCGAGCCTCGGCCAGAACGCCGTCAATCAGGCGCTGCAGTTCCACGAGGCGATCGGGCTTACCGGGATCACGATGACCAAGCTCGATGGCGGCGCCAAGGGCGGCGTGCTGCTCACCATCGCCGATCGCCTCGACGTTCCCTTCCGCTACGTCGGGGTGGGCGAGGACGCCGCCGACCTCGACGTCTTCGATGCGGACCAGTTCGCCGCGGCGCTGGTCCAGCCCGGCAGCTGACCGGTGCCGCTGCCGCCATGATCCGGCTCGACAGGATCACCAAGCTCTACCCCGGCGGGCGCGAGGCACTGCGCGAGGTCTCACTCGACATCAGTCCGGGGGAGATGATTTTCCTGACGGGCCATTCGGGCGCCGGCAAGAGCACGGTGCTGAAGCTCATCGCGCTGGTGGAGCGCCCGACGCGCGGCCAGCTGCTGGTGGACGGGCGCAACATCGGGCGCCTGCCGGCGCGCGACATCCCCGCCTACCGGCGCCAGATCGGCATGGTGTTCCAGGACCACAAGTTGCTCGAGGACCGCTCCGCCTTCGACAACGTGGCACTGCCGCTCGTCATCGCGGGCCTGACGCGCCGGGAGGCCGACAAGCGCGTGCGGGCCGCGCTCGACCAGGTGGGCCTGCTCGGCAAGGAGCGCCAGACGCCGGGCACGCTTTCTGCCGGCGAACAGCAGCGGGTGGGCATTGCCCGCGCGGTGGTGGCGCGGCCGCGACTGCTGATCGCCGATGAGCCGACGGGCAATCTCGACGCCGACCTCTCGCTCGAGATCATGAAACTGTTCGGCCGTTTCAACCAGGTCGGCGTCACCATGATGATTGCCACGCACGATCTCACGCTCGCCGGCCGCATCGGCGGACGCCACATCGCGCTCAGCGGCGGCCACGTCGTGCGGGACGAGGCGGGCATCAGCGCGCCGCCCGAGCCCCGCCGCGAATTGCGACCGCGATGAACGCGCTGCTGCGGCGTCACCTGCAGAATGCGCTCGCCGCACTCGGGCAGCTCCGCCGCCAGCCGGTCGCCACCGCCCTGACCGTGCTGGTGATCGGCATTGCGCTCGCCCTGCCCGCGAGCCTGCAGGTGCTGGTGCAGGGCGCGCAGCGCTTTGCCGGCAGCTGGCAGGACATCCGTGATTTTTCCGTCTACCTGAAGCCCGCAACCACGCTGCCGCAGGCGCGGGAACTCGCCCGCTCGCTCGAGAAGCAGCCGGGCGTCGAGGACGTCAGGGTCATCCCCGCCGACGACGCGCTCGCCGAGTTCCGCAAGGACCCGGCGTTCGGCGAGGTACTGACGGCGCTCGAGGAAAACCCCTTGCCGCACACGCTGGTGGTGCGCCCCGCGGCGGAGGCCTCCACGGCGCAGCTCGACGCGCTGCGCGCCGAACTCAGCGGTCGCAACGACGTCGACCTCGTGCAGCTCGATACCCAATGGCTCGCGCGCCTCGCCGCGATTCTCGACCTGGTGCGCAGGGGGGTCTGGTTCACGGCGGCGCTGCTCGTGGGAGCGGTCATCGTGATCGTCGGCAACACGATCCGGCTCGACATCCAGAACCGGCGCCGGGAAATCGAGGTCTCCAAGCTGCTCGGCGCCAGCGATGCCTTCGTCCGCCGCCCGTTCCTGTACATCGGCGTGTGGTACGGCGCCCTCGGCGGGGCGGTCGCTCTGCTGGTGCTTGCCGCCGGGCTGCTCCTGCTGCGTGGACCCCTGCAGCGGCTGCTGGCGCTTTACGGCAGCGAGTTCGGCGGCTTCGGCCTGCGCCCGGCGACGCTCCTGCTGGTGTTCGGCGGCGGGGTGCTCGCCGGCTGGGCGGGGGCCTGGACCGCCGTGGCCCGGCACCTCTCCGCGATCGAGCCGCGCGTCTAACTCATTGTTTTATTAATGACCTTTGATCTCGTCCCCGGGAACCGACCGGGTGCTTAGCACTCTAATCTTTCGAGTGCTAGGATTGCTGACGGAGGTAGCGAGAAGGTCATGAGTACAGCCCTGATCCCGAACGCACGCGCGCTGGCCCTTGCCGGGCCGGTCGGCAGTCTCGACGCCTACATCCAGGCGGTCAACGCGATAGCCGTGCTCAGCCCGAGCGAGGAGCAACGCCTCGCCCGCCGCTTTGCGCAGGAGCAGGATCTCGACGCCGCCCGCGAGCTGGTGCTGTCACACCTGCGCTTCGTGGTGCACATCTCACGCGGCTATCTCGGCTACGGGCTCCCGCTCGGCGACCTGATCCAGGAAGGCAACGTCGGGCTGATGAAGGCAGTCAAGCGCTTCGACCCGGACGTGGGCGTGCGGCTCATTTCCTTTGCCGTGCACTGGATCCGCGCCGAGATCCACGAGTTCGTGCTGCGCAACTGGCGCCTGGTCCGCGTGGCAACCACCAAGGCGCAGCGCAAGCTGTTCTTCAATCTGAGAAGCGCCAAGCGCAACCTCGGCTGGCTCTCGCGCGAGGAAACCGAGGCGATCGCCCGCGACCTCGGCGTGCCGACCGGCGAGGTCACCGAGATGGAGCAGCGGCTGGCCGGCCGCGACGTGGTCTACGACCCGGTGCCGAACGAGGACGACGACGGTGTCTTCACGCCGGCCCAGTACCTGCCGGCCCCGGACGCGGATCCGGCCGAGGCGCTGGAGGCGGATGACTGGCAGCAGCGCGCCACCGAGCAGCTGCACTCGGCGCTGCTTGCGCTCGACGAGCGCAGTCGCGAGATCGTCACCGCCCGCTGGATGTCGGAACGGAAAGCGACATTGCAGGATCTCGCGGGCCGCTTCGGCATCTCCGCCGAGCGGGTGCGCCAGATCGAGCAGCAGGCCCTGCGCACGATGCGCGACGCGGTCGCGGCCTGAGCCCGAGTCGCGGCTTGCGCCGCTCCTACGCCGCTTCGTTCACCGCGGCGTTGGGCCGTACCTCGTAGGAGCGACGCGAGTCGCGACTAGTTCGTCAGCGGAACGATCGTGATCTCCACGCGGCGGTTCTGCGCCTTGCCCTCCGGAGTCGCGTTGCTTGCGATCGGCCGGGTTTCGCCGGCCCCGACGGTGAGGAACCGGTCGCCGCGAACCTGCCGGGAGACGAGGTAGGACACCACGCTGCTCGCCCGGCGCTCGGAGAGCTGCTGGTTGTAGGCGTCACTGCCGTCGCTGTCGGTGTGACCCGCCACTTCCACCATGGTCTGGTTGAACTCGTTCAGCACGATCGCGACGGAATCGAGCACCGGGTAGAAAGAGGCGCTGATGTCGGCGCTGTTCACCGCGAAGGTCACGTTGCCGGGCATGTTGAGCGTGATGTTCTCGCCATTCGGGCCGGTGCGCGTCACGCTCACACCGGTGCCCTGGAGGCGCGCGCGCAGCGCCGCGTCCTGCCGATCCATGTAGTTGCCGACCGCGCCGCCGGCGAGCGCGCCGACGCCGCCGAAGATCAGCGCCTTCTTCTTGCGCTGGGCCGAATCGTTGCCCGTGATCAGGCCGACCGCCACACCGGTCGCGGCGCCGATCGCCGCGCCCTTGGTCGTCTTGCTGACCTCCTGTTCGCCCGTGTACGGGTCCGTCGTCTGCATGTACTGGCAGCCCGCGACGAAGGCTGACATCGCGACGGCCATGGCGGACTTGGCGATCGGGTAACGCATGCTCATGCTGAAGCTCCTCAAGTGACAACACCCCGGTTGGCGGGGGTCGTTATGGCAGAAACCGCCCGCGGCGGCAATCCACTGGTTCGCATCGCGGGGCCAACGCCCCAGCGGTTGCCCCGTTGACGCGAAAGCCGTAGCGTCCCCCGGTCATGCGAAAAGCCGAGGCGTTGCTGGCCGAATACGCGGCGGACCATCAGCATCCGTTCAACCGGCTGATGCACCGCATCTGCGTGCCGGTGATCGTCGTCAGCCTGCTGGGACTGCTGGCCTCGGTGCCCGTTCCGGAGGCGTTGGGCGCCTCGGCGACCGCTGTGAACTGGGCCACCGTAATCGTTTTCGCGGCCCTCGCCTGGTACCTGTGGCTCTCGCCCCGGCTCGCCGCCGGCATGGCGATTGCCGCCGGGCTCGCGCTGGCGCTGGTCGCAGCGCTCTCGTGGCTGCCGGCCCCGCTTTGGATTACGAGCGGCGTGCTGTTCGTGCTGGCCTGGGCCGGTCAGTTCATCGGCCATGCCGCGGAAGGCAGGCGCCCGTCCTTCCTGCGCGACCTGCGCTTCCTGTTGATCGGCCCCCTGTGGCTCCTCGCCGGCCTGTACTGGCGCTTCGGACTGCGTGTCTAGCCGCGACGCCTCCGCGCGCGACCAGGCGTACGGCAATCGCGCCGTCTGGCGCATTGCCGCGCCGATGATCCTCGCGGCCGTCACCACGCCGCTGCTCGGCATGGTCGACACCGCCGTCGTGGGCCACCTCGAGGAGCCCTGGTATCTCGGCGCGGTGGCGGCCGGCGCGACCGTGTTCACGGTGCTGTTCATGGGCCTGAATTTCCTGCGCATGGGCACCACCGGCGTGACGGCACAGGCCTGCGGCGCAGGCGATGGCGGCGCCGTCCGCGATGCGCTCGGCCAGGCGCTGGTGACCGCGATGGTGCTTGCGCTCGCCATGATCGTCCTGCAGCCGATCCTCATCGAGGTGGCGCTTCGGGCGCTCTCGCCCGGCCCCGAGGTCGCCGCCTTCACCCGCGAATACTTTGCCGTGCGCATCTGGAGCGCCCCGGCCTCGCTCGCCAACTTCGTGGTGGTCGGCTGGCTGCTCGGCATGCAGAACGCGCGCGGACCGCTGGGGCTCATGCTCGCGACCAACGCCACGAACATCGTGCTGGACCTGGTCTTCGTGCTCCTGCTCGGCATGCGGGTGCGCGGCGTGGCGCTGGCGACCGTGCTCGCCGAACTGGTCGGGCTGGCGGTCGGGCTCATCTTCGTGCGGCACGAACTCGACGCTTTTCCCGGCTCCTGGCGGCGTAGCGCGCTGCTCGCGCTCGGCCAGTACCGGCGGCTCTTCGACATCAGCGGCAACCTGCTCCTGCGCACGCTCTCGCTCATGTTCGTGCTCGCCTTCATCACCGCGCAGGGGGCCCGCATCGGGGATATCGTGCTCGCCGCGAACGCGCTGCTGATGAATTTCCAGAACCTGCTCGCCTACGCACTCGACGGCATCGCACATGCCGCCGAGGCGCTCACCGGCAAGGCGGTGGGCGCGCGCGATGCGGATGGCCTGCGCGAGGCCGTGCGGCGCACGCTGCGCTTCTCGGTCGCCTTCGCTGCGGTGTTTACGCTCGGCTACGCGGCCGGCGGCGGCGCGCTGATCGACCTGCTCACCGGCATCCCGGAGGTCCGCGCGACGGCGCGTGCGTATCTGCCCTGGCTGGTGATCTCGCCACTGGTCTCGGTGTGGTGCTTCCTTTATGACGGGGTGTTCGTCGGAGCCACCCGCTCGCGCGAGATGCGCGTCGTCATGATGGCCTCGGCGCTGCTGGTGTTTCTGCCCGCCTGGTACCTCGCGCGCGATCTGGGCAACCACGCCCTGTGGCTGGCCTTCATGTTGTTCATGGCCGCGCGCGGGATCGGGATGCATGTCTGGTTCCGCCGCCTGCTCGGGGCCGAGAAAGGTGCCGGACTTATTTTCTTGCGAAAATAACGCCGGCACCTTCCAGCCAAGGACACAGCGATGACCCGACGCGACAACCCCTGGACCACGCTCAGCGCGCGCCGGGTCTACGCCAACCCCTGGCTGGAGCTGTGGGAGGAACGCTGCCTCGACCCTTCCGGACGGGCCGCGCTGTACGGGCGGATCAGCTTCTGCAACAAGGCGGTCGGCATCATCCCGATCGACGACAGCGGCCACACCTGGCTGGTCGGCCAGTACCGTTACTGCCTGCACCAGTACTCCTGGGAGATTCCGATGGGCGGCTCGCCCCACCGGCTGCCCGTGCTGGAGTCCGCGCAACGCGAGCTGCAGGAGGAGACCGGCCTCTCGGCGCGCCGCTGGGAGCAGATCCTGTTCGTGCACACCAGCAATTCCGTCACCGACGAGGAAGGCTACGTGTTCACCGCCGAGGAGCTCACCGAGGGCGAGCCGCGGTTCGAGTCCACCGAGAAGATCGAGATCCGCCGCCTGCCTGCGCATGAGGCGGTTCGCATGGCCATGAGCGGAGAGATCACCGATGCGCTGAGCGTGGCGGGACTGCTCAAGCTCGCAGCGCTGCGCGGCTGGCATCGCTGAGCGGACCGGACTGCAATGCGACCACCGTCGTATCAGCAGCGTATCGCAGTCAGGACACGGTAACGGAATCGGGAGTCCCGCCGCATCGTCGCGGGTGATTGCAGTCCGAGCCGGTTTTACCGATGATTCCCGGCCATGCAGGAGGAGGCGATCCGGCGCGTTCTCGACTTCTGGTTCTCGGCGGCGGAACTGGACACACCCCAGATCGACAGCCGCATGGAGCGCTGGTTCAGCGCCGATCCCGAACTCGACAGGCGGATCCGCGAGGAGTTCGGCGAGCTGGTCGAGCAGGCGCTGCAGGGCAAGCTCGACGACTGGGCGAACAGCGCGGAAGGCCGGCTCGCGCTGATCCTTCTGCTAGACCAGTTCTGCCGCAACATCCACCGCGGCACGGCTCGGGCGTTCGCGGGTGACAAAAAAGCGCTGCGACTGTGCGTCGAGGGCTCGATGAACAACGCCTATCGCTCGCTGCCGGCGATCCAGCGCGTGTTCTTCTTCATGCCGCTGCAGCACGCCGAATCCGCCGCCGTGCAGGACAAGTCCGTGCGCGTCTATAACGCGCTCGCCGAGGGCGTGTCCGAGACGCTGCGCGAGACCTTCCTCACCTTCGCCCAGTTCGCCGAGCTGCACCGGGACATCGTAGAGCGCTTCGGCCGCTTCCCGCACCGCAACCGCCATCTCGGCCGGCGCAACACGCCGGAGGAAGAAGCCTTCCTCGCCGCCGACGCTCCGAGCTTCGGCCAGTAGCCTGCGCCACCAGGGGGACATGTGATGCACTACCAGAGTCCGCGCCGCGTCGCGATCGTCGGCAGCCTGCGCATTCCGTTCTGCCGCCTCCATACCCACTACGCGGATCATTCCAACCAGGACATGATGACCGCGGTGCTCAACGGAATGGTCGAGCGGTTCGGCCTGCGGGGCGAGCGCCTCGGCGACGTCTCGCTCGGCGCGGTGATGAAGCACTCGCGCGACTGGAACCTCGCGCGCGAGTGCGTGCTCGGCAGCGCTCTCGCCCCGGAAACCCCCGCCTTCGACATCCAGCGCGCCTGCGGCACCAGCCTCGAGGCGGCGATCCTCATCGGCAACAAGATCGCGCTGGGCCAGATCGACTCAGGGATCGCCGCCGGCACCGATACCATCAGCGACACGCCGGTGGTGTACCCCGACGAATACCGCGGCATCCTCAAGCGCAGTTTTCGCGGCAAGTCACTGAGCGAGCGGGCTGCCCCCTGGCTGCGGCTGCGGCTGCGGCATTTGAGGCCCGAGCTGCCGGGCGTCGTGGAACCGCGCACCGGCCTGTCCATGGGCGAGAGCAACGAGATCACGACCAAGACCTGGGGCATCACGCGCCAGGCGCAGGACGAACTCGCGCTCGCCAGCCACCAGAACGCCGCCCGCGCGTGGGACACGGGTTTCTACAAGGACCTGGTGATGCCCTGGGAAGGGGCGCGCGAGGACAACAACGTCCGCCGCGACACCTCGCTCGAGAAGCTCGCCAAGCTCAAGCCCGTCTTCGACCGGAGCGCGGCCGGCACCATGACCGCCGGCAACAGCACGCCGCTCACCGACGGCGCCGCAGGGGTGCTGCTCGCTTCGGAGGAGTGGGCCGCCGCGCACAAGCTGCCGGTGCAGGCGTATCTCCGCTACGGGCAGGTCGCCGCGGTGGACTTCGTGAAGACCGAGGGCCTGCTGATGGCGCCCGCTTACGCGGTCTCGACGATGCTGCGCCACGCCGGCCTCGGTCTTGGCGATTTCGATCTCTACGAGATCCACGAGGCGTTTGCCGCGCAGACGCTGGCCACGCTGAAGGCCTGGGAGAGCGCGGAGTTCTGCCGCGAGCGGCTCGGGCGCGACCGTCCCCTAGGCGCCATCGACCGCAGCCGCCTCAATGTGAAAGGCGGCAGCATCGCGATCGGCCACCCCTTCGCCGCGACCGGCGCGCGCATCCTCGGCGGGCTCGCCAAGCAGCTCGCCGAGCGCGGCTCGGGCCGCGGCCTGGTCTCGGTGTGCACCGCAGGCGGCATGGGGGTGACTGCCATTGTCGAGCGCTGACGTCATCCGGAGGTCGCGGCTCGCGCCGCTACTACACCGCTTCGCTGACCGCCGCGCCGCGACCGGTCGCGGCTCACGCCGCTCCTACAATGCTTCGTTGACCGTCGCCCTGGAGGAGCACGCTGTAGGAGCGACGCCAGTCGCGACCGTCACTGTCGAGCCAACTACCATCGCGGCTCGCGCCGCTCCTACAAATGCAGCGTAACCCATGAACGGATTCGATCGATTCATTTCCGCCGCGAACGCGATCCTCTGGCACGACTACGTGCTCTTCGCGCTGCTCGTCACCGGCCTGGTGTTCACGGTCTGGAGCCGCTTCTGCCAGTACCAGGCGCTCACCCACGGCGTGCGCGTGATCCGCGGCGTGTACGACAACCCGCGCGACCCCGGCGCGATCAATCACTTCCAGGCGCTCTCCGCGGCGCTCTCGGCGACTGTCGGTCTCGGCAACATCGGCGGGGTCGCGATCGCGATCAGTCTCGGCGGGCCCGGCGCCGTGTTCTGGATGTGGGTGGTCGGTTTCGTCGGCATGGCGCTGAAGACCACCGAGGTCACGCTAGCCATGCTCTATCGCAACATCGACGACCCGGACAACCCGCACGGCGGCAGCATGTGGGTGATCGCGAAAGCGCTCGCGCGCCGTTCGCCGAAGCTCGGCGGGCTGGGGCGGTTCATCGGGGCAATCTTCTGCTGCACGCTGCTGGTGATGGTGATCACCGGCGGGAACATGTTCCAGGCCTGGAACGTCGGTGAGCTCACGCAGAGCTATTTCGGCGTGCCGAGCATCTTTTCCGGCATCGTGCTCGCGGTGATCGTGGGGCTGGTGATCATCGGCGGCATCAGGCGCATCGGCATGGTGGCAGGCTTTCTCGCCCCGGTGATGGTCGTGATGTACGTTCTCGGCGCGCTCTACGTGCTCGCGCTGCACGTGACCGAGATTCCCGCCATGTTCGCGCTCATTTTCCGCGGCGCGTTCGCGCCGCTCGAAGCACAGGACGCGTTCATCGGCGGCACCATGGGCTATGCGTTCCTCTACGGCCTGAAGCGCGCGTTCTTCTCCAGCGAGTCCGGCCAGGGCACCTCGCCGATCGCGCATTCGGCCGCCAAGACAGCCGAGCCGGTGCGCGAGGCGGTGGTTGCGGGACTGGAGCCTTTCATCGACACCATCGTGGTGTGCACCATGACGGCGCTGGTGATCATCTCGACCGGCGTGTGGAAGCGGCCGGCCGAAGCCGCGCTCGACCCGCAACTGCCGCTCATCGAGGCCAGTGGCGGCCACTGGACGTTGCCGTCCATGCCGGCGCCACCGCGTGACGGGGCCGCCTGGCAGTCCGGCGAGACCGTGTTCGCGATCGTCGCGGCCGGTCCCAATCCGGCGAGCGGCAACAACCTGCACCGCTTGCAGGGCGCCATCGGCATGAGCGAGGACGGCGCGGTGATCAGCTGGGGCAGCATCGCCGCCGACAGCCGTCCGGTGCTCGCCGGCGGGGGGATCTACGTCAACTACGTCGGCGCGACGCTGACCGCGAAGGCCTTCGACACGGTCACTCCCGGACTCGGCCAGTGGCTGGTCACCGCCGCCGTGTGGCTGTTCGCCATCTCCACCATGATTTCCTACAGCTACTACGCCGAGCAGGGCGTGGTGTTCCTCGCCGGCGAGCGTCTGGTCGCGCCGTTCAAGGTCCTCTACTGCCTGCTCGCGGTGGTCGCCACGGCCGGCTTCCTGCGCACGGATGCCCAGCTCGACAACCTGAGCGGGCTGGGTACCGCGCTCATGTTATGGGTGAACTTCCCGATGATGTGGTTCCTCGGCCACCAGGCCATGGCCGCCTACCGCGACTACGTCGGACGGCTGAAGTCCGGAGAGATGCCACCGCCGCATCGCGCCGAGACGCTCGCCGAGCTGATGCACGGGGATGTCGGCGGGCCGGATTCCCGCTAGCCGGCGAGCTGCCGCGCCACCTCCTCGCCGATCGCGAGCGACGCGGTGAGCCCCGGCGACTCGATGCCGAAGAGATTGACCAATCCGGCGACGCCGTGCGCGCGTGGCCCCTGGATCAGGAAATCCGCCGGCGGCTCTTCCGGGCCGGCGAGCTTCGCGCGGATGCCGGTGTAACCGGGGACGAGGCGCGATGCCTCGAGCGCCGGGTAGTAGCGGCGGATCGCGCTGGCGAAGCGCTCGCGCCGCGCCTCGTCGAAGCGGTAATCCACATCGTCGATCCACTGCACGTCCGGCCCGAAGCGCGCGGCGCCGTCGAGATCGAGCGTGACGTGAATGCCGAGGCCGGCTTTCTCCGCGACCGGGTAGACGAGGTGGCGGAACGGCGCCTCGCCTT
>CAZFWB010000051.1:0-1775 GCA_964522655.1 uncultured Chromatiaceae bacterium | reverse complement strand
GCAGCGCGAGCAGATACTCGTGGCTGTCGAGGATCCCCGTGGACGGCGAGTACAGCGCGCGCAGGCAGCGCAGCGCGGGCTCCAGGCCAAGCACCTGGCCGGCGGTCAGCCAGGCGAGATCATTCACCCCGTTGGCGCAGGCCTGCGAGCGGTAGTGCTCCAGCACGCCGACTTCGAACTGGTCGGCGGCGACGATGAGCTTGCCCGTGCGCCGGTGGCGGATGCCGCGCTCCGCGCAGTAGGCGTAGAGCCGCTGGCGGCCGGCGACGCATAGCCGGGCCTTGAGCGAGCCCGGCGGGTAGTAGATCCCGGCATGAATGACCCCGGAATTGCGGCTGCTGGCGTGGGCGCCGATGTGCGCCTCGGCCTCGAGCACCACGACTTCGAGCCCGCGCAGCGCCAGTGCCCGTGCCGTGGCGAGTCCTGCCACACCGGCGCCGACGACGATGCAATCGGTTTGTTCCATGTGCGCGGAAATCGCGACGCCGCCGGAGGGCTGCCGCCCTGTTTCATGCGTGTCGGGACATTTGTGTCGGGGCTGAAGCCCCTCCTACAAATCTCCTACAAGTCGCTCCTGCAGATGACGTAGGAACCGGGCGCGTCCTCGAGCGCCGGCAGCGGCCCGGCGCCGGGCACGCGCGCCGGCACCTTCGGCCCGGACTGCGGCGCGAGCCAGGCCTCCCAGTCCGGCCACCAGGAACCCGGGTGCTGGGTGGCGCCGCCGAGCCAGTCGTCGAGTTCGCCCACCTCGCCCTGCTGATTCTCGTTGACCCAGTACTGGTACTTGCCCTGGCTCGGGGGGTTGATCACGCCGGCGATGTGGCCGGAGCCGGAAAGCACGAACCGCACCGGGCCGGAGTAGTGATGGCAGGCCTTGAAAACCGAGGGATACGGGGCGATGTGATCCTCCCGCGAGGCGAGCAGGTAGACCGGGATCGTGACCTTCGTCAGGTCGATCGGCACGCCGCCGAGCGTCAGCGCGCCCGGCTTGACGAGGTTGTTCCTGAGATACATCTCCCGCAGGTAGTACATGTGACAGCCGCGCGGCATGCGCGTCGCATCCGCGTTCCAGTACAGCAGGTCGAACGGCGCGGGGTCTTTGCCCAGCAGATAGTTGTTGACGTGCCGATCCAGGTTGCCGATGATGTGGTCGAACAGGGCGATGCGACGGTAGTCCTTGTCGTCCAGTCCGTCCGGCGCCACATCGGCCGCCAGACCCTGCGAAACGAGCAGTTTCAGGGCTCCCGGGCGGCCCTCGAGACCGCCGGCCACCGCCGGAGGGACACGGGCGAAGTGACCCATGAGCTTGTCTAACAGATAGGCCGCCTCTTCGCGTTGAGCCGAGGTGCCGGGCGGAATGTTGGGCCGGTCGGCATGCGTTTTCTCTTGACCCGTTGGGGTCCAGATCGCCGAAACCCCGTTGTTCAGGGTGACCAGGTAGTTGGCGTTGCTGCCGCCCCGGATGCGACGTTTACCCTCTTCCAGGGCGCTGGGATCGCGTAGTAACCCTTCCAGGCGTTCGGACTGCTCGGCGAACTCGATGGCGTCGCTACCAGTCCAGGAAAAATTCAGGGGTTGGGGTTCCGGTCGCCCTCGCGGTGCGGGCTCCAGGCCCATCCAACGGGGGATGGGGCCGGTGCTGACCACCGCGCCTATGACCGCGTTGAGAGGGCCGGGCAGGTCAACCGCCTGCCAAAGGTAGCCGCGGGCTAGAGTTCTGTCGGAAGGCTCTTCTAGAGGCGGAAGCTTGTCCGGTTGGGACGTGGCGGTGCCGG
>CAZFWB010000050.1:0-18506 GCA_964522655.1 uncultured Chromatiaceae bacterium | reverse complement strand
CACACGCCCTCCGGAAGAGCTCCCCGGCCGCCAGCCCGTGGATCGTGGACGCACGCCTGAGAACCGGATTGACGAGATCCCGGTGAACTATCAGGCGGTGGGCAATTTCCCCGGTCAGCACGCATGTGGAGCCGGCTGCCAGGATGCCAGCAGCCGGCGGAACCCGCAGCGAGGTGAGCGAGGCGGGTGTCGGCAAAGCACTGCTTTGCCCCGCCGAGCGCCCGAGCGCTGGCGCGAGGGCCGGGACATGGACGTCCGGCGAGCGGCACTGACGGGGGGATTGCCCACCGACCGAACGCGCAGGAGGCGACCGGGCCGGCCAGCGACGACGCGCTGCTCAGGCCGGGAAGAAGTCGATCGGCTTGGTCGTCGTGACCGTGGCGACGTCTTTGTCCTCGAAGCGGAACATCCGGACCCGCGCGACCAGCTTCTGCAGCAGCTCTTGGTCGTCGAGTTCGCTGGAAACCACCTCGCAGGACGACACCGCGCCGTTGGGCTCGATGGTGAGCTTCAGCACCAGCTTGCCCTGCAATGTCGGGTCGCGGCGCAGCGCGCGACTGTAGAGCGCGTAGATCGCGCCCTTGTTCTGGTCGAACACCATCTCGATCTCTTCGCGGCTGCGCGACGGCCGCCCTCCGGCCCCGGCACTCTCGCCCGCCGCGCCGCCACCACCGCCGCCGGCGAGCGTGCTCGTGACGCGCGTCGTGCCGCGGCCGCCGAGGCCCGCGCCACCGGTGTCGCGGCTCATCGCCGCGGTGTTGATGCCGCCGCTGCCACGGCCGGCCTTGGAAGTGATCAGCGAGCGCTCGTTGCGCGGCCCGTCGCCGACCGCTCCGGTCAGCGGCCGGTTGCTGCCGAGACTCGCGATCGTCTTGTTGTCGCGCAGGTCCGCCAGCTCGTCCACGAACGGCAGCAGCCCCGCCACCAGCGCCTTCTCGCGCGCGGCCGCCTTGCGGTCCACCGGCGCGGGCGGCGTAATCTCCGGCTTCTTCTCCACCGGCTTCGCCTGCGGTTTCTCCGGCGGAACCTCGGACTTCGGCGCGACCACCGGCGGCGGGGGCGGCGGCTTCGGCTTGTCCAGCACCAGCTTCGCCAGACGCGGCGGCACCACCGGCACCTCGTCGCGATCGGCTTCCGGGACCGGCAGGAACGTGAGCACGACGCTCAGCACGAACAGCGTGGCGCACACGCGCCGCAGGATCGTGCGGAAGCGCTCGTTGTCGGCGACGCAGCGCTCCCACGGCAGGGTGTAGTCGCGATAAAAGACCGGCACAGCCGACATCGCGGTCAACTCCGGCTGTCGGCGGCGAGCGCCGCCACCTTGGGAACGGTCTGGGTCACGGCCAGCGACAACCGGCCGTAATCGGCTGCCGTGCAGGTCGCCATCACCCGCTTGAGCAGCCGGTAGGGCAGCGCGCGATCGCCCATGATGGTGATCTCGCGGTCGGAGAGCTGCGCCATCGCTTCCTTGCGCAGCACGCGATCGGTCTGCGAGCGCAACGCCGCCTCGAGAGCGGGGATGAGCAGCTCGTCGCGCGCCATCACCTCGGCGACCTTCACGACCGGCCTGCCCTGCACCAGGATTTCCTCACCGGTCACCGTGACCACCACGTTCTCGCGCGCCCGCTGCTCTGCGATGGACTCCGGCAGCTTGAGGTCCTTCGGGTTCGGCAGCACCTCGACGTTGACCGAGCTCACCAGCAGGAAGAACACCAGGATGGTGAAGATGTCCATCATCGAGACGAGGTTGATCTCGCTCCTGCCCTTGTGGCGGCGATGATGGCGCTCCATGCGCTTGGCGCGGGACGACATCTGCATCGCTCAACCTCCGCGCGGGCGGACCGGCGCATCGCCCACCGCAATGTCGGGAAACAGCTCGCTCTGCACGATCCTGCCGGCGTCGTTCACCGGGACCACGCGCACCGCGTCCATCACCTGCACCAGCACCTCGTAGGGCACATCGGCTTCCAGCAGCACGGTCGCCTCGGTCTTGTCCGGATATTTGCCCTTGACTCGCTGCAGGTACTCACTCAGCGCCGCGAGGTCGTAGCCCGTGGCGGTCTTCGGCAGCTGGGTCAGCAACCCCGAGCCGCGATCCCCGACTTCGATCGAGCCCTCGCGCACGATGACCTCGAGCTGCAGCGCCTGCGGCTGCGGCTGCGACTGGCTGCCGTCGCCCGGCAGGTTCAGCTCGAGGATCGCCATGCGCGAGAACACGGCCGTGATCAGCAGGAACGGCGTCAGCACCACCATCAGGTTCATGAAGGCGGTGATGTTCATCTCGGCGGACTCGCGCCGCCGGCGCCTGCGCCACTGGCTTCTCATGCGCTCTTCGTCGCCTGGGCGGCCTGGCGGCGCTCGTCGACTGCGTTGAGGAACTTCACCGCCACCATCTCCAGGCTGTCCACGATCTCGGTGGTCTTGCTCTGCAGGAGCGTGTGCACGAGCAGCAGCGGTATCGCCACGATCAGCCCGAACGCGGTCGTGTTCATCGCGACCGAGATGCTGGCCGAGAGCAGGTCGGCCTTCTCCGCGGGGTTGGCGGTGGCCACCGCGGTGAACGCCTGGATCAGCCCGATGATGGTGCCGAGCAGGCCGAGCAGCGTGGCGATGTTGGCGAAGGTGGCGAGGTAATGGGTGCGCTTCTCCAGCCGCGGCATCACCTCCATCAGGCTCTCCTCCATCGCCTTCTCGATGTCGTCGCGCCGCGAGGCGGTGCGCACCCGCTGCAGCCCATAGGTGAGGATCGAGCCCACGGCGGCCCTGGAGCTGGTCGTCAGCGCGACCGCCTCCTGAAACCTGCCGGAGCTGATGAACGGGGTGATCTTCTTCCACAGCGCCTGGTTGCTGACGCTGGTGCGCGTGAGATAAAGCCAGCGCTCGATGGCGATGGCCAGCCCCAGCGCGAAGACGACGGCGATGGGATACATGAACATGCCCCCCGTCTGGAAAAAGGACACGATGCTGGTGTAGGTGCTCATACGGGTGCAGCCTCCTGCAGGACACAACGCGTGTGACGCCGGTCACACGGACATAACGCCTCAATCATCAGCGGGAGCCGGCACGCCCGCGCCCGGGTCGTCCGGCCGTGCATACAATTGATCGAAGTAACGCATTTGTCGGCGAAACACTTCACGGTCCACGGGCGAGAGCGCCTCGTCGATGAGGCTCCCGAGCGGACGGCCGTCCGGCTGGGCGGGCCCGGGCTCTTTCCACGGCACGATGTAGAGCACCTTGGGCAGCTCCTGGTTGCCGCGGATCGAGGTGGGGTCGAGTTCCATGCGATCGGCGGGGCGCGCTCCGCTCTTTTCGGCTGCGGCCGGCGGCGGTGTCTGCGGCGGCGCATCCTCCGCGCGGGCGCCGGCGCCGAGCGCGAGGCCGATTACCACGGCTGGCCACAGCCAGCTCAGGACGTTGTCGCGGGTATCGTGGGTCATGTGGGTTCCTCCGCCAGCCGGGCAGAGCGCTCGACCGTGCCGGCGCGCCGCTTCAGGTCCACCATCCATTTCTCGACGTCCGCCGCGCCGGGATCCTCCGCATGCAGTCCGAGAAAGCGCGCATACTGGTCGAGCGCCAGCTCGGGCCGCCGCAGGTACAGCTCGTAGAGGACGCCGAGGTTGAAGTGGGCGTTGCCGAAGGCCGGATCCGCGGCGATCGCCGCAAGGTAAGAACGCTCGGCGTCGTCGAAGCGGCCCTGGCGGCGCTGCACCACGCCGAGCTCGTTCCACGCCGCGGCGCACTGCGCGCAGACCGCGACCGCGCGTTCGAGCAGGGCGGCCGCCGCCTCCAGCTCGCCACGCCGCGCCTGGATCAGCGCGAGATTCACCAGCGGGCCGGCATACTCGCCGTGCTCTTCCGCCATCGCCTGCAGGCGCAGCTCCGCGCCGGCCTCGTCGCCGTCGCCGAGCAGGCGCAGCGCCTGCTGGTACTCGGCAAGCACTGCCGGCGGGGGCCCCTCTTCGATCGACACGCGCTCCTCGGGCCGCGTGCCGCCGCTGCCGCAGGCGACAACCAACGCAGCGATCACGCCGAGAAGGGCAATCCGGCCCACCAAGCTCGCGCGTGATGAAACGCCCGCGACAGATTGTGCTGTGCCGGTACGTGAAGCGCGGACTTCGCCATCGCGCCGGCATTGGCTGGCTTGCCGAGCGGCGAAGCGAGCGAGGCATGTCCGAAGGAGCGGCGGGATGGACCCCGCCGACCCGCGGCGCCGAGCCAGGATGGCGAGTGCCGCGGGCACCGCTGCGAGCGAGCCGCGCAGGGAAACCGCAGGGCAAGCCGGCCCGGCCGATGTCGGGGTCCGCGCACTAAGTTCAATCGATGTCGGCGACATAGCGCTCGCTCCTCTCGGTGCGCGCGTAGCGCGCGGGGCTCAGCTCCGCCAGCCGTTCGAAACTGCGGCGCACCCACTCGTCGTACACGCCCTCCGCCGCACGCTCGGCGTTCATGCCATGCAGCTCGATCGCCTTCTCCTCGAACGGGAAGGCCTGTTCCTCCAGGAGCAGCTGGTACTCCTCGAGTTCGTCCGGCGAGAGCTCGGCCGGCCGGTCCGAGCCGAGCAGGTCGGCGCCGAGCCGGTAGTAGAGCTCCGCGGTCTCGAACGTCGCCGCGGTGGTGACATCGGCCACGGCGTAATCGGCGGCCCTGCCGTAGGCGGCGAGCGCCAGCTCCATGCGCTGCTTCTTGGTCTTCATGCTGGCGGCGAGCGGCGCGCTGAGCGGCATCGCCACGAAGGCATCGCGCAGCGGCGCCGCCAGCGCAAGCGAGGCGTGCGCGGCGAGATAGCGGCTGCGATCGGTGCGCGCGGCGCCGGCGGCGGCATCGGCGGCGACGACGTCCTGCAGCCGGCGGTGCCATGCCGGCAGGTCACCCGCGCCGCGGGCGAGATCGGCCAGCTTCGAGCGGGCCTCCATCGCCTCGGGGAACGGCTGCGGAAAACGCGCGACGATGGACTCGTAGGCGCGCTGCTCGGACGCTCGTTCAGCAGCCTGTCCGTACAGCTCGGCAGCGCGCCACAGCGCCTCGCGCTGCAGCCCTTCGGCGATGCCCTCCGTACCGGCCACCGCCTCGAACTCCATCGCCGCCTCCGCGTCGCGCCCGGCGGCAGCGAGCGCCACCGCGAGCTTCTG
Source organism: uncultured Chromatiaceae bacterium (assembly GCA_964522655.1). Lineage (GTDB taxonomy): Bacteria > Pseudomonadota > Gammaproteobacteria > Steroidobacterales > QUBU01. Next base: position 13,377 of record CAZFWB010000050.1, on the reverse strand, counting down.
CGTGACCTCGGGATTCAGCTCGTGAGCGGGAAACTCGCGCCGGAAGCGCTGCAACACCTCGGCTGCCTCTGACCAGCGCTCACCCGCGACGAGCAGCGCGGCGGCATCGAAGATCGCCTTCGGCCGTATCGAGGCATCCGGCGCGGCATCGGCCACGCGCAGGAACTCCGCCACTGCCGCGGCATCCTCGCCGGCGGCCCTGCGCGCCTCGGCCTGGCGGTACACGGCCGCCGCGATTCGCTCCTCGATTTCCGCGCGCCGTGCGGGTTCCATCCCGCCGAGATCTCGCAGCCGCAGGTACGCGCGCTCGGCCTCGGCATAGCGGCCGAGGTCGAACTGGCCATGGGCGAGCACCGTCCAGGCGACGCGCTCGAGCTCCGGAGCGGCCGGCGGCGTGCGCACGACGACTTCGCCTGCGACCTGCAGCGCGCGCTCGAGATCGCCGCGATTGAAGAGCTCTTCCGCAACGTTGGTCTGCACCGCCGCCGCCTGCGGATGATCGGCAAATGCCGCGACGAATCGCAGCTGCTCCCCGACGTAGGCGTCGCGCCAGCTCTCGCGCGCGGCCCCGTCGAGCTGCTTCTCGCGCTCGCGCTCGGCGAGCAGCGAGGCGTAGCCCGCCTCGGCCGCCTGCGGGTGCGCCCCGTACTCATAGGCGGTGCGCCGGTACTCGGCGGCGGCGGCGGCGTAGTCAGCGCTCTCGTAGAGGATTTCGGCCAGCAGGAAGTTGCGCTGCGCGGACTCCGGGTCCTCGGGAAAATACTGCAGGTAGCGCCGGTACCAGAGCGCCGCCTTCTGGTAGGCGTCGGCAGCGCGCGTGCGCTGCGCGCGCTCGTGGTCGTAGCTCGCCAGATCCGCGAGGCTCTCCTTCAGGTGCTGCACCACTGCCGGACGCGCTGCCGGCGCCGTCGTCGCCCAATAGGCGCTGTCGAGGCCGTAGAGCTCCACGTACCGCGCCTTCGCTTCGAGCACGCGGCTCGGGAACTTGCCGAGCGTGAAGGCGTGGATGACGTCGGCCTGCAGATAAGGCGCGCGCGGGTGCGCAGGCTCGCGCTCGACGAAGCCACCGTAAGCCGCGGCCGCGTCGCCGTAGCGCTCCTGCGAGAGGTAGAGATCGCCGAGGCCCGCGTAGATGACGTCGGCGAAGGCGACCGGGCCGCGGCGGTCGAGCAGCGCATCGATGCTCGCCATGCCGTCGAGCTGGGCCACGGACAGGCTCATGGCCCGCAGGCTGTCCTCGACGAGCTCGCGCTCGGCCCGGCCCAGGCCGTCGAGCAGGCGCCGGTCCTCGGCCTGCGCGAGCGGCGCCAGGCGCCGGCCGACCACGCCCAGGAACGGGTCGAGACACTCCTCGTAGAAGCCGAGCTTGAACAGCGACCAGCCCTGCTTGTAGAGCGCCTGCTCGTAGAACTCGGCGTTCTCACCACCCGCCACTACGGCCGCGTAGGCGCGCTCGGCCCCGGCGTAGTCCCGCGCCACGAACAGCCGCTCGCCGCGGCGGAACTGCGCCTCGGCGGCGATCGGGCTCGCCGGATAGCGCTGCACCAGCTCGTCGAGGATCGCGAGCGAGGCGTCCACCTCTCCGACGCCCTCGTAGGAACGCGACAGCGCGTAGAGCACCATGTCGGTCTGGCCGCGCGCGGGAAATTCCTCCAGGTATTGCCGGTAGAGTGCGATCGCCTGGCGGTATTCAGCCGCACTCGTGGCGCCGTCTCCGGCGAGCTCCGCTTCCTCCCCGGCGGCAAGATGCAGGTCGGCAAGGCGGCGCATGGACTGCGCGCGCATGTCGCCGGGCGTGGCCGGCAGCGCAAGAAACTCCCGGTAGTGCTCTCGCGCGCGTGCGCTGCCCTCCTCGACCGGCCGGTCGAGCTCGATCTCGGGCGCCTTGCCTCGCAGGCTGCCGATGGTCCGGTCGGCATCACGCCCGGCCCCGCCGAAGGGCCACAGGCCCGATCCGAGCGCGATGGCCAGCGTCAGCGCCGCGATCATCGCGCCTCACCCGCCGGCCGCGGCACGGCGGCCTGCGCGGCGGCGCGGTCGAACATGGTGGCCAGCGCGAAACGCGCCTGCACGCGGTAACTGGCCAGGCGTTCCTGCTGGCCGCGAAGCTCGTCGACAGCGAGTGCAACCAGCACCCCTTCCTGTCGGCGCAGGCTGTGATCGATCGCCGCGCGCAACGCGACGATGCGCGGCGAGAGCGCGGCGATCCGCGTCGCGTACTCGTCGAAGCGTCGCGGCTCGCCCATACCGGCCGCGCGCGCGCCGTCGAACCGCGCCTGCGCGGACGCCAGCGCGCCGTCGATCTGCTCGAGCTGCCTCCGCCCGCGCCAGAGCCGTTCCTTGAATTGCCGATCGAGGTCCCAGTAGAGGACGCCCTTCAGGAGGCGGTGGCGCGCAGCGACCCTCGCATCGGCGGACGCAGCGAGCCGCGGCTCCAGCACCTGCAGCCGCCGCCATTGCCCAAGCTCGGCCGCGGTGGCGAGTGCGGCGACATCGCGGCTCGCCTCCGCCCGGTCGAGACGGGATGCGAGCGCGTTGCGCCGCGCTTCGAGCGACCCGAGGTCCATTTCCCCGAGACGCTGCCTGGTTGCCGGAAGGCGCGTGTCGAATGCCGCCACGCGCGCGTCCACCATCGCGGAGTAGATCTCGATGTTGTCGCGCCACTCATCGAGATGACGGGCGAGCGCCGTCAGGTCGCGGTAGTTCTTCACCCCTTCCTGGAACTCGTGGCCCGCGAGCAGGTGATAGAGGTAACGCGAATCGTCCGTCGCGGGAAGCGCTTCGAGCTGCCAGTACCAGCGCCCGAGCTCGCCGTCGTCTCCGGCGAGCAGCGTGCTCAGCATCTCGCCGCTGCGGATGCGCTCCACCGCGCGATCGAGGCTGGCCATTTCCACATCGAAGCTGCCCAGCGCGCGCTGGTAGCGCTCCACCGCCGCGCCGTGGGCATCCATGCGGCCGAGCGCGTAGGGCACCGCGAGAAACGACTCCTGCACGGCGCTGTCGAGCAGGTCGCGCCCGGTCAGTTCCAGCCACGGGACCAGCGCGCCGCGATAGTCGGCCGCAACGGCATCGGCCCAGCCGGCGCCGAGCAGCGCCTTGTTGGCGAACGGGCCCCGCAGGCGCACGCGCTGCAGCACCGGGCGGGCGCGCGCCGCATCGTTCACCTGCAGCCAGGCGTAGCCGAGCGCCAGGTTCGCCTTGTCGCGCAGGCTCTTCGCCTCGGCCGTGTCCGCGTCCGTACGGCCGACGCGCTCGAGCAGTCGCGCGCCCTCCTCGACGCGCTGCTGGCGCACCAGCGCGACGCCGAGGTTGTAGCGCGCGTAGGCGAGCCAGGCGTCCGGCGCGTCCCACGCCTGCAGCACGCGCTGCGCCTCGTCCCAGGCGCCGAGCGCCATGTGGCTCTGCGCGACCAGCATCGGCAGCTCCGCGGCGAGCGGCGCGGGCAGGTCCGCGCCGACGCGCGCCAGCGCGGCGAGCGCCTCCGGGTAGAGACCGCGCTGATACCGGACCTTGCCGAGATAAAACCACGCGCGGTCGCGCACGGCGGGAGACGGGGCGCTCGCGAGCAGCTGCTCGAAGATCGCCGCGGCGCGCTCGTGCTGGCCGTAGGAGAGATACAGCCCGCCGAGCAGCAGTTCTGCCTCGGCTTCGTGGTGCGGCACCCGCCCGGCCTCGCGGGCCGCCAGCAGGTGCGTGAGAGCGGTGAAGTCGTCCTGCCGGTAGAAGTGGAACAGCGCCTCGCCGTAATACAGGTCGCGCACCACCGTACCCGCCGCGGGGGCCTCGGCGGCCCGCGGCGCGCCGCTCACCGCGATCCCGCCGAGCAGCAGCAGCGAGGTGAGCCAGTCACTGAGGCGTGGCGGGCGGTTGCGCACCGGTCACTCCCATTCGCGGACCAGGAATTCCGGCTGCTGCTTGCTCCGGCGGTCGGAGATCGCCAGTTCCACGAATTTCGCGCCCACACCCTTGTCGAATTTCAGCGTGGCGCCGCGGCGGTAGTCGCGCGCGTGCGGGCCCTCGCCGGTGAAGATCGCCACCAGCTCGTGGTTGCCCGCCTTCAGGTTGCCGAGCCAGAGCCGGTGCACGCCGCCGCGCAGGAGCGCGTTCGCCTCCCGCTCGGTGTAGAGGTACTTGCTGACGGGCTTGCCGTCGAGGCTGAGCTGCACCGAGTCGAGCGCGAAGTACTCGCCGACGTCCATCGAGACGAACACCGCCACCTGCGTGTTGGCAGGGAACAGCAGCTCTTCTTCGAGCATGAACAGTTCCCGGTTGAGGTCCAGCACTTCGTCCTTGAGCTCCTGCACGTCCTGGTCGAGCGCCTGACTCCCCGCCGGCGACGGGCCGCCGGGCTCCTCCGCCGCCAGCGCCACGGCGCTGCCCAGGAGCAAGGCCAACAGCCATCGACACGGGTGTTTCATGGTCGTGATTCCTGTTGATTCGATTCCGGCGCCGGGCCTATTCGGCGAGCAAGTCGCGGATTGCACGGTCGAGCGCGTGCCCGGCCGCCGCGCCGCCACCCTCGTAACTGCCGCGCAGCCGGCCCGCGCGGTCGACGAGCACCACCAGCGGCAGGTCGTCGACGTCGTACAGGCGCCCGACTTCGCCGGCGGCATCGAGCAGCACCGGGAAGCTGACCCTGGCCGCCGCCGCGGTCTCCTGCGCCGCCGAGGAATTCTCGTCGAAGCTCACCGAGAGCACGCGCAGACCGTCGGAGCGCAGCGCCTGCTGCAGCCGCTCGAGGTCCGGCAGCTGCTCGCGGCACGCGCCGCACCAGCTCGCCCAGAAGGCGATGGCGACGACCTCGCTGCGGTACTCCGAGAGCCGGAAATTCTTGCCGGCGCTGCTTTTCAGCGCGAAGTCTGGCGCCTGCGAGTCCTCGAGCCCGCGGGCGAAGGCGGCGTGCACGAGCTGCGCCGCGATCGCCGCGGCGAGCAGAAACGCGACCGCGCGCGCGAGCAGCCGCCCGCGCGCGCGCACGATCATGGTTTCCGAATACTGGTCCGCCCGCGACCTCGTCATGTCCAGCGCCATGGCCAGGGCGCAAGCGTTGAAAGAGAGGTACGCAACGGCGCGCCGCGGAAAGCGGCGCCCGACCGATCCGGCAGCCCCGCTATCTGCCGCGCCCGTTCGGCGCCCGTCAGACCGGAGGCTTTGCGTCCCCGCCTTTCAGCGGGTTTGCCCTGTTCAGATCCAATGATGGCGGCGCCGGGTTCCGCACGCGCGGCGACCGGCTCCACCGCAAATCGCGGTGCCGGATACCGTCCCTGGCGTCCGGCGCCGCGTGAGCCACCGCGCCGCGCTCGGGCGGCGGGGAGTCCCGGCCGGAAATGGTGGCAGGGTACGAGTCGTTTTCCTGTGACGCACCTCACAGGCAACACCCGGCATTACGTCGCAAAGAGAAATGGGGACATTCCTGATTTCCGGGGAAATCAGGAATGTCCCCATTATTCCCCTCAACGCGCCGCGGCGAGACCCTTCGAGAAGAAGACGCGATGGCGGTCATCGACGATGACCGCCTCGTAGTCGCTGAGCGACTCGACGATGGCGAGACCCTTCTCGGGCCCGAGGATGAACACCGTCTTGGTCAGGCCCTCGGTCATCACCGCGTCGGGGCCGACGATGGTGACGCTGCGCACCCCGCGCGCGGACTTCCCCGTCTGCGGGTCGAGGATGTGATGGTAGCGCACGCCGTCCTCGTCGAAGTAGCGCTCGTAGTCACCGGAGGTCGAAACCGCTTCGTCCTCGAGCGACAGGCTCGTGACGAGCTTTTCCGGATCGTCCGGATCGCGTATGCCGACCGTCCAGGGACGCCCGCGGCGGTCGCCGAGCAGGCGCGTGTCGCCGCCGGCGGAGGCGAACGCATGGCGCACTCCCGCTTCGCGCAGCAGGGCGATCACGCGCTCGACCGAGTAGCCCTTGGCGATGCCGCCGAGGTTGATGCGGGTGCCCGGCGTGGTGAAGCGGATGGTGCGCCCGGCAGGTTCGAGCACCACGTGCCGGTAGTCGATCCGCGGCAGCTGCTCGCGGATCTCGGCCTCGGACGGGCGCTCGCGCTTCCTGAAGTCGTATAGCTGACCTACGCTGTCGTAGGTGATGTCGAAGGCACCCCGCGAGAGCACCGACATCTCGAGTGAGCGCTCGATCAGCGCGTAGAACTCCGCGCTCACCGCCACCGGCCCGCTCGCGGCGCGCTCGTTCACCCGGGTGATCTCCGAGTCGCCGCGGTAGGTGCTCATGGCCGCCTCGATGCGGTCGAACTCCGCCATCGCGGCAGCCAGCAGCCGCCGCGCATCCGGCTCGCTGTCGTGCCAGAGGCGCACCTCCATGCGGGTGCCCATCTTCGCAGCCTGCTCGCTGAACCACTCCGCGCGGGCGGCGCCGGCCATGGCCAACAGCAGGCAGGTCAGGACGAAGCGGCAGGTCGGTGTCACGATGCGCAGTTTAGGCGAACTCGACCTCCGTCGGGCACGGGGCCAGTTGTCTCCGCAATGCGTTCCGCGGAGTCGCGTTGACCATCGCTGTTCGGCGAAGGATCATCCGCGCGATGCGCCCCGACGCGCCTCAGCGCTCCAGCACCACGATCTCCGAGATCATGCCGAGTCCGGCATGACTGAAGATGTGGCAGTGCAGGAGCCAACGCCCCGCCGCGCCGCCCGAGTCCGCTCCGCCCACGGCGCCGCGATCGTCGAGCCGCACCCGGAAGACGAGCCGGTGCGTGGCGGGAATGTCCACGGTGTCCACGAACTCGTTGTAGTCGTAGGTGTAGACGGTCTTGCCGAGCGAATCCTCCAGGCGCACCGGCTGAAAGGAAAAGCCGTGCAAATGCATGGGGTGATGCATCTGGGTGCCATTGCGCATGGTCAGCTCGAGGAGATCGCCGATGCGCGCATAACGGCTCGATTTCAGGTGCGGGATCCTGCGGTAGTCGCCGACGCCGCCCTCCAGGGGCAGGCCATGGAGGCCGTCGATGGATTCCCGCAGGCCGACCACCGTGAAGAGGATCTCGGCATTGGCAGTCCCGGGAAGAGGCTTCTCGAACTTCGCCGGATCCAGCAGCGAGGCGGAGATCGGCAGCGTCCTGATGTTCTCCACCGGCCGCGCGACGGCCGCATGGACACGCAGCGCGTCGCCCGCAGCGATGCGGAAGGGCCTCGATCCGGCGGCGCGCTTCGCCAGCCGGATGTGCGCCACGGGAACGGTCGGCACCGGCGCGTAGCCGAAGGGGTACTCCGTGGTCCCGTAGTGCTGGTAGTCCAAGGTCCACAGCGTCAGCACGTCGCCGGGTTGGCCTGCAGCCACGAGCACGACGTCGGCGCGGTCCGCATTGGCGAGCAGGATCTCGCCGCGGGCGAACTTCGTGTCCAGGCCCATGTTGCCGATGGTGCCGCCCTCGAGCCGGACCGAATCGAGCAGCCCGCCCTGGCCCCCGACCCGATACAGCGGCACCTGCCGGCCGCGCTGGTCGGTGGCGCGCAGGCGAAAGTAACGGCTGACCGCGGCATTGATCAGTCGCAGGCGCACGCCCTCGCCCGCGGCCACCTCCAGTAACCCGGCGTTCGCCGCCAGCGGCCCCGGCGCCTCGGGCGTGCCGGCGCGAGGCGTGGCCACGCGGCCATTCGTCAGCACGAGCTGGCCCTCGTTCACGCGGCACGGCGTCTTCGCGCCGCAGTTCGTGGGCGGCTGGATGTTGGGTATGTCGCCGGCCGCCAGCGGGCCGCCGGCCAGCGGCTTGCCTTCCCGGTCGCGGGGCGTCTCGCACAGGTCCTTTGGTGTCGGGTAGGCGGCGTTGCCCGGGAAGGGCCCGATGTCTTTCGAGAAGACCCACGGCATGTCCGCGCCGGGTGCAAAGGTCGCCGTGTCGTTCTCGCCGCGCTTCCTGCACACGGTGGTATCGGCGAGCATCAGTGTGCGGGTGTTGGCCGGCCCGGGCAGCACGCCGGCGGCGATCAGCGGCGCCTCGGCGGGATCCTCGACGATCAGCGGGCCGAAGAGCCCCTTGAACTCGGGGTTCGACGGCATCGCGTGCGGGTGATACCAGAACACGCCGGGGCGGCTCACCCGGAAGCGATAGGTGAAGCTGCCGCCGGTCGGCACGGGATCCTGGGTGACCGCCGTACCGTCGTTGGCGTTGTCGAGCTCGATCCCGTGCCAGTGCACGGTCATCGGCTCCGGCAGGTCGTTGGTGAAGTGCGCGATCACCGTGTCGCCCACTTTGGCCCGCAGTTCCGGACCGGGGGTGGTGCCGTTGAAGGTGTAAGCGTTGGCGATGAGGCCGGTGCCGGTCAGGTCGACCGCGTTCTTCTGCGCCGTGAGGCGCACCTCGAGCACGTCGGGCGCCGGGTTGAGGTCCTCGGCGGCACGCAGATTGCCCGGTCCCGCCGGCGAGTCGGCCGCGGCCGGCGCCACGGAGAAGAGCACTATGAGAAACAGGCCGGCGGCCGGCCGGTTCGCTACCTGCGGCGCCCTCAGTCAGCTGCTCCTCTGACCCGCAGGTAGCCGCCCTGCCAGGAGTTGTCGTGGTCCGGGGGAACCTGGAACGAGTCGGGCCCCGCTTCGATGTTGTACTCCTGCGTCCAGAAGCCCTCGGCCCGGATGACCTTGCCGCCGCCGTCGGTGATGACCTTCAGCAGCAGGTTGTCGAGTCCGGGTGCCTCGGAGCGATTGCGCTCGCCGGGCTTCGGCTCCTCGCCGTTCTTCCACACCACGTTGTGCGCCGGACAGGTGATGCCGCCGCGGTTGTCCGTGCAGCTGTAATCCGCCATCACGGCCGTGGTCTGCGCGCCCACGTTGCCGTCCATCGCGCTGTCACGGGTGATGCCGACGTCGCCCGGGGCGGCCCAGACGTCCTCGGCGTCCTGCCCGTCGGTGGTCTTCGGCGCGAACGCGCTCGGGAAGCAATCATCCGGGTCGGCCTTGCGGCAGATCCGCACCGGAAATCCTTTCGAGGCGATCACGTACTCGATGCCGCCTTCGATCCGCCTGGCCGCGGTGACCGGCGTCGGCGCGAGCGTGTGCGTCATGCTCGACCAGCTGATCACGGCGCGAGGCGGCCGGCCGGCCGGCCCGCCGGCCAGCTCGTTCACGTTGGCTACCACGCTGCGTGCCGCGGGCCCTACCACGAGCGTGCCGCCGATGGTGTCGTCGGCCGGATCGGCGGTGCCGCGATCGTCGATGCTGAGCGTGCCGCTGAGCGCCGGTGCGATCCGGTCGTCCCCGGGCCCCGGCACGTATGACGGCGCCGCGTGCTCGCTGCCGGGCACGTAGTAGATGGGGTTCACCGTCGGGCCGGTCCAGGGCAGCTCGTTGCCCGCCATCTCGGCGCGACTGCGCGAATAGGTGCAGTCAGTCAGGTAGAAGAACAGCGAGACATGGATGCAGGCGTTCTCCTGGGACTCGTTGAATGTGCCCTCGACGGGCGTCGTCACGGTATCGGCCGCTGCCCTGCCCGCAAGTATCCCGACGATAAGCGTCAACAAGTACGATGAGCCGCTGCGCATTTCGCTGCTCCAGATAGAAGGGTCACCGGATCCGGGGGGCCATCGGCCAACCGGGGATAATGTTATTACATTATTACCTCGTTGGCTGCCGCGCGCAGCCCGCCGGGGCGGCCTGGGGCACACAGCTACTCTGCCCAGAGCGGCAAGCGCCGGCTATCGGGTGCCCGGTCTGACTCTGAGCGGGGCGAGCGGAGCCGGCGCGTGACTCACACCCGCACCGGTCCCATCTGCGTTTCGAGGCGACACCGTAACGGTTTGTCAAAAATGCGCAACGCAGCCGGCAGATGACTTTTCTGTCACGAGACGGCTCGCTGGCCCACTCACGCGCGAGCGCCGACAACAGCTATTCTTGCTGCTTTTCCGCGAGGGCCAGCCCGTGAACAGGATCCCCGACAAGTACCGCGACCTGCTCGACCGCCCCATCGTGGCGTCGCTCGCGACCCTCATGAGCGACGGCCAGCCGCAGGTCCAGCCCGTGTGGTGCAACTACGATGGCACGCACATCCTCGTCAACACGGAAAAGGGGCGCCAGAAGTACCGCAACCTGTCGCGCCGGCGCGCGGCAACCATCCTGGTCGTAGATCCCGACGACGACACTCGCTGGCTGGAAGTGCGCGGCTCCGTGGCCGCGGAAACCGAGCAGGGCGCCAGCGAGCACATCGACGAGCTCGCCCGGCTATACCTGGGCGTCGACAAGTATCCGTATCATCAGCCAGGCGACGTGCGCGTGCTGTTCCGGATCGCGCCGAATCGCGTCGCGACCATGGAGACATCGATGCCGGGGTTCAGCGGCGCGACTTGAGTGGAAATGGGGACATTCCTGATTTCCCGGGAAATCAGGAATGTCCCCATTTCCTAGAACCAGACCGAGAAGAAGAGCTGGACGACGTCGGCGGAGAAGTCGTACAGCGGCTCGCTGCCCGGCGCGCCGCCGCCGGTGACGTCGCGGAAATCGTCGTAGCTGAACATGATGTGATCCCACACGAAATTCACCGCGCCCTTCTCGATGCCGGCGCCGACCTCGAGTGGCATCTCGTAACCGATGCCGAATCGCAGCGTGTGGCTCGTGAACGTGCTCAACTCCTTGTCGCGGGCGAGAAAATTCTGCGCGTCGGCGTAGGGGAAGAGATCGCTGTAGAAGTCCGCCGCGGTCTGCGTGTAGAAGCGATAGCCGACGTCGTAGACGAAGCGCTCGCGCGGGTGTGTGTAGCCGACTTCCACCGTCGAGGCGCTGATGCCCCAGCTATCGTTGAAGTAGCGGTAGGCGCCGGATAGCGCCGCGCGGTACGGCAGGAAATAGCGGGCGCGGACCGCTACCGCGTTGCTGTCGCGCGTGCGCGGGTACACCTCGTCCTGGTAGCTGAAGCCGGACGCGCTGCCAGGGTCAGCGTAGCGCACCCGACGGTAGGGATTGTTCAGATAGCCCTCGTCGGCCACCGCCTCGTACTCGAGCCCGAGCAGGAGGTTGCGCGTCAGCACCTGCGAGACGCCGAGACGGTAGCGCCAGTGGTCGGCCTGCTCGCTGAAGCTCGAGCCGCGCTCGCCGACGTCGTCCGAACCGCGCGCGTAGCCCATGCTGACCGTCGTCAGCCCGCCGAAGACCTCCTGACTGATGCCGAGGTTGACCGTATCGGCCTGGTAATCGCTCTCGTCGCTCTTGGTGAGCGCGAGGCTCATGGACGTGTCACCGCGCAGGTAGTCCAGGCCGACACTGGTCTCGGTGCGCTCCTCGGAGTATTCGCTCGCCTGCGTCACCACGTCGATGGAGGCGCTGCTCACGGTATCGACGTAGTAATTGCCGGAGAACGAGAAGTTCTGCCCGACCTTCTTCCGCACGAGAATCGAGGGGCCGTCGATCTGCACGCCCCCGCCGTCGTAGTAGTGGTACAGGACATCGGCGCGATCTTCCGGCAGAACGCCGGCGCTCGCGGGCGGCGTCAGCAGCATCAGCGCCAGACCGACCAGCCACCGGCCTGATACCCGGGTTCCGGAGACGGCGCGGCGACGGGAAGCCCTCGGCACGGGTGCCGCGGCGCGACGCTCGCTGCGCCCTGCCCCGGCCTTCACTGGTCGCGCGTGCGCCGGCACTGCCTGGCGTGCCACAGCGGCCCCGGACGGATGCGGCAGCGCGATCGGCGCCAGCTCGCCGGTCGCGGCGAGCCCCGAGCGATGCGCAACGACGGCGCACATCATCAGTTTCGGTGCGGTCGGCAATGTTGGGCCTGATTGAGCGTGAACAGTGGAAGTCATGGGCCGGCTCCGCTCAACCGTCTCAGTTACAGCCGCAGCCGCCACCGGCGCTGCCGGAGGCACCGCGCGAGGCCTCGCGGGCCTCACGCACGTGATTCATGTAAGCCGCCGAGACCGGGTGGCGGTCGAAACTCATGATGGGGTCGGCGAGGCGATCGCGCTCGTAGGGTTTCACCCACGGCTCGACAGCGCAGCCGGCGGCGAGCGCAAGCAGCGGCAGAAGGATCGCGAGGCGCAAGGTGTTCATGACTTCTCCCGGATCAGGCCGCGGATCTGGTCCTGGTACACGTTCTCGGTGCCTGGCGTGTAGCCGTAATGCACATAGCGCACCCGCCCCCGGCGGTCGACGATCACCGTGCTCGGCATGGCGGTCACGTCGTAGAGCTTGCTCACGCGGCTCTCGCGGTCGAACAGCACCGGGAAGCTCACCGGCACCTGCTGCAGCCAGCGCAGCGCGCCTTCGCTGTCCTCCTCGACGTTGACTCCGAGCAGCGTGAAGCCGAGCGGCCTGTAGCGCTGGTAGATCTGTTCGAGCAGCGGCATCTCCTCGCGGCAGGGGCCACACCAGGTGGCCCAGAAGTTGATCAGCACCACCTCGCCCTCGAGCGCGCCGAGCGAGACCTCGCCACCCTCGCGTGCCGGCAGGGAAAAGTCGGGCGCGGCCGACGGGGTCGTGTCGCCGGACCAGGCGGCGGGCGACATCGCGAGCAGCAGCGCCAGGATCGTCGCCGTCGCAACGGGGCGTAGATTCGCGGGGGTTGCGGCGGTCGCGACTGAAGTCGCTCCCGGTGCCCCTGCGAATCGTAACGAGAACGCTGACCGCAATCGGGCACCGACCTTTAGCACACGGCCGGAGGAGGACGCGATGCCCGAAGGAGGCGAATACTTCCGTTGTCTCGTCGCGGCTTGCGCCCATCCCGGGCTGTTTCGTCCCAACGTCTGCATGTCACACCCCTCAGAAAAACCAGCTCGCGCCCAGCGTGAACTCGATGTTGTGGGTGGTCTTGTCCTCGCCGGTGATGTCGATGTCGAACATGTGATCGCGCACGTCGAAGTGCAGCGCGATGGAGTCCGTGGCGAGCACCCGGTAGCCGGCGCCGTAGGTGAAGGTGAAGAAATCGTCGCCGGCGAAGCTGGTGTTGCCGGCGCCGAGCACGACGTAGAGCGCGCTGTTGAACGCCCAGTTGCCGCCGACGAACACCTCGCCGGGCAGCAGGTTGTAGCCGAGCGAGATGTCGTAGTACTTGTACTCGCGATCGTCGTCGGTCAGCAGCGGCGCCTGGCCGCCCGAGAGGATCTCGTAGCTCGTCTTGCCGGCGTCGGACTGGCCGTAAGTCGCCTCGGCGAACAGCCCCTCGGTGATGTGGTAGGCGAGCCGCATGCCGTACACCGTGTTGCTCTCGAAGTCCTCGACGCTCAGGAACCCGATGTAGGCGCCGAGCTCGAAGTCTTCCGTGTCGATCTTTGGCGCCCTGACGTCGCGCCGCTCGACCTCAGGCTCGATCACGGGGCGCGCGCGGTCGGCTTCGGCCTGCGCCTCCGTCGCGCGGCTGGCGCACCCGGCCGCCAGCGCCGCGCCGAGGCCCGTCGCCACCAGCCTCAGAAGAAAAACGCGAATCCTGCTTTCCAT
>CAZFWB010000049.1:4602-18764 GCA_964522655.1 uncultured Chromatiaceae bacterium | reverse complement strand
CCGGCCAGGAGTACGGCAGGATACGCAGCATGTTCGATGCATTCGGCAGCGCGGTCGCCGAGGCCGGCCCCTCGACCCCTGTCGTAGTGCTCGGGCTTTCGGGTATCCCGGGGGCGGGTGACGAGGCGGTTGCCCTCGCCGACGAGCGCCAGGCCCGGGAACTGGCCGAACTGCGCAAGACCCGGGTTCGGGATTCGCGGCTCGCTCAACAGCAGACCGCCAAGCTCGAGGACGTCTTCACCCAGATGCAGACGGGTGGTGCACAGAGCGTGCAGCTGCTCATCAAGGCTGACGTGCACGGCAGCGCAGAGGCGCTTCGCGATGCGTTGTCGAAGTTGTCCACCGACGAGATACAGGTCAAGGTCATCGGCAGCGGTGTGGGCGGCATCACCGAGTCGGACGTGAACCTGGCGGCTGCGGCGAAGGCGATCGTGATTGCATTCAACGTGCGAGCGGACGGTGCCGCACGCGACGCGATCAAGGCCACCGGGGTCGACGTCCGCTATTACAGCATCATCTACGAGGCCATCGATGACGTGAAGGCCGCAATGACGGGGCTGCTGGCGCCGGAGGTGCGCGAGCAGATCGTCGGCCTTGCGGAGGTCCGCGAGGTGTTCCGGTCGCCGAAATTCGGCAGCGTCGCAGGATGCCTGGTGACCGAGGGCTACGTGAAGCGCAGCAACCCGGTGCGCGTGTTGCGTGACAATGTCGTGATCTTCGAAGGCGAGCTCGATTCACTTCGCCGGTTCAAGGACGACGTGTCCGAGGTCCGCTCGGGGACCGAATGCGGTATCGGCGTGCGCAACTACAGCGACATCAAGCCCGGTGACCAGATCGAATGCTACGAGCGCGTTCAGGTCGCGCGGAGCATTTGATTGCCGCGTCGCAGGCGATGCGTGCCTGACGGGGTTTGGGATGCCCAGAGAGTTCCCGCGCAGCCGCAGACTGGAGGAGGCGATCCAGCGCATCCTCGGTGAGGCGCTGTCCGGCAAGGTCCGCGATCCGCGGCTGAAGGGCGTCGTCGTCACGGACGTCCAGGTGTCTCGCGACCTTGGCGTGGCGCGCGTGTATTACACGTTGCTTTCGGGCGAACCGGTCACGGCAGAACTGGACGCGGCGCTGCAGTCGGCTGCGGGCTTCCTGCGTTCGGGCCTGGCGCGGGAACTGCGCATCCGGCGCATCCCGGAATTGCGGTTCCGCCCGGATGAGGCACTCAAGCGGGGTCGGTCGCTCGAGGCGTTGATCGAGCGGGCTGCGGCGGGAGACACGGCGCCTGGCGCAGACGCCTCGAGCCCCGAGGAGAAATCGAAGTGACCGAGGCCCGCGCAGACCCTGGGGCCCGAACTCGGGCAGGCCCGGGCTTGAAGTCGAGGCGCGAGGTCGACGGCATATTGCTGCTGGATAAGCCCCTCGGCCTGAGTTCGAACCAGGCGCTGCAAGTGGTCAAGCGGCTTTTCGGCGCGCGCAAGGCCGGTCACACCGGCAGCCTCGATCCCCTGGCGAGCGGGATGCTGCCCGTCTGCCTGGGCGAGGCGACCAAGGTGTCGGGATTCCTCCTCGATTGCGACAAGACTTATTGGGTTCGCATCTGTTTCGGATCGAAAACGACCACCGGCGATGCGGAGGGGGACGTGATCGCCTCCGGGCCGTGCCAGGTTGATGAAGCGTCGTTGCAAAGCGTCATCACGGCCACGCGTGGCACGATGATGCAGGTGCCGCCGATGTACTCGGCCCTCAAGCACCATGGCCGGCCCCTTTACGAGCTTGCACGCGCCGGAGTAGCGGTCGCCCGGCCGGCCCGGAGGATCACGGTTCACGAGGTCGTTCTCGAGACCTATGATCCGCAGCATCCACTCATCCGGGTGCGGTGCGGAAAGGGCACCTATATCCGGACTCTCGTCGAGCAAATGGCCGAGCAGCTCGGTACGGTCGCCCACGTGGCGGGGTTGCGCCGGCTCGCTGTGGGGCCTTTCTCGGCCACGGAGATGGTGACCGTGGCCGAGCTCGAAGCGGCTGCGGCAAGCGGTGGCCAACCGGCCCTGGATCGCTCGTTGCTTCCCGCCGATCGGGCCATCGCGTCGTGGCCAGCGGTGACGCTCGGTTCAGAGATGGTCTGGCGCCTGCGATGCGGCCAGCGTCTGGAGGCGGAGCCGGGCCAATCGGACCAGGCGACGGGATTCGTGCGGCTCTATGCAGAGGGCCAGCAGTTTGTGGGCATCGGGGAGCGGCTGCCCGGTGGCAGCGTGGTTCCGCGCCGACTCATGGCGGCCCGCAACCCGGCCCCGCCGGACGAATTTGGGCTGTAACTGCGGATAACCCGAGGTTACAATACCGCGCGATTTAAACGGGCAAGATTTAAGAAAGAGATTCAAGGAGTAACAGCTAATGTCCCTGTCGGGAGAGCAGAAGGCCAAGGTAATCGCAGAGAACCGTCGAGGCGAGACCGACACGGGCTCGCCGGAGGTACAGGTCGCGATACTGTCCGCCCGGATCAACGAGCTGACAGAGCACTTCAATCAGCACAAGAAAGATCATCACTCCCGTCAGGGTTTGCTCAAGATGGTGAACCAGCGGCGTAAGCTCCTCGACTATCTGAAGGCCATCGACAGCGAGCGCTACAGGGCGCTGATCGAGCGTCTGGGGTTACGGCGCTGATTCTGGCCGGTCGGTTCGGTCGGCTTCGCTGTTATCAATTTCGCGTTTCGCGTGCCGGACTCGCAGGGGCGGTGCCGGCGTATCAATCAATTATCAAAGGCAGGTGTAGCAGGTGTTGTCGGTAAAGAGATCGTTCCCATATGGGGAGCATGAGGTAACGCTGGAGACCGGAGAGATTGCTCGTCAGGCGGACGGAGCCGTGCTCGTAACGATGGGTGACACCGTCGTGCTGGTCACCGCGGTCGCAGAGAAGACCGCCAGCGAAAACAGAGACTTTTTCCCACTTACCGTCAATTACCAGGAAAAGACCTACGCCGCCGGCCGCATACCCGGCGGTTTCTTCAAGCGCGAAGGGCGCCCGGGCGAAAAAGAAACCCTTACCTCGCGCCTGATCGATCGCCCGATTCGTCCCCTGTTTCCCGAGGGTTTCAACAACGAGGTCCAGGTCATCGCAACCGTCCTGTCGATCAACCCCGAAATCGACCCGGACATTCCCGCGATGCTTGGCGCATCGGCTGCCCTCAGTCTGGCTGGCGTCCCGTTTGATGGCCCGATAGCGGGGGCGCGGGTCGGATATATCGACGGCCGCTACGTCCTCAATCCGACCAAGAGCCAGATGGCGAAATCGCAGATGGACCTGGTGGTCGCCGGGACCTCCTCGGCGGTGCTCATGGTCGAGTCGGAAATAAAGTGCCTGCCTGAGGACGTGGTTCTCGACGCGGTGATGTTCGGTCATGGACATTTTCAGACGGCCCTCGATGCCATCAAGGAACTGGCGGCGCAGTCAGGAAAGCCGGCATGGCCGTGGCGGGCGCCGGAGCCGGATGCAGGCCTTCGCCGTGATATCGAACAGCAGTGCGGGAAATCGCTCGCAGAGGCTTATCGGATCCGCGAGAAGCAACTGCGCACGAATACGATCGCAGAATTGAAAGCCGCCGCTGTTGCAGCGCTTTCAAGCGGCGAGAACCCGCGCTGGACCGCCGAGCAGGTGAGCGAGGAGTTTTCCGCGCTGGAAAGCCGCATCGTACGCCAGCGGGTGATCAGCGGTGAGCCGCGTATCGACGGCCGGGACTATACGACCGTTCGAACCGGCGTGTTGCCTCGTACGCACGGCTCGGCGCTGTTCACCCGGGGTGAGACGCAGGCGCTCGTCGTAACGACCCTGGGTACCGATCGCGATGCCCAGATCATCGATGCGCTGAGCGGCGAGCATCGGGACCGTTTCATGCTGCACTACAACTTCCCGCCATTTTCAACCGGCGAGATTTCCTTCCTGTCCTCGCCGAAGCGGCGTGAGATCGGACACGGCCGCCTGGCGCGGCGGGCGATTTCGGCCGTATTGCCGGATATGGCGAAGTTTCCGTATGTCGTCAGGGTGGTCTCGGAGATCACCGAGTCGAACGGTTCGAGTTCGATGGCGTCGGTTTGTGGTGCGAGCCTTTCGCTGATGGACGCCGGCGTGACGACGTCGGCCCCGGTAGCCGGGGTCGCCATGGGTCTGGTGAAGGAAGGCGACCGTTACCAGGTGCTCACCGACATCCTCGGCGACGAAGATCATCTGGGGGACATGGATTTCAAGGTCGCCGGTACCGCCCAGGGGGTGACGGCCCTGCAGATGGATATCAAGATCAGCGGCATTACGCGCGAGATCATGCGCGATGCGCTCGATCAGGCGCGTTCCGCGCGGTTGCACATACTGCAGCAAATGAACCAGGTGCTGGACGCACCACGGCAGAGGATGTCTGAATGGGCGCCCACCATCATCACGATGAAGATTGATCCGGAGAAGATTCGCGACGTCATTGGCAAGGGCGGTTCGGTCATCCGGGCAATAACAGAGGAAACCGGCACGACCATCGACATCGACAATGACGGTACCGTCAAGATCGCATCAGTGGACGCGGCGTCCGGTCGCGAAGCGCAGCGCCGCGTCGAATTGATCACGGCGGATGTCGAGGTCGGCCGCATTTATGAGGGCCGGGTTGCGCGCCTCATGGATTTCGGCGCATTTGTCACCATTCTGCCCGGTCGCGACGGGTTGGTTCACATTTCTCAGATCTCGGACGAACGCGTCGAGCGTGTGAGCGATAAGCTCCGGGAGGGCGACGTCGTACGCGTCAAGGTGCTCGAAGTCGACCGCCAGGGTCGCATACGACTGAGCATGCGTAACCTGGACGCGGCCTGAGCCGGCGGGTTCCGCTCAGCAACAATCTTGCCCACGCCCCGATATCCGGGGCGTGGCGCGCCGCTCAACCCTCCAGCGTGGCCCTCGTCCCGCGTGCCTCGGGCAAAGCAGCCCGCAGGGCGGCGTGCAGCCGTTCAGTCAGTCCGGGGTCGCGCTCGCGCCCGGCGAGGCGAATGAGGGCCGAGAGGAAATCCGCGGTCAGTAAAGGAGCACCGGAGCGTTCCGCCTCGGCAATGATCTGCAGCAGCACCGTTGTCGTTATATCTCGCCCCGTTGCCTGATCGACAACGCGGATTTCGCCTCCCGAATTGATGACTCGCCGCAGGTCCTCGAGATTGACGTACCGGCTTTCGACCGTGTCATAAAGGCGGCGGTTTACATACTTACGAATCAGTCTCGGTTCATTCATGTTGATGTCTCACTGGCGATTTGCTGATTATTCGCCGGGCAGCTTCCGACAGATTCGACCCAAGGCCCGGCTCCGAACACATTGGACAAAGTCCAAACAGAGTTAGTTCGCTGCGAGACGACGTGGTGACTGGAAACGGTGGTTTTTAAAAAATCATTCGATTTAACAGATAGTTATAAATAATTATCAGAACTACGGTGAAAAGAGAGATTGCCCACGCCCGAGGCGGCATGGGCGAGACGCGATGGGGCGGGCCGAGGCCGAGCGCTCGATCAGCGCGCAGGGTGGGTAGCCGTGCTTTATCCGGAGGACGAAAGGCTCGGAGGCTGCCGCTCCCTCATTGCAGGCCGGCGGCCACCACGGTCAATAACCGTCCTCTCGGTCGCGGAACTGGCGTTCGGCCAGTTCCCGGCGTTCCTGCGCTTCCACGGAGAGCGTTGCCACCGGGCGTGCCTCGAGTCGTCGCAGGCCGATTTCTTCCCCGGTTTCCTCGCAGTACCCGTAGGTGCCGTCCTCGATGCGCTCCAGCGCCGAATCGATTTTCTTGAGCAGTTTGCGCTCGCGGTCGCGTGTGCGTAACTCGAGACCGAATTCCGACTCCTGGGTGGCGCGGTCATTTGGATCCGGGAAATTGCTCGCTTCGTCCTGCATGTGGTGAACGGTGCGGTCAACTTCCTCCATGAGTTCGCGTTTCCAAGCGAGCAGGATGTGCCGGAAGTGCTCGAGCTGCCGGTCATTCATGTAGCCTTCGCCCGTCTTGGGCTGGTACGGCGGTATGCCATGGATCAGGCCCACGCTGCTCGTCACGGGGCGCAGCTCCAGGCGGCGAGCAGGCCGGGACGGGACTGGGGTGGCCCGCGCCGTCTTTTTCCTGGCCGGCGCCGCCGGCCGGGCAACTCTTGCAGGGGACTTTTTTGCAGTCCCGGGGGATTGTTTCGTGGCCTTGCCAGCGGCCGTTTTCGGACGCTTGCCGGCCGAACTGCCCGCTGCGACCCGGCGGGATCCGGCAGTCTTTTTCTTCGCCGCCGTGGCGCCTTTTCTTGGCTTGGAGCGGTTTACAGGCTTGCGGACGGAGCGCTTTTTGGCAGCCATGCTGCACCCGGTCGATTATCGAGAAGCGCGGGATTATACATAGGCTTCGCTGGGTAGGAAGCGGCGAAATCCGCCTGGTGAGGGTCGTCGCCCGGGGTGACTAATCCGTGGATGAGGGGCGCGACTCCGGGCTGCTCCAGCCCGGCTGGCGGTGCTCCACCACGACCGTGGTGTAAATGCCGCCGCGAACATTGAATCGCGCAGTGAGCCGCATGAACCGGGGCTCGGCACACCGGATCAGGTCGGTGAGAATCTGATTGGCTACGGCTTCGTGGAAGGTTCCGTGGTTACGGAATGACCAGATGTACTGCTTCAGGGACTTCAGTTCTACGCAGCGCTGATCCGGGATGTATTCGACCAGGAGGGTTGCGAAATCCGGTTGCCCGGTCTTGGGGCACAGGCAGGTGAACTCGGGAATGCGGATCCGGATGGTATACTCGCGGCTGGCGCTCGGGTTGCGGAAGGTGCTCAGGAGCTCCGGCGCCGGGGACGTTGTTGTTGCGGTAGGGTTCACTGCCATCATGCCTGGCGGCGCAAGCCGTCTGGTGTGTCGCGTGATTTTTACTTTACACTACCGCTAAGTGCGCAGACTACGGTTGGGGAAGTCGCTATGCCTGTGAAGCCCGGGCAACGCGTTGGTCTATTTGCAGGGGCCCGTTATCCATGCGCCTGAGCAGGATTCGGCTCGCAGGATTCAAGTCTTTCGTTGATCCAACGACTTTCCACCTGCCGTCGAACCTCGTCGGGATCGTCGGGCCGAATGGCTGCGGTAAATCAAACGTAATCGACGCGGTCCGCTGGGTCATGGGAGAGATGTCTGCGAAACATCTCCGCGGCGATTCCATGGCGGACGTGATATTCAACGGTTCGGCGTCGCGCAAGCCGGTCGGCAGCGCCAGCATCGAATTGTTTTTCGATAATTCGGACGGTTCCGTCGGCGGGCAATTTGCCCAGTATGCCGAGATCTCATTGCGCCGCACCCTGTCGCGCGACGGCACGTCCACTTATTTCCTGAATAACACCCGCTGCAGGCGCAAGGACATCACGGACCTTTTCCTTGGCACGGGTCTGGGTTCGCGCAGCTACGCAATCATCGAGCAAGGCATGGTCTCGCGTCTCGTGGAGGCCAAGCCCGAGGAAATGCGTACATATATCGAGGAGGCGGCCGGCATCTCCAAATACAAGGAAAGGCGCCGGGAAACGGAGACGCGGATTCAGCACACTCGCGATAACCTTGCGCGGCTCAATGACGTACGGGAAGAGATCACCAAGCAGATCGACTATCTGCAGCGGCAGGCAAAGGCGGCGGAGCGATACAAGGAACTGAAAGCTCGCGAGCGCCGGATCGAGGCGGAATTGCTCGCGATGCGCCTGGTCGACCTCGATCGCAACATCGAGGAGGGCCGTCTCGACCTTGCAAAGGGTGAGACGGAACTGGAGGCGGCGAACGCGGCTCAGCGGCGCCTCGAGGCACAGATCGTGGCGGGCAGAGAGCGGCACATAGCCGCTACCGAAGCGTTTAACGCCGTGCAAGGGCAGCATTACGCCATTCAGAGCGAGATCTCCCGGCTGGAGCAGGAGATGGCCCATTGCCGGCAGAACCGGGAGCGTCAACAGACCGACCTCACGCAATCTCAGGGACAACTCCTGGGGTTAAGTTCCGAGATCTCCAGAGAGAACGCGCAGCGCGACGAGTTCGACCTGGCGCTGGCTTCCCTGGAGCCGGCGCTGGCTGAGGCGCGCGAGGAGGAGCGGTCGGCCCTGGAGTCCCTGCGCCAGTCGGAGGAAGGCCTCGGGCAATGGCAGGATAAATGGCACGAATTCAATCTCGGCCTCAAGGAACTGCAGCAGGTCGCGCAGGTCGAGCGCACCCGGGCCGAACACCTTGCTGAACAGCTGGCGCAGCTGGAGCGGCAACGCGACTCTCTCGATCAGGACCACGACCGAATTCGACTTGAGGAACTCGAGCGTCGAGCGGCCGCCCAGGAACGATCCGAAGAAGAGGCTCAGGGGAAGGCGGGGCAGCTTGAGAATCGCCTGACCGAAGTCAACGCGCAGATCGAGGAAATGCGTTCACGGGACCGCGACCTCGGCGCGCAACTTCAGGAGGCGAGCGCCGGCCTGGCCGCGGACCGAGGTCGCCTCGGAGCCCTTCAGGCCGTCCAGGAACTTGCGCTTGGCTCCGAAGACGCGGCATTGAGCGAATGGCTGTCTCGCGAGAACCTGAACGGGCGGCCGCGGCTGGCCCAGCAGTTGCGTGTCGACGATCGCTGGGTTCTCGCCGTAGAGACCGTGCTGGGTGATTTTCTTCAGGCCGTATGCGTGAAGGGATTCGCCCATCACCTCACATCGCTTCCCGATACTCAGGTCACGATGGTGGAGCATGGGGGGGCGGCTATCACGGCGGAGTCGGGCTCCTTGCTGGCGCATGTGGCCGAGCCGGGCCATGCGGCCCCACTCCTGGCTGACGTCTTTGTCGCTGATAGTCTGGCCGAAGCGGTACGGCTGCAACTGAAGCTGAACCCCCGCCAATCCGTGGTGACGGTCGATGGCATCTGGCTCGGTGCCGGATGGGTTCGTATCAATCGTGGCCTGCGCAGCACCGCAGGATTGCTGACACGCGAGGGACAGATTCGCGAGATCCTGGATGCAGTCGCCTGCAAAGAACGTAGCATCGGCGAACTCGAGCGAGAGAGCACCGACGTTCGTCGGCGCCTTGCCGAGCTCGAAGAAGATCGCACGGAGACGACGCAGGAATTTAATGCGGCCAACAGGGTTCATGCCGAAGCAGTCGCGGTACTGGATAACCTGCGCGAGGAAGTGGTGCGCGCGCGCGAACGCCGCGAGGTGCTGGATGCCAATAGGGCCCGGCTGGCCGCGGAGATCGGCCGCATCACGCAGGCGCTGGCCGAAGCCCGTCACCGTGCCGAGTCCGCCGAGGCCGAGATGAGTTTGCTTGCGGAAAAGCGCCCGCACCTCCAGGGGCAGCAGGAAGTACGTCTTTCCACGTACAACGAAGCTCGGGAGGCGGCCGACCGCAGGCGCGAGGCGGTGAATCAGCTCAACGTGGACCTCGAGAGCAAGCGCGTTGCGCGTGATTCGGTCATTGCGACGCTGGCGCGCCTTATGAGCCAGCAGGAGCAGTTGTCTGCGCGCGCGACACAACTGGAACAGGAAATTTTGGCGTCCGAGCCGGCGTTGATGAAAATGCAGGCCGATCTGTCCTCGCGGCTCGAACGGCAACTGGATATAGACCGCTCGCTGGCTCAGCGCCGCGAGCAATTGGAGGAGGTCGAGTCCGAGTTGCGCCAAAGCGAAGCGCAAAGAAGCGTCGCTGACAAGGCCGTGGCGGCTGCGCGGGAATCCGTGGAGCGCGTTCGCATTCAGTTGCGTGAGATCGAAGTGCGACGGGAATCCGTCATGGAAAACTTTGCCGCAACCGGCGCCGACTTCGCGGCCGTCGCGCGGGAAATGCCTGAGGGCGCCGAGGTGGGCGCCTGGCAGACTGCCGTGGAAGACGTGCGCAGAAAAATCGACCGGCTGGGACCAATCAATCTGGCTGCGATCGAGCAGTTCAATGAGCAGTCGGAGCGCAAAAAATATCTGGACTCTCAGAACGATGATCTGACCGCCGCCCTCGAGACCCTGGAGCAGGCGATCCGGAAAATTGACCGGGAAACCCGCGCCCGTTTCCAGGAGACGTTCGATCAGATAAACCAGGGGCTCAAGCGCATCTTTCCCAGACTTTTTGGTGGCGGGCACGCCTACCTGAGTCTGGAGGGTGAGGACATCCTTTCAGCCGGGGTCACCGTCATGGCGAGACCGCCGGGAAAGCGTAACAGCCATATTCACCTTTTGTCCGGCGGCGAGAAAGCGCTGACGGCCGTGGCGCTCATTTTTGCTATATTCGAACTGAACCCCGCGCCTTTCTGTCTGCTGGACGAGGTTGATGCGCCGCTCGATGAAGCCAACGTTGGCCGTTTCTGCGATATCGTCCGGGAGATGGCGCAGCGCGTTCAATTCGTCATCATCACTCACAACAAGACCACCATGGAGATGACGAAACAGTTGACCGGCGTCACGATGAACGAACCCGGGGTATCGCGCCTCGTCTCTGTGGATCTCGACGCCGCGGTGCAACTCGCCGCAAGTTGACGGGGTATCCCGGTGGCCGACTTTCGTTGGCTCTTGCTGATTGGCGGTGTCCTGGTTCTTGCCGTGGTGTTCTGGATCAGCCGCCGTGAAGTCCGCGCGCCGAAGGGCGGTTCCACCGGTTTTCTTCGCAACAAACTGCCTCTCCAGGTTGGTACGCGTGCCTTGGAGGAGGGGTGGGAGGGTAAAGCCGGTCCGGATGAAGCCGCGCCGGAACGGGTCATTACGGTTCGGCTCATGGCCCGAGCACGTGGGTCCTTTCCCGGGGAGGACCTGATTCTTGCGCTGCGTAATGCGGGCCTGCGTCACGGCCGGTTCGGGATATTCCACCGGCATGACAGCGGCGACGAATCGAAGATCATTTTCAGCGTAGCAAGCCTGGTCGAACCGGGTTCCTTTGAATTGACACAGCTCAAGACGAGCCGTTTCCCGGGGGTCAGTCTGTTTCTGACGTTGCCGGGCCCCGATGACAATGTGGCAGCCTTCGATGACATGTTGTCAACGGCGCGTTCGCTGGCCGACAAGCTGGACGGAGAACTGCTGGATGAGCAGGGTAGCCATCTCAGCGTGCAACGCGAGCGGTACCTGCGAGAGGAAGTCATCCAGTATCGGCGCAAGTCATCACCACGCTGACCGATGGCCCAGCAGAAGTCCTCGCCGCCGAAGAGCGCCGTCAGGCGTGCGGCGCAGCTGCGCAAAGAGATCGAGACACACAACTACCGTTACTATGTTCTCGACGAGCCTTCCATTCCGGACGCGGAATACGACCGGCTCCTGCGTGAGTTGATCGAGCTCGAAGAGCGTTTCCCCGCCCTGGTGGTCCCGGAATCGCCCACTCAGCGTGTGGGAACGGCGCCGGCCGCCGGTTTCGGCGAGGTTCAGCACGCTGTTGCGATGCTGTCGCTCGAGAACGCGTTCAGCACGGAGGAGGTCAAGGCATTCGATAGGCGGGTGCGCGAGCGGCTGGATTCGGATGGCGAGATTCAGTATTCGGCGGAGCCGAAACTGGATGGCGTAGCGGTGAGCATTCGCTACGAGGACGGCTTACTTGCACGGGCTGCGACGCGGGGGGACGGAACGACCGGAGAGGACATCACCCGGAACATACGTACCATTCCCTCGGTGCCATTGCGACTGAGGTGTACCAAGGCGCCGGTGGCGATCGAGGCGCGGGGCGAGGTTTACATGCCGAAGAAGGGGTTCGTTGCCCTGAATGAAAGGGCCCTGGCTCGCGGCGAAAAATCGTTTGTAAACCCCAGAAATGCGGCGGCGGGCAGCTTGCGCCAGCTCGATCCCAAGGTCACCGCTGCGCGACCTTTGCAGGTTTTTTTTTACGGAATCGGCGAAGTACTTGGTTGGGACACACCAGCAACCCACAGCGAGACCTTGCGTTGTCTCGGAAAATGGGGGTTGCGTACCAATCCATTGTCCGCTGTCGTTGACGGTTCGGCCGGCTGTCTCGCGTACTACGAGAGAATCGGAAAAATGAGGGACGCCTTGCCGTACGACATCGATGGGGTCGTGTACAAGGTGGACGCATTGCCTCTCCAGCAGGAACTCGGAACCGTTGCAAGAGCTCCCCGATGGGCGGTGGCGCACAAGTTTCCGGCGCAGGAGGAACTCACTACCGTCGAGGCGGTTGATTTCCAGGTCGGCCGTACCGGCGTGATTACGCCGGTAGCAAGATTGAAACCCGTATTCGTCGGCGGCGTGACCGTGAGCAATGCGACGCTGCACAATATGGATGAGATTGGACGAAAGGACGTCCGTGTGGGAGACACGGTGGCCGTCCGCAGGGCAGGTGACGTCATTCCCGAGGTTGTCAGCGTGGTTCGGGAGCGGCGTCCGCGCGATGCCAGAGTCGTCAAAGCACCCACGAAATGTCCGGTCTGTGGATCGGACGCGCGGCGTATCGAAGGCAAGGCCGTGATTCGCTGCACTGCTGGTCTTTTCTGCCCGGCGCAACGCAAAGAGGCTCTCAAGCATTTCGCATCCCGACGGGCCATGGATATCGAGGGCCTTGGAGACAAGATCGTGGACCAGCTCATAGACCGGGAACTGGTGCGCACCCCGGCAGATCTCTACGGCTTGACGGTCGAAGAGCTGGGAAGCCTCGAAAGAATGGGTGAAAAGTCCGCGACGAAGATCAAAGCTGCAATTGACCACAGCAAAGAGACAACCCTGTCGCGGTTTCTGCTGGCGCTGGGAGTGCCGGAGGTCGGCGAGGCAACCGCCCAAGCGCTGGCCGAGCACTTCGGTGACATCAGTTCGCTACAGGATGCCTCGGAAGAGCAGTTGCAGGAAGTTCCTGACGTTGGCCCCGTCGTAGCCGCCGAGATTAGTGCGTTTTTCCGCCAGCGGCATAACCGTGACGTGGTCCGGGCATTGCAACGGGCCGGCGTGCATTGGTTGAAGTCGAAATCCCGGCGCTTCGACGGTTCCGGGAAGTTGAACGGCCTCACTTTCGTGGTAACGGGAAAGCTCGATGCGATGAGCCGGGAAGAGGCCAAGGAGCGGATCCGACAGGAGGGCGGCAAGGTAGCAGAAAGCGTCTCCCGACAGACCTCCCACCTGGTCTGCGGTCAAAAGCCCGGATCAAAACTGCAGAAGGCGGAAAAGTACGGAGTGACGATTCTCAGTGAAAAGCAGTTCATGAAGCTGCTCGCAGACAAGAGCGATGAATGATTATGGCTGACGAATTAACGCAGGAACGAATTCGCCGCGCACTGGAAGGCGTGCTGTTACCCCTGGCGAGAATCCTTCTTCGCTGCGGCGTCAGCTATACAGAGTTTGCGGAGCTTGCGAAACGCTCATTCGTCGACGCGGCCTCAAGTGACTACGGCGTCAGAAATCGTCCAACAAACATGGCCCGAGTCGCGGTGATGACTGGACTCTCCAGAAAAGAGGTTAGTCGGATTCGCAAGGTTGAGAAGGCCGAAAAAAGACAGCCGCTCTCGTACAGGAATATCCAAGCTGAAGTCCTCCATTGTTGGTATACAAACCCCGCTTATCTGGATCGGAATGGTCGGCCGCGTGCTTTACTGATCACGGGTGGGCAAGTCTCATTTTCGAGTCTTATTGCAGAGGTTTCAGCGGATGTGCCGGTTCGTGCCGTATTACGGGAGTTGCTGCGGTCAGGGGTGGTCATGTACACGCATCGGCGCAAACTTGTGCCGACCCGCCGAGAATTCGTGCCCGATTCGGTGAACGAGAAAGCTATAGAGGGACTTCAGTATGGCCTTAGGCGATTAGCCGAGACTGTTTGCTATAACAGCCAACCAGAGAATCTGGGCAGCACTAGGTTTCAGCGGATTGTCCATTCGGACCAGATACCAATGTCAGAAGTTAACGTTGTGCGTGACAGCCTGGCAGCAATATTGTCTGGGTTTGCGACAAAAATCGATGACTACCTCACGTCATTTCATCCCAAAAAAACAGCAAGTAAGCTTGATAAGCGATTCAAAATACACGTAGGCGTTGGGCTCTATTATTTTGATAATTCAAATTAGTCCAAGAGGCGAGTTTGCTTTCCGAGCTTTGGTTGTCCACCACTGCTGAGCGCGCGAAAAAAGGAAAAAAGCGGCTTCTATTTTTTCCGTGAGGTATTCACGGACCGCATGCCGCTGCCGGTGATGCCGCGCATGCCGCTGCCGGTGATGCCGCGCATGC
>CAZFWB010000049.1:0-4502 GCA_964522655.1 uncultured Chromatiaceae bacterium | reverse complement strand
CGCATGCCGCTGCCGGTGATGCCGCGCATGCCGCTGCCGGTGATGCCGCGCATGCCGCTGCCGGTGATGCCACGCATGCCGCTGCCGGTGATGCCCGTCAGTACGCTGCTGCCGGCGACTTTGAGCAGGGAAGCAGCGCGGGTCGCCACCACCGTCGGTTCATTATCCGGACCGGCGACCTCAAACCCCAGGACCTCGACGGGATCTCCATCGGCTAGGTCAAGCAACGCAGGGTCGGCGTAGGCGGCGGCCAGGTCGACAACGGCGCCGCCTATCCGCGCCCCCCCGGCGCTCGTGAGTCCGCGGACAACTCCCCGTATGTAGACCGGCGTGTTCCCGATCGAGTATTCGCCTCCCAGCTGAGTGATGCTGGAGGCGATCGCCGTGCCGTCGTCGGCAATCGCGCCCTCTACCGCGACATAGTCGCCATTCGAGACCAGACCGCGCGGAAACTCCGTCTCGAAAGTGATGGCGACGGACTGGCCGAGGACCGTGATCCAGGAGCCCGCCTCGTCCGCGTGGACGGCTCCCGGGCCGACCGCGAGAAGCTCACTTCCGCCGGTCGCAGAGTTTTCGTCTGCGATGGCGATACGGCTGCCGCTGATGGCCGCGATGGCGAGACCCGCGACTGCCGCCATGGCGGTCGTGATGCTGTTTCCTCGAGCGAAAATCCCCATGATCGTGGTCCTTGTGCGAAGCGTTGTTGTTGTCTCTTTTTGTCGCAGGAGCGATCTGCCCCGGCTACTCGTTGGTGTTCTTAGTCATCATTCATGCGTATGTAGTGGTAGATGCCAACACCGGTGTTTACTCTCGGCCCGTCTCCCGGCTCATCGCGCTTGCTCAGCCAGTCATCCAGCTCCTCGAGCAGAAACTGGCCGCGCTCGCGAACGTATGCCTTGAACAACGGCAAATCGTCCATCGTAAGGCCGGCGTCAGCGATAACGGTCCTCTCGAATAACTTGTTCTCGGCCTCGGTTTCGGTACGGTTGAAGTCCATAGTCTCTACGAAGTTGCTGACTGCATATCCCAGTCGATCAAGACTTTCCGGCGCATCGGCGCTCGGCAGGTAAGTCCGCGTCAGCACCTTGTATCGGCCACCTTCCGCTTCGCTCACGACCCCTATGCGCAGCAGTTCATCGAGCATGGCGCGCGCCGGCATATCGCCCGTGTAGCGGCGGACGAGTTCGCAGAAGCTTCGCCCGCCCGGCGCGTCGTACGGCACATCCAGTGGCAACCCGTACGGTCCGGTAAAATGCGGATCGGTGTGCCAGCCGGATAAGAGCCGGGCAACACGATTCAGATTGGACGCATGGTCTCTTTGTTGTTTTCCTCGCTCGTTGATCAGCCGGTTGACTTCTTTTCTTGTTAGTCCGGTCAGGATCGCGATACGACCCTGCGTCACGTTCTTTCCAGGCAGCTGGAAATCAGCCGCAGCTACCTCTACGTAGACGTCCTTGGCGACCTCACTGAATTCCCCAAACGAGACGTTGTTTCTGATCAGGATCCGTACCAGAGGCTTCAACAACCGCTTGTAGGCGGCCAAAACCGATAGCTTCAGGTCCGTTTCCGGCATTAAACATAAATTCTTAGATTAGGGAAAATATTCCCAAATGCCGCTCAGGTCAAGCGGATTACATAAGGATAAACCGGGGGTTACGGCGCCCTGTTTGGGCCAGAGTCTACTGACGGTTGGGATAACCCACGACTAAGCCATTGTTAAATCGCTGAAATTTACGCCAAGCCGTTATGTCAGGCGAGAATTTCACCGAAGACCGCGCCCGGGGCAGATTGGCGCGGATTACGGACAGGTTGCAGGTCTCGGCGGAGAAGTTCTCGAGCCGGTGCCGGACACGGTACGGCGCGACCGGTTCAGGGCCATTCGCGGCCGGCGTAACCGATCACATCAGCGAGAGCGGGACAACGGATAGCGAGAGGGCCGTTCGACGGCAATCGAACGCCACAAGGTTGCAGCCGCGACTACCCCATCTCCGGTCTACACGCGGAGACAGAAAGCAGACCCGCCACGCGGCCGAAATGGGGCGTAAGGACTGTCGTGGTGAGGTGCGGCTTCAATACGCTCGATCCCTGTCAGCTACCATGAGCCTGCCAGGTGCTGCCGGGCATCGAGCTACGAGAAACGAAGATTTAGGCCCGGTCAATCGCTGTTGTCGGACCTTGCCGGGGCCTGCAATATAGATTGTGGGCAAGAAGCCTGGCCGGCGTGCGCGCCGAAGTGGCAACCCACGGTTCTCTCGACTCACAGGACAGCATCATGCGCCTTCAATATACCGCCGTTGGCATCCAGAACGTGTCCCGCATGGCCGTGACTCGCGACGACTACATGAAGGACATCGACAATCTGGCGACGAGCATTCGCTACGCGGTGTGGAACTGCAGTCTGGATCTTCCGGTCAAGCTGGTCGCCATATCGGAAGGCGGTATTGGTGGCTGGTGCCTCGGTGGCGGCACTGATCACTTTCGGATCGCTCGCGAGGTGGCACCTGAGATTTCCGGACGGGAAACCCAGGCTCTGGGTGCTTTGGCCAGGGAATTCGGCATTCACATCATTGCTCAGATGGTCGCCACGGATCCGGAGCTGATCGAGGACCGGGTCTTCAACATCGCGTTCGTCATCGACCCGGCGGGCAAGCTCGTCCACAAGCACTATAAGACGGCCTTTTACCAGCGTGAGCCGAACGTTGCCCCGACTGATATCTGGGATATTTATCTCAGCCGTTACGGGGACGATCCGGTTCGCCTGTTCAAGGCGCTTTTTCCAGTGGCGAAAACGGAAATCGGAAACATCGGCACGTTAATCTGCGCCGAGGGAAGTTTTCCGGAGGCCGCGCGGGGCCTGGCGCTGAACGGAGCGGAGATCATCTGGCGCACGCAGTACCCGGAGCCGTGGATGGGCAATGGAGTGGCGGAAATCCAGAATCGATCGCACGCGATTTTCAACACGTGTTATGTGCTCGCACCGAACATCGGCGGTATCTTCTTTCCGGGCGGGGTGCACCAGATGTCCTGCGGGAAGAGCCAGATCATCGACTATCGTGGCAACATCATTTCGGAATACCTCGGTGGCGGCGAGACGCTGGTGAGTGCGGTTCTCGACATCGACGGGCTGCGCGATTTCCGCGTGCGGGCACAATGGCAGAACCTGGTAAAAGACCTGCGCGTGGAGCAATACAAGGCGATCTACGATGCGGCCATGGCTCGGGGTGGCATCTACCCGCGCAACCTGTGTCTGGACGACCCGCCGTTCACTGAACAGGAACAGCTGGAACTGGTGAAACACCAGGTCAATAAAATGGTCGACTGGGGTGTCTATACGCCACCCGGAGACTGGGAGCGCTACGGGGTCAGTGAGGACGTGACCGGTCGGCTACAACGGGCGGCGGGGAAAACAGCACGCCGGTGACGGATCGTGTGCTGGCTCAGGCGGGCCTGTGAAACCAGTACCGCCCGACAAGGGCGGTCCGTCCCATGAACAGAGGCATGCCGCTCAGCCGTTCAGGCTCGTAGGCCCTGAGTTCAAGTTCCGGCTGGAACAAAGCGAGGATCTCTTCCCGCGAGGCGCGGTTCGGTCCGACCGGCCACCGGTCCCACCAGCCCCGGCGGCCCAGGTGTGTGAGAACGTAGTCGCCACCGGGCGCCAGCCATCGAAGCAACTGCCTCCGGTAGATGGGGTGTTGCTGCCGGCTAAGGCTGTGCAGACAGCCTACATCGAGAACGACGTCATAGTGCTGCGGGGTGTGCCATGTGGTGACGTCGCCCTCGATCGCCGTAACGTGGAGTCCGGCAGTCGCCGCCTGGCGTCTGAGCATTTCGATGGCCTGCGGCATGAAGTCGATCCCGGTGACCCTGTAACCGCGCCTTGCCATGTACATCGAGTACGTCCCGGCGCCACAACCCACGTCCAATGCGCTGCCGGGCTCTTTTCTTGCAGCCAGGGCTTCGACCAGAAGCGACGGGGGAACGTCGCGATGCCACGGCAGATCGCGCGGTGCCGCTGCTGTCTTATAAAGACGTTCGAAGACCTGGCGACTCTGGTCGCTCATGGGAAGTAAATCCCTTGGCCGGGATGATTCCGCCGTGCAATTCAGCTCCGGCTCGAGGTTCGCCGCCGGATGAGGCCCGCAACAATCCGCAATAACCGAAGTGGAACCAACAGCATGACTGGCCGGAGGAATCCCTGTTCGCGGATCCGCTCCAGGACCCGGGCTGATGCGTTGCCGCGTTGCTGTCTCAGCGCTGCCGCTTCGCGAGGGTTCCCCTGTTCTGCAGGCGGTTTACGGATTCCGAGAAAACTCGCGCGGTGCCCGCGTCATCCATCGGGGGAAGATTACTGGGCCAGATCGGCTCGTCGTACAGTTTTCGATAGATCTCGGTGCGAAGGTAGGGCAGCCAGTTCTGGAAGCGCGCGGTTTCGCGGTAGTGGCGGAGCGCGTCAACGTTGATCTCCGCGGATACGTAACAGTCGTCCGCGACCATGCTCTGGC
>CAZFWB010000048.1:0-18919 GCA_964522655.1 uncultured Chromatiaceae bacterium | reverse complement strand
CAGGCGCAGCGGCGCGCCGTTCTGGTTCGGCAGCTCCACGCCGTAGACGCCGGTCACCATCAGCGTGAGCGGGTGCATGGCTTCGGCGATGCTCAGGCCCTCGACGTAGGGCCACTCCAGGGTGCGTCCCCGCTGACCGGGCATTTCCTCGGGCCGAAACACGGTCTCGAAGGCGACGAACTTCGCCCGCGATGTCGGCTTGAATCGCTTCAGCAGATCGCCCAGGGGGAAGCCTGCCCAGGGGACGATCATCGACCAGGCCTCGACGCAGCGGAAGCGATACACGCGCTCCTCCAGCGGGTGTGGGCGGACGATGTCCTCGAAGCCGAATTCGCCGGTCACCTCGGCCTCGCCGTCGACGGTGACGGACCACGGCTTCGGCCGGAATCGCCCGGAGTTGCGCCGCGGGTCTTCCTTGTCGAGCCCGAACTCGTAGAAATTGTTGTAGCTGGTGATGTCCTCGAAGGAGTTCGGTGCCTCCTTCACGCTGAGTGGGCTCTTCCTGAGCCCCTCGAGGCGGCGGTACCTGGCCGGTATTTCTTCGGCCGGGCTTGCGGCGGCGGCGAGCAGCGCGCCCGCGCCCGCGAAGCCGGCGGCGGCGAGGACCTGGCGGCGGTTGCGGAACACCCGCTCCGGCGTGATCTCGGACGGGCGGATCTGGTCTCGGTGTCTTAGCGGCATGGGCGTCGTTACTCCCGGGAAAAGCGGCCGTTGAGGTCCCAGTCGTACGGCAGGTGGCGGATGGCGAGGCGGCCCTCCAGCAACGCGGCCCGTGCGGCCGGCTCCTCGGCATAGCGGGCGAGGAATCCGGGCAGCGTCCCGGCGGAGCGCTCGAAGTCCTCCCGGAACCAGTCGAAGATCGGCGAGACGAAAGCGGTCCGCTGGGCGATGTCGAAATGATTACGGGTGACATCGTTCACGAAGCGCCGTGCGGCCTCGTCGAGCTGCTCATCGAGCGTCTCGGGCAGGTACGCGCGGTTGAGCAGCCGCGGGCAGGAAATGGACGCGCAGACGATGGCGAAGTGGATGCGTGCATCGCCCATGGGCCGTAAGCGCCGCTGCTCGAGCGCATCGAGCGTGATGCTCTCGTCTGCGAGGCGGAATTTCAGTGTCTTGAAATAGCGGAACCGGCCGAAGCGCGTCGCGGGGGAATGGCCGTCGAGTATGCCGCGGATCGCGAAGGCATTGTAGGCATTGATGTAGTAGGCGAGCTGCTCGGCGGAGCTGGCGAAAGCGCCGGGATCTCGCCCGAGCTCGGCGATGAAAACGTCGAACCTGGGGTTGGCGCGTATGCCGTCGTAGTCTACGTAGCCGTTGCGGATGTTCTGCAGCAACACCTCGTCCCAGCCGGAATAATCCGGCAATGCGCCGCGGGCCGCCGGCGCCAGGACGGATGCCGCGCACAGCGCGAATGCCAGCAGCCACCCGGAGCGGACCATTTTCAGTGTGCGCATCGCGTTTACAGCCGAAACTTGTGGCTCAAGGATAACCTTCCTACAGTGTGCCGCCTACGAGTTTGCAGAGGCGCGGTCAGTTTGGGCAGCGGCACATTCGGTTGCGCATCCGGGCCGGCCGGCCCGCGCCGCGCGCATTGCTGCGCCGTTGCGATGCTGGCCTGCCTGCTCATGCTGCCCGGTTGCCGGCAGCCGGACGGCACGCTCATCACCATCGCTGGTACCTCCACGCCGAACACGCCCGGCGAGGCGCTGTGGCTCGATTTCAAGCGCCGCGTCGAGCAATCCTCGGCAGGCCGCATCCGGATGCGGGCGCTCATCTACGGCCAGCTCGGTTCCGAGGAGCAAGTGTTGTCCGGGTTGCGGCGCGGCCGCATCCACTACGCCAACCTGTCCGCGCAGGTAGTCTCCGGCGTGGTGCCCGAACTCGCGCTGCTCTACGCGCCGTTCCTGTTCGACAGCGAGGCCGAGGCCGACTACGTTTACGACCGGCACCTGACCGGGTTGTTCCGCGGCCTGCTCTCTGCGAAGGATCTGCACCTCGTGACCTGGTACGAGATCGGCTTCCACGACGTCTACGCCCGCGACCGGCCGATTCTCGTGCCGGCCGATGCGGTCGGCCGCAGGTTCAGGATCGCCTCGAGCCTCAGCGCGCGCCTGTTCGCCGAGGCGATCGGCGCCGACGTCATCCCGCTTGGCTATGCCGACATCGTCTCCTCCTTGCAGACGGGCCTGATCGAGGCGGGGGAGAACTCCGTCGCCCTGTACTCGCGCACCGGCATCGCCAGCGAGGCGCCCCACCTGACGCTCACCGACCACCTGCTCGGCATGTCGCTGATCGTGAGCCGCAAGCGCTGGTGGGACGCGCTGCCCGAGGCGGACCGGCGCATCCTCGAGGAGTCCTTCCCGCCGATCGGGCAGTCGCGCGCGGTGGTGCGAGCGCAGACCGCGGGAGATCTCGCGGCGGCCGACAGCCTCGGGTTCGTGGTTCACTCGCTGACCCCCGGGCAGCGCGAGGAGTGGCGGCGCGAGACGGCGGGCGTGACCGCGGCGTTGATCAGTGACATCGGCGGCCGCGCGGGTGAGGTCTACGAGGTCATCCAGCTCGGCAAGGCGGAATTTCGGGCGCTCGGGAAGTGATGCGGCGGCGCCAGCCGCGATCACGAGCAATCCAGCACCGCAGTGCCGTTGAACGCCCCGCGGCGCAGGTCCTCCAGCGCCTCGTTGGCCTGCGACAGCGAATAGACGCGCACGCGCGGGCGGATCGCCACGCTGGCGGCGAGCCGCAGGAACCCGGCGCCGTCCTCGCGGGTGAGATTGGCGACCGAGCGGATCTGTCGCTCCCCCCACAGGTCCGCGTACGGGAAGGCGGGAATATCGCTCATGTGGATGCCGCCGCACACCACGCTGCCGCCTTTCTTCACGTCGCGCAGCGCCTTCGGCACCAGCGAACCGACCGGCGCGAAGATCAGCGCCGCGTCGAGCGGCTCGGGCGCGGGTTCGTCGGAACCGCCCGCCCACGCGGCGCCTGTCTCCCGCGCGAACGCCTGGGCCGTGACGTCGCCGGGGCTCGTGAAGGCGTAGATCTCGCGCCCCTGCGCCACCGCGAGCTGCGTGATCAGGTGCGCCGCGGAGCCGAAGCCGTAGAGACCGAGCCGGCGCCCATCGCCCGCCATGCGCAGGCTGCGATAGCCGATCAGGCCGGCGCACAGCAGCGGTGTTGCCTCGGCCGCGCCGAGCTGCCGGCCGATCGGCAGGCACCAGCGCGAGTCGGCGAGCATGTGTGTCGCGAACCCGCCATCGCGGTGGCAGCCGTGGAACTCGGCACGGTCGCAGAGGTTCTCGCGCCCGCTGCGGCAGAACTCGCACTCACCGCAGGTCCAGGCCAGCCAGGCCGCGCCGGTCCAGGCGCCCGGTGGAAGCGCTGAGCGTGGACCCGCGGCGATGACCTCGCCCACGGCCTGGTGGCCGGGTACCACCGGGTAGCGGGCCTGCGGCAGCTCGCCGTCGCGCAGGTGCAGGTCGGTGCGGCACACCGCGCAGGCGTGCACGCGAATCAGCACTTCGGCGTCGCGCGGCTGTGGCAGCGGGCGATGCTCGACGCGCAGCATGCAGCCGGCGGCGGGCACGAGCATGGCCCGGCAGCCGCCGTCAGCCGCCGGCGTTGCCATTCTCTTCCCCCGGGTAGGCGATCGGCCCGCCTTTGTCGCCGGCTGGTGACGGGTCGGATGCGGCGTCCGCGGGTGTGTTGCCTGCCTCACGCGGGTAGCGGAACTCGTGACGGAACTGCACGTCCTCGCTCGCTACCGCCGTGCCATCGGCCAGGCGCGGGCGAAACGCGGTGCCCGCCAGCGCCCTGAGAACCTGCTCGTCGAGCAGTCCGGGAGGCTCGGACTCGATCACCACGGCGTCGCGCGCGCTGCCATCGGCATCCACGTTCATGCGCGCGACGACGAAGCCCGGAGCGAAGCCCGCGCTGCCGGTGCGCGGCGCGGCCTGCTCCCGGCCATCCGCGCCGACGATATCGGGCAGCCGCGGCCCGGTGATCCGCGACGGCTGGCTGAAATACTCGTCACGCCTGGCGCTGAGCGCCTCCTCGGCCGACAACTCCGCCCACGCCCGCTCGTACTGCTGCCGGGCGCTTTTCGGGCGGCGGAACGCGATGTAGAGATCACCGAGCGTCACGAGCACCTCTGCGCGGCGGGCGCGATCGGCTTCCGGCTGTGCGTCGAGCAGGTCCAGCGCCCGCTTGAGCGTGCTGACGCTCGCCGGCGCGTCGCCCTCGTTGGCATAACTCAGCGCCTCGCCGATCATCGCTTCGACCTGCGCGGGATCGCCCGGGCCGCCGGCCTCGCGGATGACGCGGCGCGCCTGCTGCCAGGCCTCCCTCGACTCCGCGTACTGGCCGGTGCGGTTGTACCAGCGCGCCAGCTTGTAGAGAGCCTGCGCTACGTCCGGATGCGCCCCGCCCGAGCGCCGTTCCTGGATCCCGACCTGCACGCGCTGGCGGGCATTGGCGTCGGCGAGCCGGCCGAGCGCGAGATAACTCTCCGAAAGCCCGTCGAGGATCGGCCCCTGCTCGAGGTTGTAGAAACCGGCCGCGGCGTGATTCAGGAGCAGGGCGCGCTCGTAGGCGTCATTGGCCGGCGGATAGAAGCCACCGCGCATGAAGGTGTGGCCCAGGCCAATGAGCGGCTCGATCAGGCGCGGCGAGGCCGGTCCGTCAGCCTGCTCGATGAGCGCGATGGCGGCGCGGAAGTTGTTCTCCGCATCGGCGAGGTTGCCGAGATGCAGCTGTGCGTTGCCGAGATCCGTGAGTGATGCCGTGTGCTGCGGGCTGCGAGCGCCGTGCAGTTGCCGGATGCGTTCGACGAGCTGCGCGGCGATCTCGGCCGCCTCCGCATAGCGCTTCTCCCCGATGAGGCGCAGGTAGGTACGGCGTGCGGACTCCGTTTGTTCTTCCTCGGCGGCTGTCTGCGCCGGCGGCTGCACCGGCGATTCGGTGGATGCCTCCGGTACGGTAGCGGTGGCGGGGTCCTGCGCCCTCGCTGCACCGCCGATAAGCAGCGCGGCGCAGGCGCCGGGCAGGATGCTTCGCCGGGCAATCTCCGGAATCCGCAACAGGACCATGACAGGTGCTAATGTAGCATCGCGTTAGTTGCGGACCCGTGGTGATCGACATGCTGTGGCGCGGGAAGAAGACCACGATGCCGTCTCGCGAGGAGGCGCTTCCCGGTCGCGCGACGAAGATGCCGGTGCCGGCGCGGCATTACGTCAACGGCAATCCGCTCACCGGCCCGTTTCCCCCGCAGATGCGCCAGGCGCTGTTCGGCCTCGGTTGTTTCTGGGGCGCGGAGCGCAAGTTCTGGCAGCTGCCGGGCGTGTACGCCACCGCCGCTGGCTACGCGGCCGGCTACACGCCCAACCCGACTTACGAGGAGGTCTGCACCGGACGCACCGGGCACAACGAGGTCGTGCTCGTGGTTTACGACTCGGCGAAGGTCAGCTACGAAGAACTGCTGCGCGTGTTCTGGGAGTCGCATGACCCGACGCAGGGCATGCGCCAGGGAAACGACGTCGGCACGCAGTACCGCTCGGGTGTCTATTACTTCGACGATGAGCAGCGCGAGGCCGCGCTCGCCTCGCAGCGCCGCTATGCCGAGGCCCTGAAAGAGGCCGGCTTCGACGAGATCACCACCGAAATCCTGCCGGCGGGCGAGTTCTACTACGCCGAGGACTACCACCAGCAGTACCTCGCGAAGAATCCCGGCGGCTACTGCGGACTCGGCGGCACCGGGGTGAAGTGTGGCTGATCTGCCCACCGGCGCGTCGTGGTGGCACGACATCGAGTGGGCGCTGCTGATCGCGTCCGGTCTCCTCGCCTTGGTCGTCTACGCGGCCCTGCAACGCTGGTACCACGCGAAGGACAAATGGCGAACCCGCCGCAACGCCGGCAGGTCCACGGCGGACGACGACGTTCGTCGCCGCGATCCGCCGCAGCCCTGAACGAAACGGTGTACGAGCGGTTTCAGCCGCGACCCGCGCCACCGGATTCGCGACTTACGGGTGCCGCGGTCCTCGGTAAGCGTCACGCTAAAGGTCGGTGCCCAATTGCGATCAGCTTTTTCGCTACGACTGGCAGGGGCACCGGGAGCGGCTTCAGCCGCGATTCAATTCCAGCGCCGACCCCTCAACCCAGCCACGGCCCCACCAGCTCCTCCGACACCGCCCACAGCCGCGCGGCCATGGCGTCGTCCTGCAGGTGCCCCGGCGGGACGATCGGGTTGCAGTCGCGGAAGAACTGGCCGCTCGCCGTGGCGAGCGCGGGGTAGGTGGCGACGTAGACCTGGGTGGCGGCGCCGGCCTCCACGCTCTTCATGAACGCCCAGCCGAAGAGTTTCGCGCCGAGGATCTGGTACCAGGGCAGGTAGCGGCCGAGGTTGGTGAAGATGACTCCGGGCTGCAGTGAGTTGGCCGTCGCGGTGGTGCCCGCGAAGCGCCGCGCGAGTTCGCGCGCGTGCAGCACGTTGGCGAGCTTGGACTGGCCGTAGGCCCGCCGCGGCTCGTAGCCGCGCTCGCCGGAGAGGTTGTCGAACTCGATGCCGTTCTCCGGCGCGTCGCGGTAGGAGGAGCCGCTGCTCACGATCGCCACGCGCCCCTGCGCCGCCGCGGTGACCTGCGCGCGCAGGCGCTCGGCGAGCAGGAAGTGACCGAGGTGGTTGGTGACGAAGTGCTTCTCGATGCCGCGCACCTGCTCGAGCGTCGGGATTTCCATGACGCCGGCGTTGAGGACGAGCATGTCGAGTGGCGCGCCGAGCTTCTGCACCTCCCCGGCACAGGCGACGACCGAGTCGAAATCGGTGAGTTCGAGCACGGCCGGCACCGCGAGTTTCCCGACTTTCGCACAGGCCTCGCGTGCTTTTTCGAGCGTGCGCGCGGTGCCGATGACCCGCGCGCCACGCAGCGAGAGTACGCGCATGGTCTCGAAGCCGAGGCCGGAGTTGGCGCCGGTGACGAGCGCGGTCTTGCCGGCGAGGTCGATGCCGGCGGTGACTTCCTCGGCGGTGGAGTCGGCTCCGAACGGGCCGATCGGCACCTCCGGCGGCCGTTGCACCTCCGACGGGCCGCAGCCGGCGGTGACTGCGGCCGTGCCGGCCGCTGCAAGCAGGAACTGACGGCGGGTCGTGCGCTGCGACATGGCTGGCTACCGGAGCGGGAAGACGACTGCATGGTCGCATTTCCCGGCGCAGGCGCGGGCGGGATCCGTGCGGCGCCACCGAGGCGCGGACGCGGCAGCCGC
This sequence comes from uncultured Chromatiaceae bacterium, assembly GCA_964522655.1. Classification (GTDB taxonomy): domain Bacteria; phylum Pseudomonadota; class Gammaproteobacteria; order Steroidobacterales; genus QUBU01. Next base: position 11,665 of record CAZFWB010000048.1, on the reverse strand, counting down.
GGTTACGGCGCTGCGGCCCGTGGTGGCAGCGGTTCGCCAGCCGGGCGCGCCGCTTCGATCGCGGCGCGCACGTCCCTCATCCTGAATCCATGCCGCGCCGCCAGCCGGCCGAGCTGCTCCCCGGTCGGGGTATCGGCCGGCAGCCCCAGCGCGGCGATGACCTCGGCGGCCGGTACGCCGGTGAAGTACTCCAGCTCCTGCAGGCTGAGGGAGCCGCGGATGCGCCCGGTCTGCGGCTCTCCCGCATCGCGCGGCGCGGCCGCGCGGCCCGGCCCGAGCCGCTCGACCGGGCTGACCAATGGACCGACACCAACCGCGAGCAGGGCCAGCAGTCCCACGACGCCGGCCGCCGCGCGCATGGCATGGTGCTCGCCCGCATGCCCGCGGAACAGGCCGGCGATCCAGCGCCGGTGCAGGAACAGGTGCACGGTGAGTACGGCGAAGGTGCCGAGCGCGATATAAAAGTGAATCGCGCCCCAGTCGTGACGATCAAGGCTCCACAGGGTCGCCCGCCGGCCGCTTCCCGGCGGCAGCAGGTAGTGCAGCAACACGCCGGTCGTGGTGAGCAGCACGAATCCGGCAAACGCCAGGCTGTCCACCACGATAGTGCGGGTCAGCGGTCTCACGGGCTAATTGAGCACCCGGTAACCGCGGCCGCGCAGGCAGTTGCGCACCACGTCCGCCTTCTCGCGGTCGGAGATGCGAGCCGACTGCGCGCCGCCGCTGACCGCGCCGATGCCGGCGCCCTTGGCCGCGTCGCCGCCGGCGATGGCGCCGATGGCAGCGCCGACCGCGGCCCCGCCGGCGGCCCCCTTGCCAACGGCCCGCCCGGTGGAGACCTGCTCGGCGTAGGTCTCGCATTCGGCGAGATCCTGCCGGTACTTCGCCATGTCCACGCCCTTGGTGTCGATGATCGGCCCGGTTGCGCCCGAACAGCCGGCGAGGAACAGGGCGGCAAGGCAGGTAGTCGCATTGCGCATGGTCAGGGGCTCCTCAGCGTTACGAAACTCGTTTTGGAGCAAAACGCGCGCACGCCCGCAACGTTGACGGCCATCACAGGCGGGCGGCTCGCGGCCGCCGGGCCGGCGCATTGCGCACGGACTGTGACCGCGGCCACAGAAGCGCCGGCGCCCGCCGGTATTATGCCCCGAACGTGCGCCTGGCCGGCGCGGATGGGCCATCGCGGTGCAGTTCAAACGCAGCAAGATCAATACCGCCAACCTGGAGCGGGGGATGTACGTCGCCCAGCTCGATCGCCCATGGCTGGAGACGCCGTTCCTCTTCCAGGGCTTCGAGATCCGCGAAGACAGCGAGCTGAAGCTGCTGCGGCAATACTGCAAGCACGTGTACATCGACGTGGAGCGCAGTTCGCTGCCGCAGGAGAAAGTGCTCAAGGCTCTCCAGAATGGCAACCACGACCACGCCATCCAGCGAAAAAACGGGGCCTGCGGTGAGGTCTCCTTCGCCGGTCGCATGATGCGGGTGGTAACGCGGCTCGACCCCACCGGCAAGGTGGCGCAGAAGTTCAACCGGCATCGCGAGTACCGCAACACGGTGCCGACCCGCAAAGAGGCGCCGCAGTCCATCCGCAGCTACGACTCGGCCGTCGTCACCATGCAGGAGGTGCTGGACCACGTCCGCAAGGGCGCCGGCGTGGACGTGGAGAAGGTGCAGACGGCCGTCAGGCCGATGATCGACAGCATCATGCGCAACCAGGACGCGATGGCGTGGCTGGTCTACCTGCGCAAGCGCGACGAGTACGCCTATCACCACTCCATTGCCTCCTCCGTCTGGGCAGTGATCCTCGGCCGCCACCTGGGATTCGACCGGCAGGGCCTCGACACGCTCGCGATGGGCGGCATGCTGCTCGACATTGGCAAGGCGAAACTGCCCGAGGAGATGATGGGCCGCGCGGGTGCTCTCTCTGAGACGGAGTACCACACCGTCACCAGGCATGTGGCCTACGGGCTCGACATGCTCAAGCTGACCCCGGGCATCAATGCCGACGTGCTCGCCATGGTCGGTGGACACCACGAGCGCCATGACGGCTCCGGGTACCCGAAGGGCCTGAAGGGCGCCGACATACCCGTCTTCGCCCGCATCGGCGGCCTGGTCGACTGCTACGACGCCATGACCAGCCACCGGCCCTGGGCCCGGGCGAAGTCGCCCTACGATGCGATCCGCGAGCTGAACTCGATGGCGGGCATCAAGTTCCAGAAAGAGATGGTCGAGCAGTTCGTGCAGGCGCTCGGCATGTTCCCGACCGGCAGCATCGTCGAGATGAACACCAGCGAGGTGGGAATCGTCATCGAGCAGAACCGCGTCCGGCGCCTGCGGCCCAAGGTCATGCTGGTGCTCGACGCTGAACACAAGCCACTGCGCGAGTATCGCACCCTCGACCTGCGCCAGCTCCCGAGCGACGAGCACGTGGCGAACGCCCGCTGGATCGTCCGGGGGCACGAAACGGGCGCATTCGGGCTGGACCCCAAGAACTACTTCATCGGCTGATCCGGCGCAGATGCACTCCGCGCCATCCGACAACACCGCGAATCACTTCCGCTACTCGCTGCTGTTGCGGGAGATCGACCGGCTGCGCGCCAGGCCGGACGTGGCAACGGTCGGCCTGATGGTCATACAGCTGTCGGGCCTGGAGGCGGTCAATGGACGCTTCGGCTACCTCGGCGGCGACAAGGTGCTGGAAGAGTTCGCCAGCCGGCTGCGCGCCATCGCCCGCGAGCAGGACCTCGTCTTCGAGGTGAACGGCCGCACCTTCGCGCTGCTGCTGCACAATCCCCTGCACGAGGGGCACGCGATGCTGGCGGCCGAGAGCGTAACCCGTGCGGCGGCCGAGCCGGTGTCGATCGGGGCCGGGCGCGCCTGCGTGAAGGCCCGCATCGGCATCTCGCTGATGCCGGACCCGGCCAGCAGCGGCGAGGAGCTGCTGCGCCAGTGCGAGACCGCGCTGGAGTACGCGCGCCGGCGCGACGCGGCCCACGTGCTCTACACGAACGCGCTGATCGAGACCGGCGAGCCGGCGATTCGCCATACCTGGTTCGACGTCGAGGACGCGTTGCGCGCCGGCGAATTCGATCTCTACTATCAGCCGCAGATCAGCCTGACCACCGGGCGGCTGGCGGCAGCCGAGGCGCTGGTGCGCTGGCGCAAGCCGGGCGTCGGCGTCATCCCGCCCGGTCATTTCATGGCCGCGATCGAGCACTCGCGCGGCATTCGCGCGTTGCTGCGCTTCGTGCTCAATTCCGCGCTGCGCGAAGCGGCCGGCTGGGCGCAACGCCAGCCGGGCGTTGGCATCTCCGTCAACTTGGCGACCGGCAACCTGGAGGACCCGGAACTCGTCGAACTGGTCGAGGACGCGCTCGGCATCTGGAACCTGCCGGCCGCGCGGCTCACGCTCGAGCTGACCGAGAGTTCGCTGATGCAGAATCCCGCGGCCAGCGCGCGCACCCTCGAGCGGCTGCGCCAGATAGGCGTGCGCACGGCGATCGACGATTTCGGCACCGGCTATTCGAGCCTCGCGTATCTGCGCGACCTGCCGGCCGACGAGCTCAAGGTCGACCGCAGCTTCGTCTCGCGCGTCACGGCGAGTCCCCGCGATCGCGACATCGTCGCCTCCATCGCGCAGCTCGCCCATGCGGTGGACCTGGCCGTGGTGGCGGAGGGCATCGAGGACGCCGAAACGCTCGCCGCCGTCTCGGTCGTGGGCTGCGACATCGGCCAGGGTTACTACTTCGACCTGCCGCTGGAGGCGCGGGAGTTCGCCGCGCGGTGGCTCGGCGAGGACCCGGCGCGAAGCGAAGCGTCGTAGCCTCGTTCCAGCAACCGCCTGTAGGAGCGACTTCAGTCGCGACTCACTGTCGGAGCTGAAGCCCCTACTACTGTTGCCGCCAGATCGGCGATGAGGCTTAGAAAAGCGCCATCTGCGGGCCGGCAGCCGGCGGCCGGAACGCGCTCGTGTCGAGCGCCGGCCCGTCGTCCGCATTCAGACCGAGTTTCCGGCAGGCCCGCTCGAAGCGGGCGCCCAGAAGCTGCGCCAGCGCGCCCGTGCCGTGCATCCGGCTGCCGAAGGAGGGATCGTTGAGCGCGCCCGCGCGCATGTCGCGCAGCAGCCCGAGCACGTGCGACCTGCGCAGCGGGTAATGCTGCATGAGCCACTCGTCGAACAGCGGCGCGACCTCGTGCGGCAAGCGCAGCAGGATGTAGCCCGCATGGCGCGCTCCGGCCGCAGCCGCCGCCTCGAGGATCGATTCGAGCTCATGATCGTTCAGCGCCGGAATCATCGGCGCCGCCAGCACGCCCACCGGAACTCCGGCCTGCGCGAGACGGCTGATGACCTGCAGGCGCCGCGACGGGCCGGCGGTGCGCGGCTCCAGGCGGCGCTTGAGCTCGTCATCGAGGGTGGTCACCGAAACCATGACTCGCGCGAGGCCCGCCGCGGCCATCGGGGCGAGCAGGTCGAGGTCGCGCTCGATCAGTGCCGACTTGGTGACGATCGCCACCGGGTGCCGGCATTCAGCGAGCAGCTCGAGCAGGCTGCGGGTGATACGCAGTTCCCGCTCGGCCGGCTGGTAGCCGTCGGTATTGCTGCCGATGGCAATCGGCTGGCAGCGATAACCGGGGCGGGCGAGTTCCCGGCCCAGCAAAGCCGCAGCATCTGGCTTGAAATAGATCCTGGTCTCGAAATCGAGGCCCGGCGAAAGATCCACGTAGGCATGCGCCGGGCGGGCGTAGCAGTAGATGCAGCCGTGCTCGCAGCCGCGATAGGGGTTCACCGACTGCCGGAAGGCGATGTCCGGGGAATCGTTGCGCGAGATGATGCTGCGCGAGTGCTCGGGCCGAAGCTCGGTCGTCGGGGCGCGTTGCTCCCCGTCGGCCGCTTCCGCGGGCTCGGTGTCGCGGCGGGTGCGTGCGAACCGGCCGGGCAGCAGACTCGTGCTGCCGCGGCCCTTCACGATGCCACGCCTTGCGTCCATCGACTCATGATACGGCGCCGCGGGGCGCCGTGCCGGGCCTTATACTGGCGCGCCTGTCCGTGCGGAGCGCCCAGTGGCCGAGCGCAAACTGCAGAGAAACCTCGTCATCCTCGTGCTGCTCGTCGCGCTCGCGGCGGCGGTGATTGGCTGGATCACGCGTCCGCAGCCCCTGCGGGTGGTGGTGGCGAAGGTCGAGCGCGGGACGGTGGCCGCGACGGTCGCCAATACGCGCGCCGGCACCGTCGACGCCTGCAACCGCGCGCGCCTCGCGCCGCCGCTCGGCGGCCAGATTGCGCGGCTGCCCGTGCGCGAGGGCGACGTCGTGCGCAGGGGCGACGTGCTGCTGGAACTCTGGAACGAAGACCTGCGCGCGCAGCTGCAACTGCAGCAGCGCGACCGGGTGGCCGCCGAGGCGCGGGTGACGGAGGCCTGTGTAACCGCAGACGTTGCCGCGCAGGAGGCCCGCCGCGCCACGCGGCTGCGCGAACAGAAGCTGATCGCCGAGGAACTGGCCGAGAAAGCCGTTGGCGAAGCCGAAGCACGGGCGGCGGCGTGCGCGGCCGCCCGTGAGAGCGCGCGCGTCGCGGCGGCGCGGATCGAGGTGGCGCGCGCCAGTCTCGACCGCACCATCCTGACGGCGCCATTTGACGGCGTGGTTGCCGAGATCAACGGCGAAGTCGGCGAGTTCGTCACGCCCTCGCCGGTCGGCATCCCGACCCCGCCGACCGTCGACATCGTGGACACGAGCTGTCTGTACATCAGCGCTCCCATCGACGAGGTCGATGCCCCGGCCGTCAAGGCCGGCCAGAGAGCGCTCATCAGCCTGGATGCGTTCCCGGCGCGCAAGTTTCCCGGCTTCGTGCGCCGTGTGGCGCCGTACGTCCTCGATACGGAGAAGCAGGCGCGCACGGTCGAGATCGAGGCCGAGATCGAGAACCCGCAGGCGAGCAACCTCATGCCGGGCTACAGCGCCGACGTCGAGGTGATACTCGAGACGCGCGAGGACACCCTGCGCATCCCGACGCCGGCATTGATTGCTGGCCGCCGCGTGCTGGTGCTGGATGAAGAAGCCGGCGTGCTGCGCCAGCGGGAGGTCGAGACCGGGGTGGCGAGCTGGGAGTACACCGAGGTGCTGAGCGGGCTCGCGGCAGGGGAGCTGGTGGTGCTGTCCGTGGATCGCGAGGGCGTCGGCGACGGCGTCCGCGCCGTGCGCGAGTAGGCCGGGAGGCGCGAGCCATGATCCGGCTCGAAGGCCTGACTCGGGTGTTCAAGGTGGGCGAGTCGCTGGTTCGCGCCCTCGACGACGTCAACCTGGAAATCGCCGCGGGCGAATACCTCTCGATCATGGGGCCGTCGGGTTCCGGCAAGTCCACGCTGCTCAACGTGCTGGGGTTGCTCGATACGCCGACAGACGGCGCGTACTGGCTCGACGGCGTCAACACCTCGACCATGTCCGACGACGAGCTGGCGGCCACGCGCCAGCGCAAGATCGGGTTCGTGTTCCAGTCCTTCCACCTGGTGCCGCGGATGACGGCGCTCGAGAACGTGCAGCTGCCGATGCTGCTCGCGGGCTTGCCTCCGGCCGAGCGCGATGCCCGCGGGCGGCGCGCGCTCGAGGGCGTGGGTCTCGTCGGGCGCAAGGACCATCGGCCGGACCAGCTCTCCGGGGGGGAGCGCCAGCGGGTCGCCATCGCGCGTTCGATCGTGATGGAGCCGAAGCTGTTGCTGGCCGACGAGCCGACGGGCAACCTCGACACCTCCTCGGGGGCGGAAGTGGTGAAAATCGTCGAGGAGCTGAATTCGCGCGGTCTCACCCTGGTGGTCGTGACCCACGACCCGCAGATCGGGGAGCGGGCTCTCCGGCGCATCCGGCTGCGCGACGGTCGCGTGGTCGAGGACGCGCGCAGGGGTGGCTGAATGACCTTCGTGGACTGCACCCGGGTCGCCGCGAGCGCGCTGCTGCGTTACCCGCTGCGCACCGCGATGATGCTGCTCGCCACTGCGATCGGCGTCAGCGCCGTGCTGATGCTGACTTCGCTCGGCGAGGCGGCACGGCGCTTCGTCGCGGGCGAGTTCCAGTCGCTCGGCACGCACCTGCTGATCGTGCTGCCCGGCAAGATCGAGACCTCCGGCATGGGTCCGGGGCTGATGGCCGGGGAGTCGCCGCGCGATATCACGCTCGACGACGCGCGCGCGCTGTTGCGCAGCCCGGCGGTCGAGAAAGTCGCGCCGCTGGTGATCGGTGCGGCCACCGTTTCGTACGGGGGGCTCGAGCGCGACATCACCATCATGGGCGCCACGGCCGCTCTGCTCGAGGTGCGGCACTGGAAACTCGCGGTCGGCAAGTTCCTGCGCGACCAGGACTGGGACCGGGCCTCGCCGGAGTGCGTCATCGGTCACGTGATCAACGAGGAGCTGTTTGCCGGGCAACCGGCGGTCGGCCAGTGGCTGCGGGTCGGCGACCGGCGGTGCCGGGTGAGCGGCGTGCTCGCCGAGCAAGGGATGTCGGTAATGGTCGACGTCGACGAGCTGGTGATCCTGCCCGTCGCCTCCGCGCAGCAGCTGCTGAACGCGCCGGGGCTGTTCCGCGTGCTGGTGCAATCCAGCGACCGGGATGCGGTGCTGCGCGCCAAGCGCGACGTCACGGCGATCATGCGGGAGCGTCACCGCGGGATCGAGGACGTCACCGTGATCACACAGGACTCGGTGCTCGCCACCTTCGACGAGATCTTCGGGGCGCTCACCGCGGCGCTCGCGGGCATCGCCTCCGTGAGCCTGATCGTGGCCGGTGTGCTGATCATGAACGTGATGCTGGTGGCGGTCAGTCAACGCACCCGCGAGATCGGGCTGCTCAAGGCGCTCGGCGCCAACCGCAGCGAAGTCACGCGCCTCTTCCTCACGGAGGCGGTAATACTCGCCATCTTCGGCGGGCTTGCCGGAACCGCGCTGGGCTACGTCGCCGTCGGCTTCATGCAGGCGCTCTATCCGAACCTGGACTTCACACCTCCGCTGTGGGCGGTTGGCGGCGCGTTTGCGGTCGCCGTTGCTTGCGGGCTGCTTTTCGGCATCCTGCCGGCGCGCCGAGCGGCGCGCCTCGACCCGATCGCGGCGCTCGCGGGCCACTGAACATGGTCCTCGGCGACCTGCTGCGGTTCACCACCCACTCGGCTCTGGGCCACCGCCTGAGAAGTGCGCTCACTGCGCTCGGCATCGGCATCGGGGTGACCGCCGTGGTGCTGCTCACCTCGATCGGCGAGGGGCTTCACCAGTACGTGCTCGCCCAGTTCACGCAGTTCGGCACCAACATCATCGGCATCAACCCGGGGCGCAGCACGACCTTCGGCGCGGCAACCGGGATCTTCGGCTCGGTGCGCCCGCTCACCATCGACGACGCCGAGGCGCTCAAGCGCGTGCCCTTCGTGATCAACACGGTGCCCGTGGTGCAGGGCACTGCGTCCGTCGAGGGCAACGGGCGCGAGCGCAACACGAACATCAGCGGCGTGGGCCCGGAGATGCCGGTCGCGTTCACGTTCCGGGTAGCGCTGGGAGAGTTTCTGCCGCCAGACGATCCGCGTGCGCCGCGGCCGCTGGCAGTGCTCGGCAGCAAGGTGCGTGACGAGCTCTACGGCGAGCTCAACCCGCTGGGCGACATGATCCGAGTTGGTGGCGAGCGTTACCGCGTCATCGGGGTGATGGAGTCGAAGGGGCAGGTGCTCGGCTTCGATCTCGACGACGCGGTCTACATACCCGCCGCCCGCGCGCTCGAACTATACAACCGGCAGAGCCTCTTCGAGATCGACGTGCTCTACGACAAGGCCGCCTCGGCCGACGAGGTCGTGCGCGGCATCGAGCGCATGATCATCGCCCGTCACGGGGGGCTCGACGTGACCATCACCACGCAGCAGCAGATGCTCGACGTGCTCGGCTCCGTTCTCGACGTGGTGACCTTCGCGGTCGCCGCGCTCGGCGGCATTTCGCTGCTGGTGGGCGGGGTGGGAATCTTCACCATCATGACGATCGCGGTGCGAGAACGCACCGCCGAGATCGGGCTGCTGCGCGCGGTCGGCGCCGGCCGCGGGCAGGTGCGCTCGATCTTCCTCGGCGAGTCCATGCTGCTGGCCGGTCTCGGAGGGGCAGGCGGGTTGCTCGCCGGGGCCGCGACGGTGATCCTGCTCGGTGCCGCGGTGCCGGCCCTGCCGATCGGCTTCTCCGTGCCCTACGCGCTGGCGGCCGAAGCAATCGCGATCCTCATCGGCCTGGTCGCCGGCGTGCTGCCCGCGCAGCGTGCCGCCGCGCTCGACCCGGTGGAGGCGCTGCGGACCGAATAGGGGACAGTGACCTCAATTGCCTTCTCTGTCGAGGACGCGCAATCCTTCGCAATTCAGGCAATTGAGGTCACTGTCCCCAGTTCCATCACGAACGCGAGACCGCGCCGAGCGGCTGTCTCACCCGCTCCTTCACCCGGTTATCGGGCCTGCCGAGGAAGATCTCGCGGAAGCTCACGTAAGAGAGCGCTGCCAGGAAGCAGTACAGCAGCGGCACCGCCGGCGGCAGCAGCAGCACCGTGACCACCGGCAACAGGACGAACAGCGCGCCGACGCCGAGCATGGGACCTAAGTTTTTCATCTGGCCGGCGGTCCCGAGGCGATAGGCCTCGCGGAACGGCAGGCCGAGCAGGGTGTGGCAGGAGAACTGGAAGAACGAAGTGAGGCCTGGCAGGTTCAGGCCAAAATACGACAGCCCGAGGGCGTAGGCTGAGTAAACGAACACCTGCCGCAGCGCTTCGAACCAGTCATCCGAGAGCGCCCTGACGATGTTGCGCTCGGTATAGAGCACGTTCCACCAGGACACCCCCGGCCTGGCGAGCAGCAACATCCAGACGACTGCGCCGGTCACGGCGATGATGCCGGCAAACAGCAGGACCCGCCGCCCGTGCACCCGCACCGCCGCGAGCACTTCGCTGAGCGATGGGGCGCTGGAATCGTCGAGTCTGGAGGCCACCAGGATGCTGCCCAGGAACGCGATCAGCGACAGCAGGCCGCCGACCAGCGGCAGACGCTGGCTCGCAAAGATGGACAGGCAGAACAGCAGGACCAGCCCGAGCCAGAGGCCCGCGCCGCGCGCCACCAGTTCCAGCGATTGCCTGCTCCAGCGCAGCAGCGCGCCGGGTGCCGCCTTGCGGGGTTTTATCTGCGTGGCCATCGGTTGATTGTTACCGAAAAACTACGCGACCGGGCGAGCGACGACCGGTGACGCTGCAGCGATGATCTCGGCGTGATCGAATGCGAGTGCGGGCAGAGCCTCGCGGTCGAACCAGCGCAGCTCGCCGGCGTCGCTGCCTGCGCGCGGCACGCCCGCCCCAGCGGGCAGCACGCCGACGTAGACCACGCTGATCACCCGCCCGCGCGGGTCGCGGTCCGGGCGCCCGAAGCTGCCGAGCTGCTCGAGCGCGATCCCGGCGATGCCGGTTTCCTCGCGCAATTCGCGGCGCGCGGTTTCCTCGAGATCCTCGTCGATTTCAACGAAGCCGCCGGGCAGGGCCCAGGCGCGCGCGAAGGGTTCGCGCGCGCGGCGCACGAGCAGCACCCGGCGCCGGTCGGCGTCGAATACCACGATGTCCACCGCAACCGCGAAGCCGGAGCGGGCACTGTGCGGGTTCATGTGTCGACATACCTCGTTGAACCGTCTGTAACGAAACCGTTTTCTGGCCCGTACTGACGCAGCGCAACGAGCCGTTTTGCGCGGTTTGTGCGATCTTGTAGCCGATTCCGGTTATGTATAAAAGTTAACGGTACTGTGATTGTTCTCACAGACTTCTGTTCAATGCGGGAACACTCTGCCTATGCGGGCGATTTGAACTTAATGGGTGGGAGCGGGCGTCAAAGAGATACTCGAGCCGGACGGCGGGAACAGCGATGACGGGGCAGCTCCTTTCGGCGGCCGTACACAAACTCCAGGGAGATCGAGCATGACGAGCGCAACGGACTCCAGGCACGACGCAGTCGAAGGGCGCAACGGCAGCCTGATCGCGGAACTCGCGAGTTTCGCCTCCCAGCACAAGGCATCGCGCTGGCGCGGCACCTTCGCCGACTTCCTGCGCGATGTTTTTCCCGCCGCTCCGTACCAGTTCGTCCGCTCCAGCCACCAGTACCTCTACGACATGCTCGCCTGGTATCGCACCGAGCGGCGCGGCGAGGAAGCGCCGACCGGCAACCCGAAGGACCTGTTCACCAACGAGCTCTATGGCATCGACGACGCGCTCGACCGCGTCGTCGAGTATTTCAAGGCGGCGAGCGCGGGATCCGACGTCGGCCGGCGCCTGCTGCTGCTGCTCGGGCCACCGTCGGGCGGCAAGTCCTCCGCGGTGATCCTCATGAAGCGGGGGCTGGAGGAATACAGCCACACGGATGCGGGGGCGCTGTACGCGCTGCAGGGTTCTCCGCTACACGAGTCGCCGCTGAACCTGGTGCCGGCCAGCATGCGTGGCAAGTTCCGCGAGATCTATGGCGTGGAGATCAGCGGTGAGCTGTCGCCCTACAGCCGGGTCCGTCTCGAGGAGGAGTTCCACGGCGATTTCATGAAGTTTCCAGTTGAGCGCACTTTCCTGTCCGAGGCCTCCAGGGTCGGCATCGGCACCTACGCGCCCCACGACCCGACCACTGCAGATATCGCCGACC
>CAZFWB010000047.1:9162-18959 GCA_964522655.1 uncultured Chromatiaceae bacterium | reverse complement strand
ACGCTGTTCTCCAACCACATCCCCGACTATCGCAACCTGATGACCAGCTACGACGCGCTGAGCGCGAAGCGGTGAGCGGGTGCTGATCGCCGCGAGAGCAATGCGCCGGCCGCGGCCTGCCGGGCGGCTTGCGCATTGCCGCTTCAGTCGCAGTCGGGTCATATCGATTCGCGCCCGGGCGGGGTCCTCACGCGCGGTGCAGCACCCGATCGCTGACGAACGGATTCGTCTTGCGCTCCTGCCCGAACGTGGACGCCGGACCGTGGCCGGGCACGAAGGTGACGTCATCGCCGAGCGGCTAGAGCCGCCCGGTGATCGAGCGGATCAACGTGTCGTAGTCGCCGCCGGGAAAGTCCGTGCGGCCGATGGAGCCCGCGAAGAGCACGTCGCCGACGAAGGCGAGGCGCGCGCCGCGGTGGAAGAACACCACGTGTCCGGGCGTGTGTCCCGGGCAGTGGCAGACCTCGAGGCGCTCGTCGCCGACCTCCACGACGTCGCCCTGGTCGAGCCAGCGCGTCGGCGTGAACGGCCCGTCCGACGGCAAACCGAACATGCGGCTCTGCTCGGCGAGCCGCTCGATCCAGTACTGGTCGGCCGGGTGCGGGCCCTCGATCGGCAGCGCGAGATTGCGGGCGAGGCGCGCGGTGCCGCCGGCGTGGTCGATGTGGGCATGCGTGAGCAGGATCTTCACCGGCACCACGTCGTTGGCGCGGACGACCTCGAGGATCTGCTCGAGGTCGCCACCGGGGTCGATCACGGCGCCCTCGCGGCTGCGCTCGCTCCAGATCACCGAGCAGTTCTGCTGGAAGGGCGTGACAGGGACGACGGTGACCTGCATGTGGTCATTGTAATCCGGGGCAAGCACTGCTCGTGATTTCATGAGCTTAGCTTGTTTTCCGTAATTTCCGTGTCAGAATACAGGCCGTGCGCTTGGGGTTATGTCGGTGGCCGATGTGGATCACGGCTCAACGCTGACGGGGCTGCAGCAGCTGCTCGGTTCGACCAGGACGGCTGGCGGCCTCGACATTGCGCTCACGAAAATCGCGGTCGATTTCCAGAACCTCGACGGGGCGGACGCCCCGGCCCTCATCAACGAGAGCGTCGAGGCCGTGCGCGCCGGCACTTGCTGCGACGCCGTCTGCGTGGCGCTGTTCGACCCGCAGGCGCAGCGCATCCAGCGGGTTTTCGCCGCCCGCGACACCTTTACCGCGATCAATCCCGAAGTCATGCAGGGCGAGGCGCTCGAGGCCTGGCCTTGGCTGGCAAAGAGCTTCGCGCACCTGCGCCTGCTCGGCATCGCCGACACCGGGCAGCCGCAGGCGGCCCAGCGGCGCGACGCCGACCGCCTGCGAACCCTCGGCGGGGCGGCGTTGCTGCTGGTGGGCTTCGACGTCGCCGGACGGCACGCCGGCTTCATGGCGTTTTTCTACGGCCAGCCGCAGCAGGCCTGGAATGCCGATCACCAGCTGCTGCTGAAGCTGCTCGCCTCGAGCCTGGCGGCCGGGCTCGAGCGGGCGCAGCAGCGACAGGCGCTCGCCGAGATCGCCGAGCGCGACGCGGCCATGATCGCAACGGCCAACGACGGGACCTGGGACTTCGATCCGCGCGACGGCGTTATGCATTTCTCGCCGCGCTGGCTCACGATCATGGGTTACACGGAAGAGGACGTGCAGCGCTCGCCGATCGACTGGCGCCGGCTGGTGCACACCGAGGAGCTGCCGCGGGTGCAGGCCAAGCTGCGCGAGCACATCTCCGGCAACACGCCGATCTTCGACAGCATCCACCGCATGCAGCGCAGGGATGGTGAGTGGCGCTGGATGCACTCCCGCGCCAAGGCGCTGCTCGACGGAGAGGGCCGGCTGCGCCGCCTGATCGGGGTCGAGACCGACATCACGGAGCAGAAGGTCTACGAGGAGGCGCTGTTCCGCGAGAAAGAGAGCGCGCAGATTACCCTGCAGTCGATCGGGGACGGCGTCGTCACGACCGACGCCGCCTGCCACCTCGAATACCTCAACCCGATCGCCGCGGAGCTGACCGGCTGGCGGCTGGAGGAGGCGGCGGGCCGGCACATCGACGACATCTTCCGCGGCTTTCACGAGGAAACCTGCGAACCGCTGGAAAACCCGCTGTCGGTGGCGATCCGGCGCGAGCGGCCCGTGAAGTCGGTGCGGCCCACGCTGCTCATCCGGCGCGATGGCAACGAGCTCTACATCGAGAGCACGGCAGCGCCCATTCGCAACGACCGCGGCGAGGTGACCGGCGCCGTGCTCGTCTTCCATGACGTCAGCGAGTCGCGCGAACTCAACCGCAGGCTGTCCTATCACGCCAGCCACGACATCCTGACCGGTCTCGTCAACCGGCGGGAATTCGAGACCCGCCTCGAGCGGGCGCTGAAGAGCGCCAGGGCGCGCGAGACCTCCTACGCGCTGTGCTACCTCGATCTCGACCAGTTCAAGATGGTGAACGACTCCTGCGGTCACACCGCAGGCGACGCGCTGCTCGGCCAGCTCGGCGCGTTGCTGAAGTCGAAAATCCGCTGGCGCGACACGCTGGCGCGGCTCGGCGGCGACGAGTTCGGCCTGCTGCTGGAAAGCTGCAGCATGGAGGAGGCGATGCGCGCTGCCGAGGGTCTCAAGGCGGCGGTGCAGGAGCACAAATTCGACTGGGACGATCGCAGCTTCCGCCTCGGCGTGAGCATCGGCGTCGTGCCGATCACCCCGGAAACGACGGACGTGACCTCGCTGCTCGCGGCCGGCGACAGCGCCTGCCAGGCGGCGAAGGGCGCCGGGCGCAATCGCATCTACAGCTACCAGGAGAACGATCTCGATCTCATGCGCCGGCGGCGCGAGATGCAGTGGGCCGCGCGCATCACGAGCGCGCTCGAGGAATCGCGCTTCGAGCTGTTCCGAATGACGATTGCGCCACTGCAGGTCGAGGAGTTCGGCTCGCACTACGAGATCCTGCTGCGAATGCGCGACGAGCAGGGCGCGCTGGTGTCGCCGGATCTGTTCATCGCCGCGGCGGAACGCTACGGGATCACGCCGCGCATCGACCGCTGGGTCGTCGAGACGACTTTCCGCTGGCTGGTTTCGGAGGCCGACGAGCGCGAGCGCCTGGCGCTGTGCTCGATCAACCTCTCGGGCCTCAGCCTGGTCGACGACGACTTCCTGCCGTTCGTGGTGCGGCAGTTCCAGAAGAGCGGGCTCGACCCGACGAAGATCTGCTTCGAGATCACGGAAACCTCCGCAATCGCGAGTTACGCGCAGGCGAGCCGCTTCATCAATTCCCTGAAGGAACTCGGCTGCCGCTTTGCGCTCGATGACTTCGGCACCGGGCTGTCGTCGTTCGGCTATCTCAAGCACTTCCCGGTCGATTTCCTGAAAATCGACGGCAGTTTCGTGAAGGAAATCCTCCACGACCCGATCGACCGCGAGATGGTCCGCTCCATCAACGAGATCGGGCACCTGACGGGCAAGAGGACCATCGCCGAATATGCGGCCAACGCCGAGATCATCACCATGCTGAAGGGCATGGGGGTCGACTACGCGCAGGGTTACGGCATCGCCGAGCCGAAACGCATCCTGATGGCGGCCGCGGTGGTGAACGCCTGAGTTCGGCGCACGCGCCCGGCGCGCGCGCACCGCAGCCGCCACGCAGGCGTGCAAGACTCGGCGATTCCAGCCGGCACTCTCGTCTGTTATGTCAATCGGCGATATTGCGTGGTCATCCGGGCTGCGGCGCACAACCGCGAAGGGCTGTGGTTTCCCCGGATTGGTTTGCGGCGTACTATTGAAAATCGACGGGGTGACACGCCGACAATTCCGGTTCTCCGAGGATGACTGAACGACTGCAGAATCCGCAGGCCGTCTACCTGACTGCCGAGAATCGCTGCAATCTCAAGTGCAAGAGCTGCGCGATCTGGGAAGACATGGCCGAGACCGACGCCAACGGGGAGCCGCGCCTGGACGCCGGTGAGATCCACGGGTTGCTCGACCAGATCAAGGCGTGGGGTGGAGTGCAGCACATCGCCTTCGACACCATCGGCGAACCCTTTCTGGACAACTCCTTCGAGAGCTACATCGGTCACGCGACGGCGCTCGGTTTCGGCACTTCGACTGTGACAAACGGCATGCCGCTGGTTGAACGCCGGGTGCGGGACCTGCTCAGGAGCGGGCTGCAGTACATCTCATTTTCAATTGACAGTCCGATTCCCGAGGTCCACGACCGGATCCGCGGGCTCGATGGCGCATTCGAAAAGACGGTGCGTGCCATACAGCTTCTGCAGACCATGAAGAAGACGCGCCAGCAGGACACCGGGCAGGAGCACCCGGTTATCATGGTGATCTGTGTGGTGTCGCGCGACAACTTCCGCGAGATCGACCAGATGGCCGAACTGGTCCGCGATCTCGGTGTGCGACGCCTGCGCGTGGTCTATGCAGCAACCGTCGACAAGACCGTAGCGGAGAACCTCGAGCGGCAGTCCACGGCTAAGGCCAACGCGCACCGCTTCGAACTGCGTTCCGAGGACCTGCACATCGATGAGACGGACAGGGGCCTGCTTTTCGAGAAGATTGGCCTGCTCGCCTGCAAGTGTTCGAATTACCAGATCGGCCTCGACCTTGCCATAAACGCGGCCAATATCACGCGGCCGTGCCCGATCCTGTGGATGAGCACGTTCTTGGACAAGTTTGGCAACGTCTATCCCTGCCCGATGATGACTGACACCCACCTCGGGAATGTAAGGCATCAGTCGCTGGACGAGATCTGGAACAGCGAGGAGTACGCGAAGTTGCGCGACCTGCTGCGCCGGCGTAATAGCGGTGAAGTGACATTGGACATTTGTGAGCGATGCTGCACTTTCTCCCGCATCGTGACGCGGCTCGCGCCTGCCGTGCCGAAACTGGCCCGTGTGCGCGGATGAACGGCCCGAGCGGCGCGCCGGCGGCCGGCCAACAGGGGTGATGCCGACCGGCGTGTCTCCCTGATTGTCTGCGGGCTTTCGCTACCGCATGAAACCTTACATCCTGTCTTCGTCGGCCCGCATTGTGCGCGAAGCCGAGGGGAGCTGTCTCGTTTTCAACGGCATCAACGTCCAGCTCTGGCTGCCGCACGAGTTCATGAAAGTGCTTCGGCTGTTCGAGCAACCGCGAACCATCGGGACGGTTCTCGAGCAGGCCGGTACCTCGCCGCAGCTCGAGTTACAGCTCGCAGAGATGTGCCGACACCTGTTCCTCGTACCGGCCGAACCGGACCACACGCATGACATGCGCCTCACCTGGAACTGCCTCGCCCAGGGCACCGATGCGGATGCAGCGAACGTCATCGACAACGAGACCCGGACAGTAGAGGAGTTCGGGCAGTCGGGCAGGGAGGCGCTGGAGGCGCTGCGCGCTCTCATCCGACTTCAGCCCGAGTGGTGCGTGGTGAACATCGGTTGTGGCATGGGCAGGCTCGAGCGGTTCCTCGCGCCGGAGGTAAGTCGCCTGATCGGCTTCGACGTCTCGGACCTAATGATCGAGCGCGCACGCAACTACCTTGCCGGCTGTCCCAACGTGGAGCTGCACCGGGCGGATCAAGGCCTGCCGCAAGTCGCCACCGAGAGCGTGGACCTAGTGATTTCCTTCCTCGTGTTCCAGCATTGTCCGAAAGAGGTCACCTGGAGTTATTTCAGCGAGGCGGCGCGTGTGTTACGGCCGGGCAGCCCGTTCGTCTTTCAGATCCTCTGTTACGCCCATTCCGAAGGTTTCGATCCCGCACCCGCGTCACCGGCCGAGCGTTATTACGGCCGGGGCAAGCCACGTTACGCCGACGAGGAAGTGCGCCGTGAACTTGCGGTGGCGGGCTTCACCATCGAGATGTTCCGCGACGGCAGGCACGATGGCATCGAGCGGCGCCTGGCCGGCACCAACGCACCGCACTGGCAGAGCAAGCTGGTCCGCGCCCGTCGCTCGCATACGTAACGCACCCGCCACCGACGTCATTGCTGCTAGCGTCTCTGTTGGGCGGGCAGCAATCGTTCGCGGATCGCAAGGCGTGCGCCGCGCTCCGCTCGCGCGGCCGGGTGCGGGTGTTCAGTCGAGCGACCCGGTATAGCCGAGGGGCACGAAATGATAAAAGCAGACGAACGCCCGCTGCCCGGCCGGCAGCGCATCGCGCCAGTGCCAGATCTGGCTGCCCGAGAAGAACACGCCGTCGCCGACGTTGAGTAGGGCGGCCTCGGGTCTGCCGTCCAGTTCGAGATAAATGGGCCAGGGCTCCGGGTCACCGTCGCGGTCGAGGTACTGCATGTCGAGCACCAGGCAAAGGTTGTAGGCGCATTGCGCGCGATCGAGGTGGCGATCGAGGACCGCCCCTTCTTCGTAGCAGCTGAGGTAGCAGTACGAGGGGTTGACCGGTTCCTTGCCGATGCGGCTCACGATGCCGGCCAGCCCCTGGTGCAGGGAGGCGATGGTGGGCTGGTTGTGGATCGACGAGCGCAGCGCCACCTGGCCATCGCCCAGTTCGGGAAAGTAGCCTCTTTCGCGCAACTGGCGCACAAATTGGCGCAGCTTCGCCCGCTGCGGTGCCGGCACGATGTCGCGGAGCACCGCATGCCGGCGGTTGCGCACCGACGCGCGCGCGGCCTCGAGCTGGAGCTCCCACTGCGTGGCCCGTTCGGACGCGGCAGTGCCGATGTAGCGCGCGATGACGGCTTCGCGGTCGTCGGCGCCGAGCCGCGTCGGGAACACCATCCCGGTGCCGGTATCCTCGCCCCAGACGAGTTCGGTGTCCGGCGGCAACGCGGGCGTGTGGCGGCCGAGCACCCGTCGCACCTCCGCCGGGATCGGCCGCCCGGCCGGCTGGCGGGAGGTTCGAGCGGCCAGCGCCAGTTCGGCGGCAAGTTCCACCGGCGCGGCCGGATCCGGCCAGAAGGCGTCCGGCGCCGGCAGCGTATCGACCAGCAGGTTGTGCCCCCGCAGGCTCTCGCGCAGGGACTCACCGAGGCGGCGCAGGTCCGTTGCCGCCAGCCGGTCGCTGAAAAATCTGAGCAGCCAGCGCGTAAGCTCCGGGTCATCGGCCAGCGTAAGCATCGCCTGGTACGCAGGCCCGCCGTGGCGGCGCACGTTCAGCATCAGCTGCACGTTCAGCTGCGGGTTCAGCCCGAGCTCCATGCCGCCTGCGCCCCGCGGCCGCAGGTAGAGGATGCCGGCATCGAGCAGTAATCGCCGCGTGTGGCCACCCGGCGGTTCGGCAATCGGCCGGATCTCAGGCGACCGGCATTGTTGGCTCAAAATGTGTTCGAGGATGCTGTCGAGCCACGGGACGAGCCCCGGATGGTCGCGCAAGTCGAGGTGGACGCGGCGCTCTTCGCCGTCCACGGCGGCCGAAAAACAACCGTGCACCGTCAGGGTGGGATTGATCTGTCCATCAATCTGGGCTCGATCGGGCAGGCCCATAGTGGCCCCCATGCTGCGCCGGCAGCCAGCCGGCTTTTGGCCAGCATCGTCATACAAGCGGTCCACGGCAGACATAGTGGTAAATACTGCCGTGCGGTGGTTTGACAGCAGGCCGGCCGCGGTCCCTTAATGGCCACGCAGCCGTCGAGGACCAATTTGTCCCGCCGGGCAGATGAGCTAAGGTCATGATTTTGGTGCAGAAGATCGACAACGCCGGCTACCTCAATCCCAGCCTGGCCGTGCAGGTGTATTTCATGGTGCCGGTCGAGGGCGACATCGCCCGGCGCACGCAGTTCAAGCTGCTCGAGCATCACGATGTCGCTCGCTGGCTGGTTACTTTCCTGGAGTACCTGCTCTACCGGCAGGGGCAGCTAGAGGGCGAGCGGCGGATTGCCGAGCCTCCTGGTGGGCAGACCCGCGAAGCGCTGATCCGCGGCGAGGTCATAGTTTTTTCGCGCCGGCCCGACGGCGGCCAGGTGATGCGGCTCAATCCGAAGCTCGAGATGGGGCTGTACCTGTATGCGCGCCGCCGTGACCAACCGGCACTCGACGCGCCGATTGCGCTCGGCGAGGACCCGGAACTCTCGCTGTGGCTGCTGGCCTGGTGCCTGGCAGGAGGCAAGATACCGCCGCAGGTGCCCCTGACCGACACGCTGATCGAAGCCCTGCGCCGCCATTCGATATTCGTCGACGAACTGCCGGCGGCGGAGGTGTATTTCCCGGATCCCGCCGCACCGGTGGATCTTGCGGCCGAACTGGCGCCCATGTCGCGCGTGTTCGTGCAAAACGCGGGCGAGCCCGTTCCCGCCGAAGTTCGCGAGGTGCTCGGCAAAGAGACGCCACGCCTTCCGCCCGATACGGACCTGATCTGGGGTGAGGACGCCGGCACGGGACTGATGTTTCCGATCCGGCTGCCGCCCGGAACGGGCGACGTCACTGCGCTGATCGGCACGCAGGTGGCCGAACGTGCGGCGCAGTGGGAGCGGCAGATCGCAGAGGCTCGCGAGACGATGCGCTACGGCGCTTACGCGGTCCTGCGCGAGATCCTGCCGGCGGCCCAGCGCGTGAAGCTGCGCCACTACGTGCGCCGGCTTCGCGAGCACGGCTACTTTCCGGCGCTAGGTGTCGGCGACGTACAGGTCGCGCTGCGCACCAACATCCACAGGGAGCCGACCATCGCGGCCCTGCACAACGGCATTACCCGGCTCATCAACCGCCTCGACAAGCAGTTGCTGATTCCCTCGTTCTGCCAGCTTGGCATCTACGAGGCTGGCGCCGTGCTCGACAAGCACCTCGATCGCTCGCAGTGTGAGCGCAACATGTCACTCGTATTCGACATGACCGGACCGGCGGGCGAGCCGGATCCCTGGCCGTTCTATTTCGATATCAACGGCGAGACGAAGACCGTCCTGCTCAGGCCCGGCGACGGCGCGGTCTACGCCGGCCACACGACTCCACACTGGCGTGATGCGCTGCCCGCCGGCCAGCGGGCGACCGCGGCCTTCTTTTTCTTCGTGCCGCCGGATTTCAAGGGCACCTTTAACTGAGTCCGCCGCCATCATCCCGCACGCCTCTCGACCGGCGTGCTGCCGGCTGTTAGGTTGCAATCTGCGCTCGACCTGAGGATCGCAGCCTGTCGGCTGTCAGGCCATGACTTACGCAACCGTTTCAGAGCCGCGCTGCCCAGTATGCGACGGCGCATGCGCCATGCTCGGTGCCGTGGATTTCAACAAGAACTGCGAGGAGGCGCGCGGATTGGTCCTGCCACCGGCGGGGCGCGAGGTGCATTACGTCGCCTGCCGGCAGTGTGGCTTCGCCTTCGCGCCGGAGTTTTGCGCGTGGACACCGGAGGACTTCCGGCGCGAGATCTACAACGACGGTTATCTGCAGGTGGATCCCGATCACGTGGAGACGCGGCCACGGGTGAACGCGGACAACGTGCTCGCCCTGTTCGGTGAGCGCGGGCGCGCGATCAGGCACCTCGATTACGGCGGCGGGGCGGGGCGGCTGAGCGCGATCTTGTGCGAGTCGGGCTGGCAGTCCGTGTCCTACGACCCGTTCTTCAATACCAGCACGGCGCTCGACGGGGCCGGCCGATTCGAGCTCATCACCTGTTTTGAGGTCTTCGAGCACGTGCCCGATGTAAGGCAGCTCCTCGCGCGGCTGGACTCGCTGCTCGCGCCGGACGGTCTCATCCTGGTCAGTACCATCGTCTCCGACGGCGAACTCACGCCGGGCCAGCCGCTCAGCTGGTGGTATCTTGCTCCGCGTAACGGCCACATCAGCCTGTTCTCGCGGCGCAGTCTTGCCGTGCTCGCGGCCAGACAGGGGCTGCGGACCGCGAGTCTCTCGCCCCTGTTC
>CAZFWB010000047.1:0-9152 GCA_964522655.1 uncultured Chromatiaceae bacterium | reverse complement strand
TTAATTTTTACTGGTGCTAGGGATCCACAGCTTGGGCGGGACACATGCTGAAGTCCGGATGACGGACTGGCGCGCGGGGGCAGAGTTCTCGGCGGCCCGCGGCAGGTAGAATCCGCGGCTCGATTGCCAGCGGGGCCGGGTCTCGACTCAGGATGCAGACCGACGCCAGACAGCTCATGCAGGCCGGCATCGCCCATCACCAGGCGGGCCGCTACGGCGAAGCCGAGAGCCTCTACCGCGAGGTGCTGCAGCGCGTTCCCCGGCACCCCGACGCGCTGCACATGCTCGGCGTGCTGGCGCACCATCTCGGCCGCAACCAGGCGGCGGTCGAACTCATCGAAGAGGCGATCTGTATCACGCCGCGGCACGCGCCCTGCCACAGCAATCTCGGCAACGCGTTGCGCGCGCTCGGCCGGCTCGAGGAGGCCGTGCGCAGCTACGAGCGGGCGCTGGAGCTGAGCCCGGATTTCGCCGATGCGCACCTCAACCTCGGCAACGCGCTGCAGGAGCAGGGGCGGTTCGCGGAGGCCATTGTCCACCACCGGCGTGCACTGGCGCTCAGGCCCGACTTTGCCGAGGGTCATTACAACCTCGGTAACGTGCTGATGGCGAGCGGACAGGTCGAGGAGGCGCGCGAGAGCTATGAGCGCGCGTTGGCCATCCGTCCCGATTACGCCGAAGCGCGCAACAACCTCGGTATCGCGCTCCAGTCTCTGGGACGTCTGGACGAGGCGCTGGAATGTTATCGGCTCGCGCTCGAGTCGAACCCGCGCTACGCCGAGGCCTGGAACAACATCGGCTTCATCCGCGCTGCGCAGTTCCGCCACGACGAGGCGATCGAGAGCATCGGCAGGGCGCTCGCCATCCGGCCCGATTACGCCGAGGCGCTGCAGAACATCGGTACGCAGTACGAGGCCAAGGGCATGCTCGAGGAGGCGCTCGCCTGCTATCGCAAGGCGGTGGCCCTCAAACCCGATTTCGCCACCGCCCATAACAACATCGGCAATGCCCTGCTCGGGCTCGGCGACCTCGAGGGCTCGCAGGCTTCCTATGAGAAGGCCCTGTCGCTCAACCCGGCGTTCGCCGAGGCGCACAGCAACCTCGGCAACCTGATGCAGACCATGGGCCGGCTCGAGGAGGCGATCGGCTGCGCCGATCGGGCGCTCGAACTCGACCCGGGCGCGCCGGATCTGCTGTGGAACAAGGCCTTTGCGCTGCTGTTGAAGGGCGACTTCGAGGCCGGCTGGGCGCTCGCCGAGGAGCGCTGGAGATTTGCCGACCCGGCCCGCGTGCGGCGCCAGTTCCGCCAGCCGCTGTGGCTCGGCGAGACGCCCGTCGCAGGCCGTACGATCCTGCTGCACCATGAGCAGGGCCTCGGCGACACCCTGCAGATGCTGCGCTATGCGCCCATGCTCGCCGCGCAGGGCGCGCGGGTGATCGTCCTGGTGCCCGAGGCGCTGGCGAGCGTTGCTGCCACTGTCCCCGGCGTGGACGCCGTGGTCGTCGAGGGCGGTGAACTGCCGGCGTTTGACCTGCACTGTCCCTTCATGTCGCTGCCGCTGGCGTTTCGGACGACGCTCGCCACGGTGCCGGCCGAAGTGCCTTATCTGTTCGCGCCGGCGCGGGAGCAGGCCGCCTGGCGCACTCGCCTGCGAGCCGATGATCGACCGCGCGTCGGCCTCGTGTGGTCCGGCTCGACCACGCACCGCAATGACCGCCACCGCAGCATCGCACTGGAGATGCTTCTGCCGTCTCTCTCTGTAAACGTGGAGTTCATTTCGTTGCAGAAGGAGTACCGTCCAGCCGACGCGCAACTCATGCGCTCGACCGACCGCATCCGCGACTTCGCCGGTGAACTTACGGATTTCGGCGCCACGGCCGGGCTGATCGACCAGCTCGACCTGGTCATAACCGTGGATACCTCGGTGACGCACCTCGCCGCTGGCATGGGCAAGCCGACCTGGCTGCTGCTACCGTTCGCGCCGGACTACCGCTGGATGCTCGGCCGCGAGGACAGCCCCTGGTACCCGACCATGCGACTGCTGCGCCAGCCGCGCTTCGGCGACTGGGCGTCGGTCGCCGAGGCGTTGCGCAGCGCGTTGCTCGCGCGGTTTCCTGCGGCCGCCGTTTCCGGCGGCTGAGGTCCGGCGGCGTGGCCAGCGTGGCGGAGACGATGCGCTCGGCGATCGCGGCGCACCAGGCCGGCCGACTCGCCGAGGCCGAGGCTGCTTGCCGGCGGGTTCTTGAGCAGGAACCGCGCCATCCCGACGCGCTGCACATGCTCGGGCTGCTCGCCCACCAGGCGGGTCGTCACGACCATGCGTGCGAGCTCATCGCCCGGGCAGTGCAGCAGGCGCCCAACCACGCCCCCTGTCACGCCAATCTTGCCAACGTGCTGCTCGCGCTCGGCCGGGTGGACGAAGCCGTCGACAGCTGCCAGCGCGCGCTCGCGCTGCAGCCGGGTCTTGCGGAGGCACACAACACGCTCGGCAATGCCTGGCGCGAAGCCGGCCGACTCGAGGAGGCCGAAGGCAGTTTCCGCCGGGCCCTCGAGCTGCGGTCCGATTTTCCCGAGGCCTGCAACAACCTCGGGCTCGTGCTGTACACGATGGGCCGGTTCGACGAGGCGGCAGCCTGCCTTGAGCGGGCGCTGGCCATGCGCGGTGCCTTCGCCGAGGCGCTGAACAACCTCGGCCTGACACTGGAGGCGATGGGCAGGCCGCAGGACGCGCTTGCCCGGCTGGAGCAGGCCGTGCGTGTGCGCCCCGATTACGCCGAGGCGTACAACAACCTCGCCACCGCGCATAAGGCCCTCGGGTTGCACGACGAGGCGGTTGCCGGTTACCGCCGCGCGCTCGAGCTGCGGCCGGATTACGCCGAAGCGCTCAACAACCTCGGCCTGGCCCTCGAGTCGATGGGGCGCATCGGTGAAGCGATCGACTGCTATCACCGCGCCCAGGCGTTGCGACCGGATTTCGCCGCCGCCTACCTCAACGAGGGGCTCGCCCTGCTGCGCTCGGGGAATTTCGCAGCGGGCTGGCCGCTCTACGAGTGGCGCTTCCAGGCGCTGCCCGGCCGGCGGCTGGTGCGGGAGTTCGCGCAGCCACTCTGGCTGGGCGAGGCGCCGATCGCCGGGCGCTCCATTCTCCTGCACTACGAGCAGGGCCTCGGCGACACCATCCAGATGCTGCGCTACGCGCCGCTGTTGGCCGCGCAGGGCGCGTGGGTGTCCGTGGAGGTGCCGCCGACGCTCGCGGCGGTGGCGCGGACCTTGCGCGGTGACGTCGCGGTGGTGAGCGAGGGCTCACCCCTGCCGGAGACCGATCTGCAGTGCCCGCTCATGTCACTGCCGTTCGCCTGTCGCACCGCGCTCGCAAGCGTTCCCCGCGACGTACCGTACCTCTGGGCACCGGAGCAGGAGCGCCGGTTGTGGGCGATGCGGCTCGGAGCGCGCGGCCGGCCGCGAATCGGCCTCTCCTGGTCGGGGTCCGCAGGCTACACCAGCAGCATGCGCCAGCGCGACCTGCCGTTTTCCCTGCTCGGACGGCTGCTGGAACAGGATGCGGAGTTCCACTCGCTGCAGCGGGAGTATCGCGCGGGCGACCGCGAACGGGTGATGGCCGAGGGCTGCGTCGCGGACTGGTCCCCGGAGCTGGCCGATTTCGGCAGCACCGCGGGCCTCATCGATCATCTCGACCTCGTGGTGAGCATCGACACGGCGGTGGCGCACCTCGCCGGCGCCATGGGCAAGCCGGTGTGGCTGCTGCTGCCGGCCAACGCCGACTACCGCTGGATGATGGGTCGCGAGGACAGCCCGTGGTACCCGACCATGCGGCTGTTCCGCCAGCCCGCGTTCGGGGAGTGGGGCCCGGTGATTGCGGCGGTCGCAGATGCCGTGCAGGCTGCTGGCGGAGTCTGAAGGCGGTTCCGGCACGGTCGTCTGAGACCAGATAATGATCGCCGTTGCGGCATGTCTGGCATAGGCCTATCAAAGCATGAATTTCCTCGAGTCATTCGACACCAATTGGGGCCCGCGGCTCGGTCCGCGGCGCCACACGTTCCGCCTGGCGTTCGAATTCCTGCTGAGGAAAAAATCCCGCGGCCATTTCATTCTCGAGACCGGCTGCGCGCGCGAGCGCGACAATTGGGAAGGCGACGGTCAGAGTACCGTGTTGTTCGACCGCTTCGTCACGGAGCATGCGGGCCGGGTATGGAGCGTGGACCTGGACGCAGCAGCCTGCGCCTACGCGCGCGCCGTCGTCGGTCCGCAGACGACGGTGTACCAGGAAGACAGCGTGCGGTTCCTATCCCGCGTGGCGGAAGAGCTGCTGCGTGAAGGCCGAAGCGTCGATCTGCTGTACCTGGATTCCTTCGATTGGGATCCGGCCAATCCGGGCCCGAGCGCCGTGCATCATCTGAAGGAACTGTGCGCGATCGCGCCCGCCCTTGGCGACGGGACTCTCGTGGTCGTGGACGATTCCTTCCATCAGCTGCGAGGCTTCCGCGACGAGCGGAACGATTTCATCCTCCTGGAGGATCAGGGTATTGCCGGAAAGGCGCGATTCGTGGCCGAGTATTTCGAGCAGGTCGGCATACGGCCCCTGTTCGACGGCTATCAATGCGGCTGGGTGGTGCCCTGAGCATCGCCGCGAGCCCCATGATAGGGTGCCGTCTCGTCGTCTGGCTGCCCGTACGCCGGGGCGTCGATGATTACTCGCAGTTGCAGTCGAGCCGGACGGAGACGGCGGCAGTCCCCGCAATGTGATCGAACAAGCCGGGCGTCAGGTAGTAGCGTGGCGGCTGATAGAGCTTGTCCGTCTCGCCGATGCACGGGAAGTGGTTGCCGGCGAGATCGCTGCGCACGAAGAACGCATTGCTGCCGGTGATGTTGCACGCAACCAGGGCGTAGTCTCGTCGCGCGAAAAGCTCGCTCAAGGTTTGCAGAGAGGCTCCGAACCAGTCGCTGCCGTCCGGCCGGAAGTCGGCGAAATACGGAATGCGCCAGCGCGCCGGGGGAGGAAAGCGGGCATTGTATTCGATGACGACGACGCGCGGTTGAACGACCGTGAGTTGCTCAAATACGTAGTAGTCGTTGCCATCGATGTCGATACTCAGCAGGTCGATCTCTCTGCCGTCATAGGGTGTGTGGCCGATGAGCCCGTTGACGTTTGCCCGCGTCACGGTGGCCTGCTGAAAGTGGAGCTGCCCCTGCGCAATCGGAGCGGCAAAGGCCTGGCGTATGAAATCCGCGTTGGCTTTCGAGCCGTCGATCCAGGCGCCGCGCCATTGCAGCTTGAGCCAGAAGAGGGTGTTGTTCTGGATGCCGTTGCCGGCCCCGATCTCCACGAACGTACGGTGACGAACACCGATCCTGCGGAAGATCTCCTGCGCAATGCCATCCTCGTCGTTCTGCGAATACGCCTTGTGACCTCTAAGCACGGGGAGGTCTGGCGATTTCCGGCGTTCGGTTTCGAGCAGGTGTTGCCACAGCAGCATGTATTCCGGAAGTGACCGCCGCGCCAGAAGGTGTTTCTCGAAGTCGGGTTCTTCCTCTTGCGTCATGTCAGAGACCTCTTCTCAAATGAGATCGGCAACGCTGGCCCATACGGCATCGAAGTCCGGGATGCAGCGGAATTCCCCGTACACCGGGCAGGCCTCGCTGTCGCAGCAGTAGATTTCGCAGTTGCCCTTCACGATCTTGAAGCGGTAGTGCGGATCCTCATGGCGGTAAAGGGCGTACTTGCTCCACTCGATCGAGCGGTCCAGCACGACGACCTTCGTCTCAGTGGCGCCGCTCAGCACGGAGAGCCCGCCCTGGCAGGTAACGAAGAGCCCGGCGTGGGCGATCGTGAAAAAGGTCTGGTCCAGGCTCAATCTGTTGGTGAGGTCGACGCAGCCAGCCAGTCCCTGGCTGGTTTTCTGCATCTGATCCCACGGCGAGTAGACACTCTTGCCCACGACGGCCACCGTCCTGCCCTGCGCCAGGAGCGCATCGGCGAGCCGCTGCCAGTTCGCGAGCGGCCAGCTGCGGCTCGGCCAGGTCATCGAGGTGTTCAGCACGACGTCGAAGCGCTGCGACCGGTCTTCTTCGACGGGGAAGTACTCCAGTTGCTTCTCGCGGAAACTGAGCTGACCGAGCCCTGCCGGAATGCTCATGAAATCGATGGTGTCCATGAGGTGGTACGGCAGCCTGCCTGTGTCGAACAGCGTAAGCACTTCGGGGTAGCGGGCGAGAGCGGCCTGGTCGTCGATGTGTTGGACGCTCGTTACGTATGGACAGCGACGGAAGATCTCCGGCAGGTGAGTGAACAGGACCAGCTCGGTTACGTCCGGATATTGGCGGCGAATCTTGCGCAGGATGGGGATGGCGCATAGGCAGTCGCCGATGCCGGCGCATTGCAACCTGATGGCTACTGTTCTTGGCACTTCGGTCAGTCTCTGGCCTCGATGATTGGGATGCCCGGTCCGGAGCCGGAGGTAGCAAAGTGCTTCACGCAGTCGCGCCGCAGCGGATGCTCCATAGGATCTGTAATCAGCCGCAATCCTTCGATGGCTATTCCGAGTGCCGTGTGGACACACAGGGTGTTCACGGCGATGCCGATGCAGTCGAGGTGGGCGTCACCGCGGTCGACGAATCCGATCGGGTACAGGCGCTCCTCGGATCCGAAATAGTTCTGGCGGGCCAGGTAAATCGGCAGGTGCCAGTAGCAGCGGTATCCCAGATCAGCAAGCAGGTTCAGGAGTTGGGGTGACTGGTCGGGAAACGCGTTCTCCACGTAAAGCACCGGCCTGAAACGCTCGATCAGCCGGCGGGCTCCCTGCAGTACGTTAGTCTCCATGCCCTCCACGTCGATCTTGACGAACTTCAGCCGATCGACGTCGAGGAACTCATCCAGGGTCACGCGCAGCACCGGCGGCGCCTGAGCCGGCCCTGCCAGAAGACGGACCTCAGCCCCTCCAAAGTTATTCTCCACGCCGGGGTCCACATCGCTCAGTCTGATCCAGCCGGCTGACTCATCCACGACTGCGTTGACGCAATGCAAGTTGTACAGGCTGTTCACGGCGATATTTGCGCAAAGCGTCTGGAAGACAATGCGCTGCGGCTCGAAGGCGTAGACGAACCCGTTTGGCCCCACGATCCGGGCCATAGCCAGGGAATGCGTGCCGATGTTGGCGCCGACGTCGACGGCGAGATCACCGGCGGTGAGAAAGCGACGGAAAACGGCGACTTCCGATTCGAAGTACTCGCCGTAGGTCTCGATCAGCCGTCCAATTACAGTATCGTTGCGATTGTAGAGCACATAACCGTGCCGGGCCCGGATCAGGCGCTGGTTACCCTCCTCCAGTACGAGTGGCGTTTTGTTCACCGGCAAATGATTGCACAACCGGGCGACGTCGTGGTCGGGCAGGCGCGCCGGTGAGACCTTGTGATCGGTCGGCCGGCCGTTTACGCTGCCAGCGCAGTGACGCTCCTTGATACCGGTAGCAACTTCGCGTGAACGCCGACGCCCGCAGCAGTGCTTCGTACGTCCGCGACGTTGCTTACCGCTCCAGATTCGTACCACTGCAGGCGCCGGTCCTCCTCAGCTACAGTGCCGCGCTGGCCGGCTTTTCGCCACCCGACCCGGCCCGTCCGTTTCGCTACCTAGAATTCGGCTGCGGCAGCGGCACGACGCTCAATGCGCTCGCTGCCGCCTGTCCGCAGGGCGAGTTCCTCGGAGTGGACTTCCACGCGGGTAACATCGAGATTGCCCGCGGCGCCGCCGCAGCCGCTGGCCTCGGCAACGTCACTTACATCGAGGCGGCCTTTTCCACGCTCGATCCCGGGAGCATTCCACCGGTGGATTACGTCGCATGTGCGGGCACGTACTCGTGGCTGGGCGAGGCCGAGCGAGCCGCGCTGATCGCCCTGTTCGCGAAATGTCTCCGCAGTGGCGGCCTGCTGTGCCTGAATTTCGTCACTCTCGGGCGGGCGGCGGTGACGCCTATGTGGCAGGTGCTGCGCAGCCTCGTACCCGACCGCGGGCAGGGCTCGATGCAGCGTCTCAAGGAGGGGATCGGCCTGCTCGGGCAGATGCGCGACCACGGCGCGAAATACCTGCAGCAGAATGCGCCCGCAATGTCCCTGCTGAACGAGGTCTACGCGTATTACCAGGCCGATGACGCGGTGGCGCTCGACAACCTATCGCACAATCTGCTGGCCAACAGCTACCGCTACCGGTTGCTGGAGGAAGTGATTGCGGAATTGCAGGAGGCCGGACTGCGTTTCTGCGGCGCTGCCGCCCCGGCCTTGAGCGATCCTGACCTGACCGTGCCGCCGGCCCTGCGCGCGCGATACGATGCGCTGCCCGGACGCGCGGCAAAGGCGATCTTTCTCGACTTTCTCGACGCGACCATGGTGCGCACGGACGTCTTCGTTCGCGAGGCCGAGCCCGACCCGGCGGGCGCCCTCGGGTACCTCGAGGAGCGGGCGCGGGCGGCGCTCGGAGGCGATGCCGCGGCTATCTGGCAGCAACTCGATCGGCCCGCCTCCTCATCGTTCCGGTTCTCGACACCGGTCATTCGCCACGTGTTCGACAGCATCGCGGCCGGTGAGTCCAGCATGCGCGATATCGCCCTGCACGCGCCGTTCGGACGGAGCGAAATTTACGACGCGTTCC
Organism: uncultured Chromatiaceae bacterium; assembly: GCA_964522655.1. Taxonomy (GTDB): domain Bacteria; phylum Pseudomonadota; class Gammaproteobacteria; order Steroidobacterales; genus QUBU01. The sequence goes on along the minus strand of CAZFWB010000047.1, from coordinate 492 downwards.
GCAAGCTCGTGGCCACTCCCGCGATGCTGCTGTGTCTGGATGTGCCCCGCCACTTCGCTTCGCTGCCGCCGCACGTCCGACCTGCGAGCGGTTACAACCGTCTGGCCCTCGACGCGGCCGCGGGTGGTGCCGGCACGGTCCACCTTGCAGCACCGGTGCTCGGCAGTTGTCTGCCGCTGGCCCTTCCCGGATCGCTGCTTGTGGCAGAGTTCTGCGCGAACGGGCTCGGGGCGTCCGTCGAAGTGCTGCACCAGCGGCTTCGCGTCCAGGTTGACCGCATGGAAGGACTCAACCCGGACGCCAGGAGGCAGTTTGCCGATCCGCGCTTTTTCGCGCAGCTGCACCGAAACGTCAGCGGCGTCGCGTTGCCGCTACTGCTGCGCCTGGGCGCACTTACGGCGGCGTGAGTCGTCACGTCGTTGCACATCCGAAGTGGTAACGGCGGTTGCGGGCCGGCTTATGCGGGCGTGAGAGGCGATTGAGAAACTTGAA
>CAZFWB010000046.1:0-18961 GCA_964522655.1 uncultured Chromatiaceae bacterium | reverse complement strand
CGACGACGGCTGCGGTGATCGCCGTCAGCGGCGCGGTCACGTGTGGCTGGCGATGCGTGCTCTCGACGACGGGGCCGCCGACCAGGATGAAGATGAAGGAGGGCAGAAAAGTGAAGAATGTCGTGACGCTCGCGGCTGCCACGCCTGCGAGCAACGGGTTATCGGGTCCGAAGATCTCGGCGCCCCAGCCGCCGACAAAACCCACGAAGGCCACCACCATGATCAGGGGTCCGGGCGTCGTCTCGCCGAGCGCCAGCCCGTCGATCATCTGTGACGTGCTGAGCCAGCCGTGCTGTTCGACGGCACCCTGGAAGACATAGGGCAGCACGGCATAGGCACCACCGAAGGTGAGGAGTGCCGCCTTGGTGAAGAACCACGCCATCTGCGCGAGTGCACCCTGCCAGCCCGAGTGAACCACCAGCACGCCGAACGCCGCCGCCCACAGCGCGAGTCCGACCAACCCCACGCGGCCGAGGCGCCCCGCGTCGAGTCTCGCGTGGGCGGGCGGAGGCGTGTCGTCGTCGATCACCGCCGGCCCACCAGCCGGCGCGCTGGCGCCGTGGGCGGCAGTGGCCGCGAACTGGCGCGGCGCGTAGTGCCCGCCGAGCCAGCCGATCACGGCGGCGGCGAGGATGATCAGCGGAAACGGCGCTCCCAGCACCGCGATGGCGACTAACGCGGCCGCCGCGATGAGCCTGAGCGGCGCGTTGCGCAGTGTGCGCCGGCCGATGCGCCAGGCGGCCGCCAGCACGATGGCAGTCACGGCGGGCTTGATGCCGTAGAGCACGCCTGCGATGGCCGGCGTCTCGCCGAAGGTGACGTAGAGCCAGGAGAGCGCGATCAGCAGCAGCAGCGAGGGCAGCACGAACAGCACGCCGGCGGCGATCCCGCCGGCCGTCCGGTGCAGCAGCCAGCCGATGTAGGTAGCGAGCTGCTGCGCCTCTGGCCCAGGCAGGATCATGCAGTAATTGAGCGCATGCAGGAACCGCTGCTCCGAGATCCAGCGGCGCCGCTCGACCAGCTCCTGGTGCATGATCGCGATCTGCCCGGCCGGCCCGCCGAAGCTGATGAACCCGAGCTTCAGCCAGAACCACAGGGCCGCGGCGAAAGGCACCACCGTTGCTGCCCTATCACTCGTTGCATCAGGAATTTGCTTCATGGTGGGGGTGAAGCGAGTCCACCGACCGGGGCAGCCATTTTGCGGCGGCCCGTGACGGATTGCACAAACTGTGGCGGCTCTCACGGGCGAAGCGGCGCCGAACCGCTAGCATTTGCGGGCTGCCCCAGCCACAGCCGCCGGCCGGGGCGCAGCACGGAGCCACGCATCCCATGGACGGGTCTGCATGCACGGCGGGTCGGCCCGCGAGCCGCCGATGAACGGTCCGACACTGCGGGAGGGCACGCTGAGCGGGGTGCGCTGGACCGCAACGGTCAGGCTCGGTCTGCAACTGCTCACCTGGCCGGTGACCGTCGTCGTAATGCGCTGGCTCGAGCCCCACGACTACGGCCTGCTCGCGCTGGCCATGGTCGTCATGGGGTTCATCGCGACCTTCAACGATCTCGCGCTCGACGCCGGGCTCGTGCAGGCGCGGGAGCTCGCGGCCGATGCGGCGCGCGCTGCGACCGGCGCGATCCTCGTGCTCAATCTCGCGCTCGCGCTGTTGCTCATTGCGGCGGCGCCGGCCATCGCCGCGTGGTTTCACGAGCCGGCGCTCACGCCGGTGATTCGGGTGCTGACGCTCGATCTGCTGATGACCGCGTTCTTCGCCGTTCCGCAGGCGCTGCTGGAGCGCGAGCTGCGTTTCCGGGAGGTATCCCTGTCGCTGGTGGCAGCCAACGCCTGCGCGACCGCGTGTACGCTCGCCGCCGCATGGTACGGTCTCGGGGTCTGGGCGCTCGTGCTCGGCAAGCTCGTCCTGACCGTCGTGCGCTCTGCGCTGCTGATGGCCTTTTATCGCGGGCCGCTTTGGCCGCGGTTCTCGGCCGGCTTCGCCTCGCTCCGGCCGCTGGCCCGGTTCAGCGGCAATGTCGTCGGCGTGCGCGCTCTGTGGTGCTGGTACGGGCAGTCCGACCAGGCCATTCTCGGGCGCCTGCTGCAGGAGTCGCTCGTCGGCAGTTACGCGGTGGCCGCGCAGCTTGCGATGCTCCCGGTGGGCAAGGTGATGGAGGTCGTCAACAAGGTGTCACTGCCCGCGCTCTCGCGTCTTCGCGAGCGGCCCGAGGACCTGCGCGACACCTATCGGCGACTGCTCGGCCTGATCGGGGTCTACGCCTTCGCGATGTGCTGGGGGCTCGCCGCGGTCGCGCCCGACTTCGTGATGGTCGTGCTCGGCGAGAAATGGCGGTTTGCCGCCACACCGCTCGCCCTGCTGTCGCTCGCCGCCCCGCTGCGGATGATCTGCGCCTTCCAGAACACGGTTGCGACGGCCGCCGGTGCGCCGCAGGCGGCGATGAAGGAACTTACGATCGCGAGCGTGGCGATTCCCGGCGCGATCCTGCTCGGCGCGTTGCAGGGCGGGCTGGACGGGGCCGCCTTCGCCTGGCTGCTCGCCTACCCGCTGATCTTTTTCATTTCCACCCGGCTGACCACCGCCGTGCTCGGGCTCGGCATCGGCGCGGGGCTGCGAATGCTTGGTCGGCCGCTCGTGGCCGCGCTGTACATGCTGGCGGCGGTGTGGATGGTGCGGTTGGAGCTGGCGTCCGCGATCAGCCCGCTGGCCTCGCTGCTCGCCCAGGTCGCCTGCGGCGGGTTGGTGTACGTGGTGGTGCTGCGCCTGGTGGGACGGGCGCTGCTCAGTGATGCCTGCGATTTCGTCCTCGAGCTGGCGCGCCCCGGAGTGTACCCGGCGCCGCAGGCCGGCTACGCGGTGGCCACCCGGACCTCGCCGCAGCAGTGAACCGGCGGCCGTCGGCCGGCCCGCGCGGCCCTGTCCCGGCGCGCTGACCGCCCGGTTGTTGCCGTCCGCCCCCTCTGGAAGAATCGCCACGCATGTCGACACCGCGTGCCGCAGGAGAGGGGACGCTGTTGCGTCCCGCCGCGCTGTTCTGGGTCGCGCTGACCGCAGCGCTCTGGCTGCTCGCGATCTATCTCGCTTCACACCGTTCGGATGAGCCCGTTTTCTTCGGGCGTTACTCGTCCGCTTACGTCGCGATGCTCGGCGGTCTCGCCCTGGTCGCCATCGCCATGACGATGATGATCCTGCCCGGGTTGCGGGCACGCAGCGCAAATCTGCGGGCGAACCTGCTGCTCGCGGCGGCCAGCACGCTCGTCATGACCGGGGCGGCGGAGGTAGCGGTACGGGTGCTCGACCCGATCGGCATCTCCTATTACGAGCACTCGCGGCGCTACCAGCTCGACCGGCTGCCGGATGCGACGCGTGGCTTCCGCCACCGACCGGGCCTGATCGCGACCTACGGCGCGACCAGCACGCACTTCAACGAGCTCGGCCTGCGCGACGACCCGATCGCACCCAAGACGGCCGGCGAATACCGGGTCCTGGCGGTCGGCGACTCCATGACCTTCGGCTGGGGCGTGCCGCAGGAGGAGGGCTTCACCGAGCAGCTGCAACGGGAACTCTCGCGCGGGCTCGGCCGCCCGGCGAGCGTGATCAACGCCGGCGTCGGCGGCTACAACTCCGTGCAGGAGCTGGCCTTTCTGCGCGAGGACGGGTTGCGCCTCGCGCCGGACCTGATCCTGCTGGTCTACGTCAGTAACGACGTCGAGCCCTTCACCGGGCCCTATGAGTCGCAGCGCCAGCTCGAACTCTCGGGCCGGCCGCCGGCAGAAGTCTTCCGGCTGCTCCTGGGCCGTCTGTGGCTGTACCGGCTGGCCGCGCACCTTGCCCTCTACGGCGGCAGCAAGCGGCAGGCGCTGGCCGCCACGGTCCCCGTGCCGCAGCGCGACTGGGGCGAATCGCTCGTGGCTCTGCGGGAGATGGCCGCGCTGAGCCGCAACGCGGGCGTGCCGCTGCTCGTCGTGTTCTTCCGGTGGCGCGACGCGGGCGTTCCCGCGGTGCGGGCGCTCATGGACGAGGTGCGCGCCGCAGTGGCACCGGCGCCGGTGCTCGATGCGGCGCAGTGGTTCGCCGGGCACGAGCTGCGCCGGCTCATGAACTCACCGGTGGACAGCCACCCCAACCGGGAGGGTAACCGGCTGCTCGCAGGCGGGGTCGCGGCGCATCTGCTGTCCCGGGGTGCGGCGGGAAGCCGACTGGTTCCGTGACGTCCGCCACGCGGGCTGATGTAATAGCGGGGTCACGGCAGGAGCATCGCGTTGCAATTCACGGCAGGTACGGTCGAGGGCGCGTTCGTGATCGAGCTCGAGCGGCGCAGCGACGAGCGCGGATTCTTCGCGCGGTTGTGGTGCGCCGAGGAACTCGCCGGGCGCGGCCTCGACGCCGGCGTCGCGCAGATCAACACCGCGGTCAGCCCGCGGCGCGGAACGTTGCGCGGGCTGCACTATCAGCTCGCGCCGCACGAGGAGGTGAAGATCGTGCGCTGTTTCCGCGGCGCGGTGTTCGACGTGGCCGTCGACCTGCGCCCGGCGTCTGCGACATTTCGCCGCTGGATGGGCGTGGAGCTGAGCGCGGACAACGCCCGGCTTCTCTACGTGCCGCAGGGCTGCGCACACGGCTATCTCACGCTCAGCGACGACGTGGAACTCGTGTATCTCACCTCGCGGCCTTACGCGCCGCAGGCGGCCCGCGGGCTGCGCTACGACGACCCGGCGTTCGGCATCGACTGGCCCGCCGAGGTAACGGTCATATCGGACAACGACCGGTCGTGGGCGCCGTTTGCGGCGTGAAGCGCGGCCGTTCGAGGATCACAAAAGAGGACGGACTGGATGATCATCGTCGATACCGCTCTCGCGAAACGCCTGGCGGCCGGCAACCCGATCCGGGTGGGCATGGTCGGTGCGGGCTACATGGCCCGCGGCATCGCGCTGCAGATACTGACCGCCATGCCAGGCATACGGCTGGTCGCGATCGCCAACCGCACCGTCTCCCAGGCCGAGCGTGCCTATCGTGACGCCGGCGCCGAGGTGTCGGGTACGGTGGAGAGCGGGGCCGCGCTCGAAGAGGCCATCCGCAAGGGCCGCTACGTCGTGACCGAAGACCCCGCGCTGCTTTGCCGGTCCGGTCAGATCGAGGCGATCATCGAGACCACCGGCGAGGTGGAATTCGGCTCGCAGGTGGCGCTGGAGGCGATCAGCAACGGCAAGCACGTGATCCTGATGAACGCGGAGGTCGATGCCTCCGTCGGCCCGATACTCAGGGTGTACGCGGATCGCGCGGGGGTGGTCTATACCTACACCGACGGCGACGAGCCCGGCGTCGCGATGAACCTGCTGCGCTTCGTCGACAGCATGGGCTACCAGCCGGTGCTGACCGGCCAGATCAAGGGGTTCCTCGACCGCTACCGCAATCCCGAGACGCAGCGTGGCTTTGCGGAGAAACACCAGCAGAAGGCGCCGATGGTCGCGTCCTTCGCCGATGGCTCCAAGCTCGCGCTGGAATCGGCAATCATCGGCAACGCCACCGGCTTCGTTCCCGGCAAGCGCGGCATGTACGGGCATAGCTGCGCGCACGTCAAGGACCTGCTGCAGAAGTTCACCGTCGCGGACTTCGCCAACGGCGGCATGGTGGACTTCGTGCTCGGCGCCGAGCCGCACACGGGCGCGTTCGTGATGGCCTACAACGACCACCCGATCAAGAAGAAGTACATGGCGTATTTCAAGTTCGGCGACGGTCCCCTGTACATGTTCTACACGCCCTATCACCTGCCGCACATGCAGCTGCCGCACTCGGTGGCCCGCGCGGTGCTGTTTGCCGACCCGACGCTGACGCCGCGGGGGGCGCCGGTGTGCGACACGGTCGCGATGGCCAAGCGCGATCTCAAGGCCGGCGAACTGCTCGACGGCATGGGCGGGTTCACCTGCTACGGGCTGGTGGACCGCTACGAGACGCTGCGGGCGGAGGACGCGCTGCCAATGGCGCTGTCGGTCGATTGCCGCCTGAAGCGCGACATTGGGAAGGACCAGCCGATCCGCAACCAGGACGTCGAGTTCCCATCGGGGCGGACCTGCGACCGCCTGCGCGCGGAACAGACCGCGCACTTCGCGAAGGCCGGGGCGTGACGCGCGCGCCGGCAGTCAGCGTCTGCATCCCGACCAGGAATCGCGCGGACTGGCTGCGCGAGGCGGTCGCGAGCGTGCTCGCGCAGTCCTTCGAAGACCTCGAGGTCGTGGTCTCGGACAACGCCTCCGACGACCACACGCCGGAGGTGCTGCGCTCCTTCGGCGACCCGCGCCTGCGCCACGGCAGGAACCCCGAGCTCATCAGCATCACCGAGAACTGGAATCGCGCCTTCGCAATGGCGCGCGGGCGCTACCTCACGCTGCTGCCCGACGACGACGTGATGCTTGCCGACAACGTCGCGAGAAAGGTGGCCTTCCTGGAAGCAAACCCCGGCGCGGGGCTGGTGCACTCGCGTTATCACCGGATCGACGCCCGCGGCGAGGTCACCCGGCGCGACATCGGCAAGTACTTCCTCGCGGAGCGCCGCGAGCCGCTGGTCCTCGAGCCGCCCGAGTCGCTCGAGCGGCTGCTCGAGAGCAACTACATTCACGAGTCGACGACCTTGTTCCGCCGCGAGTGCCGCGACAAGGTTGGCGAGTTCCTGACGACGCTGCGGTTCTCGGCGGACTGGAACTGCTGGCTGCGCATCGCGTATCACTACGGCATCGGCTACCTGCCCGAACCGCTGATCCTGTGGCGCGACCACGGGCAGTCGAGCACGCAGCAGCACATCATCGTGGACAACAAGCCGACCATCCTGCTGCTCGCCGACCGGCTGATTGCGGTATCGGCGCTCGAGAAGTACGTGGTGTCGCAGGGCGGTGACGTTCGCGCCTCGGCGTTGCGCCGGATCGGCCAGGACATCTACGACATCGGCAACCAGGTCATCCGCGACGGCAACGATCCCCGCAGCGTGCGCCGCGCGGTCCTGGGAATCGCACGCCGTTATCCTGCGCTGCTCGCGGACCGGCGCGTGGCCGTCACCCTGGCGCAGAGCCTGATCGGACCGCAGGCGCTCGACGCGATCAGGCGGCTGGTCGGCGCCTGATTCGCGTTCGTTTCAGAACGATCGCCCGCCGCCGGCCGTGAGATGGCGGGCGACCACCTCGGCCGCCAGCGCCTGTCCGGCGTCGTTCCAGTGGTTGTCGCCATCGCTGAAGTACAGGCGCTCCGGCCGACTGGCCTGGTAGACGGGAAAAAGGTTCACGGCGTCGATGTGCAGGGATTCGCCGATTCCGGCCACCGCGGCGGAGAGATTTTCCGGCCGGTAGGCCGGGAACTGGCCGAAGTCGGTGTAGTTGGGCGAGAGGTTGGTGGTGAGATCCCGCGAGGAGGGCTCGATCATCAGCAGCAGGGCGACGCCGTTGCGCGCTGCCTCCGCGCGCGCCTCGGCCAGCACCGCGCGCATCAGGGCGAGCTTCAGCCGCGCGCTCCTGGTGTCGGGCTGCAGGGCCAGGTCGAAGTCGTAGTGATCGGCGAAGGTGGAGAATGCGCCGCGCGCCGGATCGGCGTAGGCCTCGTATTCGAGCCGGCTCACGGCGAGGTAGAAGCCGATCTCCTCCTGCGGAGTGGGGCCGGTGGCACGCAGGTCCACGCCCGCCAGCGCCAGCGTCTTGTTCGCCGCGCGCGTGACGTACAGCGACGACGTCCAGTCGCGCAGCTGTTCGCGCCACCCGACGGGGACGGGTGCGCATGGGCCGCCCGTCAGGCACGGATCGGGCGCGGCGGGCGGCGGCTGGCGCACGAGCGCGCCGTCGTCTGCGAGCAGGAACAGGCGGTTTCTGATCAGGTCGCCGAAATCGTTGTCCGCGAACACGTGGAAGACGACCAGGTCGGGACCAAATTTCCGCACCTCGTCGCGAAAACGCAGCAGGCTCTGGTCTGGTCCGAAGCCGGGCACGCCCGCATTGAGCACCTCCAGCGGCCCGGGACTGGCCGCCTGCAGACGCCGCTGCAGCTGGCTCGTAAACGTCTGCGCATCGTCGGAGAAGCGCGCAAATACGTTCGAGTCACCGTACACGATGACCCGCCGGCCCCGCTTCGGGCCGATCTCGGGCCCGCGGTACGAATCCGAGTTCGTGCTCCAGTGCGTGACGACGTCGCCGCCCGCCGTGCGCCGGACGAACGGTCGCCGGCGCAGGTTCGGCTTGATGGTCACCAGGTATTCGGGGTGGGTCTCGAAGGCGATCTCGTTGATCGCTGCGAGCGATGGGCCTTTTTCCGGTTCCGGGAACCCCAGCCGCAGGGCGAGTTCCATGCCGGCCAGCAGGGCGATGGCAGTGGCGAGCGCGAGTAGCGAGTCGCGCGCGCTCAAGCGGCGCCGCCGAGCGCCAGGGCCCGGTATTTCGAGAAGGCGGCGTCCCAGGAGAACTCGGCCAGCACACGCGCGCGCATCGCCTCCGCCATGCGCCGGCTGCTGATGTCATCGCGCAGTGTCTCGCTGATCGCCTGTGCCAGCGCCGCTTCATCCTCCGCCGGCACCAGCCGCCCGGTCTGCCCGTCCCGCACGACCTCCCTGATGCCGCCGACACTGGTTGCCACGATCGGGATTCCGAGCAGCCCGGCCTCCAGCAGCACGATGCCGAAGGGCTCGCGCCGGGAGGCGAGCACGAAGGCGCGCGCATTCGCGATGATGCGCAACGTGACCGCGTGCGGCATATCCGTCATGAGGTGCACCCGGTTGCGCAGGTCGAGCTGCTCGACCAGCGAGCGGATGGCCGGCTCCTCGCCGTTACTGCGACCTGCCAGCACGAGATCCATGCCCGGCAGCGCGGCGGCCAGCCGCCTGAACGCCTTCACCAGCACGTCGAGGCCCTTCTTGTGATCGAAGGTGGCGACGCAGGCGAGGTAGCGGCGCGCTTCCAGGGCGTCGGGGAGGCTCGCTGTCGCGAGTTCGTCCGAGACGGCCCGGGGATCGATGCCATTGTGGATCACGGTGAGGCGGCCGCGTACGGCCGGCTCGACCTGCTCGAGTTCGCGCGCCAGCGCGTGCGAGCAGCACACCAGCCCGTCGCAGCGGGCGAGCGCGCGGCGCCACAGCCAACGCCCCACGGGCGAGCAGTTCCTGATGCCTTCGATATCCATGCCGTGAAAGGACAGGATCAGCCTGAACCGCGGCCGCAGCAGCGGCCGCAGCACGATGAAGTTCCACACGTCCGGGTTGACGTACTGCAGGTTCACGATGTCCACGCGGTGTCGCGACAGGATCGTGTAGAGGTGGCGCAGCGAGCGCGGCATGGCGACCGCCGCCTTGAGCATCTTCACGACGGAGCCGAGGTGCCACACCGGGTTCTGCAGCCGCGTCCTGATCGTGACCAGGCCGTCGTCCTGCTCGACGGCAGGCCTGCGATGCGCCCAGCTCGACACCAGCAAAGCCGGGTTCCAGGTGCGGTCCGCCGACAGGCAGCGAAGCAGGTTGCGGACCACCTCGTTCACTCCACCGGCATAGGTCAGCTCCCACGGCAGCACGATCAGGTACGCGGGCTTGCCGGCCGCGTCTGCTCCCCGTGCGGGACCGGTCCGATTCCCCGGTCTGGCAGCCTCAGGCACCGAGGCGTCCCAGCACTCGTTCGGCGGCGCGTTCGCCACTCGCGAAGGCCTCGTCGGTCCAGAGATAACCCCAGTCGCCGTAACGCCCGCACCAGGCAATGCCGACGTCGTCGAGAAAGCCGTGCACGACGTCGAGGGCGCCCGCTCGCTCGTGGTCGAAGATGATGTTGGCGTACGGGATCAGCATCGCTTCGCGGAAGATCACCCGGTCGTCACCACGGAGCAATCCGCAGCGGCGCAGGCCGTCGATGACCGGGTCGATCAGGGCCTCGGGCGGCACCTCGAGCGGGCGGTATTTCTGCGAGAAGTACACCTCCGCCTGTATGCTGCCCGCGCCTTCCGGCACTACGTGTGGCGAGAACGTCCGCGGGAAGCTCACGCGGCTGAACGGCAACTCCTGGTCGTAGAAGTACGTCCAGCTGGCCCGCGAGACGTCCGGCCGGTCGACGCCGAGGTTGACCAGCACCACCGTGGTGCAGGCGAGGCGCGCGGCGGCCTCGCGCACGTCGCGCGGCACGCCCTCGATCATCGGCACGAGGTCCGGCAGCGGCACCGAGGAGACGAGTTCTTCGTAGCCGGCGACGGCGCCGTTGCCGAAGCGCAGCTCGCGCCGGCGCGGGTCCACGCCGACGACCTCGTGGTCGAGGCGGATCTCGGAATCCCCGATCAGGTGCTTCAGGAAGGCGATGAAGCCATCGTGGGCCGGGTAGCGGTAGTCCTGCACGTAGTGGATATTCGGGCTCTCGGCGGCGAGCGCCCCGGTCAGCACCTCCTCGAGGCTCGCCTGGTAGAGTCTCGGCCCCACCCAGTCGGTGCTCAGGTTGGCAGCGGTGGTGGTGTGGTATTTCTCCGTGTAGCGCATCGGGAATGTATCGGCGTAAGTGCGGCCGTAGCTCGCGACCAGCCAGTCCTCGTAGTTCCCGATGCGCGGCTCGGTGATCTTCTTTGCCTCGACATAGTCGCGGATGCAGGCGACCGTGGTTTCCACCGGCAGCCCGCGCATGTTCGTGATGACCGGATGGCGGACCCAGTGGCCCTGCCAGTAGTTGTCGATGTAGGCATCCACCTTGAGCAGCTCGCCGCCGACCGCCTCCTCGAACATCCTGCGCAGGCGTTCGTCGCGGGTGAACGACACATGCGGTCCCTCGTCGAACACGAAACCATCGCGCCGGTGCGACATGGTGTGCCCGCCCGGCCATGACTTCTTGTCGAAGACGACGCCGGCGCGGCGGTTCTCGCGCAGGTGGTTCGCCGCGCCGAGCCCCGCCATTCCAGAGCCGAGGATCGCAATCGGCACCCGGGCGGTGCTGCTCACGGCGGGGGCCTCGTCGCGCCCGGCGCGGCTTCCCATAGCTTCCAGGGACACTCGCCGCGCGCTTCCATGCGGTCGAAGCTGATCTTGTCCTTGAAGGTGTCCATGGCCGCCCAGAAACCAAAGTGGCGCTTGCTCCAGAGCCGCTTTTTCCCGATCAGGCGGGCGAACGGCTCCTCGACGAGTTCCTCGCCCGGCCTGATGTAATCGAAGATCGACTGGCGCAGGCAGAAGAAACCGCCGTTGACCCAGGCGTCGGAGGTCGCCACCGGGGCGAGCCCGGTGACCGTGCCGTCCTCCTCCGCGCGCACCAGGTGAAAGCTCTGCTGCGGGCGCACCGCGACGAAGCTCGCGATGGAGTCGCGCCTGGTGAACTCGGCGGTGTAGCCCGCCAGGTCGAGGTCGCTCAGGCCATCGGAATAATTGGCGAGAAACACCGGATCGTCGGCGACGTAGGGCCGCACGCTCAGCAGGCGCTCGCCCAGGTTGGAGTGCAGGCCGGTGTCGACGAAGGTGATGGTCCAGTCCGCGATGTCCTCCTTCAGGCAGCGGATCCTGCGGCCGCCCTCCGAGAGCACGAAATCGTTGGTCATCCACTCCTGGTAGTTCATGAAGTACTCGCGGACCATGTCGCCGCGGTAACCGAGCGCCAGGATGAAGTCCTTGTGGCCGAAGTGCGCGTAGTAGCGCATCAGGTGCCAGACGATCGGCCGATAGCCGACGTTGACCAGGGGCTTCGGGATCGTGTCGGAGTGTTCCCTGAGGCGCGTGCCGAGCCCGCCGCAGAACAGGACCACCTTCATGGCTGACGCGCCTCCCCGGCGCCTAGACCGATGCCTTCATAGCGTTCGATGCGCGCCTTGTCGAGCATGCGCCGGCCGTCGACCACCAGCGGCTGGTTCGTCCGCCCGGCCAGCAGCTCGGGCAGCCGCGCGAACTCCTCCCAGGCCGTGATCACCAGCACCGCCTCGGTGGCCTCGACGGCTTCCTCCAGGCTCGCGGCCAGCACGGCGCCCGCCGGCAGCACGGCGCGCGCGGTTTCGCGCGCTACCGGGTCGAAGGCGACGATCTGCGCGCCGCGGGCGCTCAGCGCGTTCATGACCGGAATGGCCGGCGATTCGCGCACGTCGTCGGTGTCCGGCTTGAAGGCCAGGCCGAGCACCGCGATCCTGCGCCCGGCGAGAGACTCGAAGTGCCGCGCGAGCAGGCCGATCATGCGCTGCGGCTGGCCGAGATTGGTGCGGATGACCGCCTCGAGCAGCGGCATCGGCGCGCCGTGCGCCGCGCCGTGCGCGGCGAGCGCCTTCGTGTCCTTCGGCAGGCAGCTGCCGCCGTAGCCGCAGCCGGCCCACAGGAAGGAGGCGATCGGCGCGCGCACGCGCCGGCCGTCCTCGCCGGTGGGCGTGAAATAGCGCGCCTCGTGCACGCCGCGCATGACGTCGGCGATGTCCACGCCGCCGAGCGTCTCGCAGAGGCTCGCGAACTCGTTGGAGAAGGAGATCAGCGTCGCCAGCACGGAGTTCGACGCGTACTTGATCATCTCCGCCGTCGGGTTGTTGGTGGCGATGACCGGCACGCCAACGAAAGCCGCGTACACCTCGCGCTGCGCGGCGACCGAGCGCTCGTCGGCGCCGCCGAGCACGATGCGGTCGGGGTGCATGAAGTCCTCGATCGCTACCCCCTCGGTCAGGAACTCGGGGTTCATGCCGAGCCCGAAGCCCTCGCCGGCGCGGCGCCCGGAGGCCTGCTCGATGATGGGGCGCACGACGCCGTCGGTCGTGCCGGGCACGACCGTGCTCTTCACGACGACGACGTGATGGGAGCGCTTGTCGCGCAATGCCGTCCCGACCTGTCGCGCCGCTTCCCGGACGTAGCCGAGATCGATGCGCTCGCCGTCGAAGGGGGTACCCACCGCGATGAACGTGATGTCGGAGTCGCGCACGGCGCCGGCGAGGTCGGTGGTGGCGGTGAGGCGGGTGCCGACGTGGCGGCGGAGCAGCTCCGCGAGGCCCGCCTCGTGGATCGGCGCTTCACCGCGGTTGATGCGCGCAACTTTCGCCTCGTCGATGTCCACGCAGGCGCAGCTGTGGCCGATCTCGGCGAAACAGGCGCCGGAGACCAGGCCCACGTAGCCCGTCCCGATGACGGAGATGCGCATCACGCGTCCTCCGCTTCGGGGTTGTGTACGTACCAGTTGAGCGAGCGCGCCAGGCCTTCGTCGACGGCGATCGTCGGTTCGTAGCCGAGCTCGTTGCGGGCCTTCGTCACGTCGGGACAACGCCGGCTCGGGTTGTCGACGAGGTAGGCCGCCTCGGGATTCGGCCGGTGCACGACGCGGCCGCCGTAACCGAGCAGGTCACGCGCCACTGCGGTGATGCGCCGGGCGAGTTCCGCCATGGAGATCTCCGGGCCGGCGGTGCCGATGTTGTAGGGCTCACCGTTGCGCCCGCGCACCAGCACCTTGTAATAGCCGGTGATTGCGTCGGCGGAATAACAGAACGTGCGCATCGGGCTGCCGTCGGAGTACATGATGATGTCGCGCCCGGCGAGGATGTCGCGCGCGAAGTCCGGGATGACCCGCCGGTCGGTGATTTTCAGCCCCGGCCCGTAGTTGTTGAACGGCCGGGCCATGCGCGTCGCGATGCCGTGCTGCTGCGCATAGACCACGCACAGCGTCTCGCCGAAGCGCTTGGATTCGTCATAGCAGGCGCGCGGGCCGGTGCAGGAGACGTTGCCGCGGTAGTGCTCGGGCGTCGGGATCCACTGCGGGTCCGGGTCGCCGTAGATCTCGCTGGAGGAATAGAAAAGGAAGCCTTCCACCGGCCTGCCGCGCTCCTGCGCGCGCACGCTGTAGTCGAGCAGGTTGCGCAGGCCGTTGATGTTCGCGTCGATGGTCTTCAGCGGGTACTTGCGGTAGACGGGCGGCGAGGCGATGCCCGCGGCGTGGATGATCCAGCGGAACTCCGGCATCTCGCCCGGCAGCGGCACGATCAGGTCGCGCCGTTCCACGCGCAGGTTCGGCTCCCCGCCGAGTTCGCGCAGCCATTGCGGCTCGCCGCGGGCGAAGTTGTCCCACACGGTGATCCGGATCGGCTGGTCGCGCCCCGTGGTGCGGTTGAAATGCACTGCGGCCAGAACGAGGTAGTAGCCGAGGAATCCCGCCCCGCCGGTGATGAGCAGCGTCGAGCCGGCCATGCGGCCGAACTCCTCACGCAGGTTGCCGCAGATGTAGTCGAGGTCGCGCCCGAGCAGCTCGGCGAGCGGCAGCACCTTCAGGCCAGTCATGCTCCGCCCAGTCCCATGACCAGCTTGCGTGCGTAGAACGCCTCGGCGTAGCCGCCGGGCGCATTGCACTCGATGCCCCGCAACCGCGCGAGCGCCGAGAAAGTCTCGCCTGTGAACCAGCTGCGGTCGCGCTGGCTCGGGAAGCACTCGAGCAGGACGCGGGTCTTTGCGGCAAGCTCGCCGGCGGTGAGCGGCACATAGACGTTCGGCCGGCCGAGGTCGCCGTCGAACTTCGGGATCTCGTATTCGAGGATCATGTGATTGCGGAACGTGTTCCAGGTGAGTTCGCTGGTGACGCGGTGGTCCTGGTGCAGGTCACCGCCGTGGTGAGTGAGGATCAGGTCGGGCTGCACCCGGCCCTTTAGCGATTCGAAAAAGTCCTTGATGCGCGCCCCTTCGTGCGGAAAGTAGCTGCCGCGGAAGGTCTCGCAGTGGACCGTCACCGCGCGCGAACCGGCGAGCAGCCGTTTCGCCGCCTCGCGCGTCTCGGCGGCGCGCCCGGCATCGCTGCTGAGGGTCACCCAGAGGAATTCGGCCTGTGGCAGGGCCGCGGCCATCCGCAGCAGGGTGCCGCCGCAACCGATCTCGATGTCGTCGCAGTGGGCGCCGAGCAGCAGGACCGAACGAATGGCCTGCGCGCCCCCTGGCTCGAATCCCATCACGGCGTTGCGCTCCCCGTCATCACGGCAGTGTTATTGGTCGGCCCCGCGACCGCGCCCGCGGGCGAGCCTCGTTGCAGCCGGCCTGCATTATAGGAGAGGGGCTGGCGGTTATCAGAGAGGCCCCTCGCAGATTGCCGCTTTCACATAAACGCGGTACCGGCTCTCGCCGGCCCGGGGGCTTGCGCCGGGCTCAGGCGGGCCGGATCTCGACCACCGGCAGATCCCAGTGCGCGAGCAGCAGCTCGAAGCGCCGGGCCTCCTCCTGCGCGAAGCGGGCCTGGTCGGGGTAGAGCGCGCGGATGACCATCGGTTCGTGCGTCTTGTCGTGCGCCGCGAGCAGGTTGGCGAACACGAGCGTGACGCGGTAATCCCAGCGCTCGGCCTCGGTGCCGTGCAGCTGCGGCTGTTCGATGCGGATGCCGCGGATGCGTCCGGTTTCCAGTTGCTTCGCCAGCACGGGATAGTGGTTCCTGAGGAACAGCTCCAGGAACTCTTCCGCGTGACCCCAGCGGACCTTGTAGTAGTACTCGACGACGTAGGGCCGGTCCGTCGCGAGGTCCGCGGGGGGCGTCCAGGGTTGCAGTTTCATGCCTTACTCCCTTTCCCAGCCATATTGGCGGTCCAGCTCGCGCAGGACCAGTTCTTCGAGTGTGCCGAGCTGCCACAGGGCGTGCAGCATCATTTGCCGGCTCGCGCGCGAGGCGCGCAGGGCGAGCTTCCCCCTGGCGCTCAACAGGCCGCGCAGGCGCGCGAGCCCGTCGCGCGCGGTGAGTTCCGCCAGCGTCAGGCTCGCGCAGGCGAGCGTCATCTCGCGGTCGATGCGCGCGCTGCGTGGGCGTACCTCCTGCGGGATGTCGCGCGTGCCCGGGTAACGGTACAGATCGGGCCAGAACTCGGCGAGACATCGTCGCTGCAGGATCGTGGCGTGCTTGTCCGCCGGGACGAAGGAGAGCAGCAGGCGCAGGTATTCGAGATCGAGAAACGGGCACACCGTCACGTGTCCGGGCGGTAGCAGCTGCTGCGACCACGGCGCCGTGGTGCGCCTCTGACGCAGCAGGATGAAGGCGAACTCGGCGAGATTCACCTCCTGCGGCAGGCTGAGCAGGTAACTGCGCAGGTCCTCGCGGACGCTGACGGCGTCGGGCCATGCCGCGCGTGCGAGCACCCGCTCGTAGGCCCCGGGCAGGGACGCATCGAGGATGATCTCGATGTCGCGCTCGCGTGATTCGTACAGGCCCGGGATGCGAAAGCCCGGGTTGCCGAGGATGTCGCCCGCGATCCCGTCGAGCAGCATTGCGGGCGAGGACGGTAAGGAGGCCATCAGCCGCGGCACCCAGGAGTGCATGCCGGTCTCGGCATCGGTGAGCACCTGGCGAACGAGGTCGTCGTGCGCGTACTGCCCGGCCGGCGCCGGCTCGATCACGCGGTGGCGCAGCTTGAGGTCGCGCGCCATCTCGACGGCGTAGCGCGCGTCGAGGTCGCGTCCCTGGTGAAAGACCCGGCAGGTGACCGCCTCGAAGGGGCGGCCGCAGCCGAGCAACGAGGACAGAATGCGCCGGCTGTCGTGTCCGCTGCTGAGCGGCAGCAGCACGTCGAGCTGCGGCAGCGCGAGGCAGCGGTCCATGGCCTCGTGGAAGACGCGCTCGACCTCGGCGACACCGGCCGCGTCGAGCCGCCGGTCGCCCTTCGGCAGCGCGTCGAGCTCCAGCCAGCTTGCCAGCCTGAGCGAGCCCCCGCTTGCCGCCAGCGCCTTGCCCGCCGGCAGGCGGTGCACGCCCTCGGTCAGCGTCCGCTCGGAGGCGAGAAAGCCGCTCTCGAGCAGACCGCGCCAGGCGACGAGGTCGCTCGGCGCGCCCGGGGTCGCGAGCCAGCGGGGGTTGGTGGCGAAGACCAGCGCCCCGTCGAGGCGCATGTAATAGAGTGGCGCGAATCCCAGCAGGTCGGTCGCGAGGAGGAGCCCGGCGCCGTTGCCGGTGATCCGCGCCACGCTGAAGACGCCGTTGTGCTCGCGCCAGGGGTCGCCCTGCCAGTACTCGATGAGCTCGGAACCGGACGAATATGAATGCAGCGGCGGCGCAACCACGTAGCCGCGGAAGGCGAGCGCCATGTCGCCGTCCGGCGTCTGGTGCAACAGCGCGCCCCGCGGGGCGTGCAATGGCGACACCGCGCTCGCGAGCGCCCAGTTGCGCCCGGCGAGCGTGGCCACCGGCGCCGGTGGCTCGCCGTGCCAGCGCACGGTGATCTCCCGCTGCGGGTGCCAGATTCCGAAAAAGAAATTATCCGTCTGCGCCGCCGGGAGGGCCCGGGGCCAGCTGAAGCCGATACGCAACGCGCTCAAGGCGCAACCGCCCCTTTTCCGGGAACGCCGACTCGCGGGGTCAGATCGACGGGCGGACCACCGGTTCGGCGAAAATGACCTGCTCGATCGCCGCCGGCAACATATCCGAGAAGTCGATCCTGTACCAGTCATACAGATGTTGGTTGTGACTGGTGAGAAGCAATGGCCGGACCTGGCCATCGTCTGCGACGCGCAGCGCGACCTCACCGCTCTGGATGCGCGAGTCGGCACCGGGAAACGGGCGGAAGCAGATCGTCTCGCGGGTGGCCCGCTGGGTCATGCGCAGGCCATGGAGACGGCGGTTGATGAGTTCCCCGGAGATCGCCGTGATCTCGCGGTAACGCGCCGAGCGCTCGGCGGCTTCGCGCAGATCGCAGGCGCGGCCGAGAAAGCGCTCCACCGTTTCCTGGTCCTTGCGCGTCATCGCGTCCGGGCACGGCTCCACGTGGTATGCCGGCCGCAGCCGCTCGAAGTCCGCCGTGGCGAGGTGCTCGGACTCGATCCACAGGTCCACCTGGCCCGCCATGCCGGCATGCGCGATGAGATCGCGCAGCCTGGCGCAGAACTGCGCGGTTCTCTGTACCGGGATGTCGTTGACGAACCACGCCACCAGGTTGTCGATCACCAGCGAGAAGCGGGTGCCCGGTGGATACAGCCGGCGCACGCGCGCGTCGAAGCGGCGGATCTGGCGCAGCAGCAGCAGTTCGCCGAGTCCCGGGCCGAAGCTCAGTTGCTCGGCGCCGGGCCGCAGGCTGGCGTGGTAGCCGCCGCCGATATCGAGGCAGTAATGCACGGGCTCGCCGCGGTCGATACACCGCGCGATGCGCTGGCGCGCGCTCTCGCGATAGGGCGAGACGCGGGCGCGGCTGAGGTAGCAGAACTCGCGCTGCGTCTGGGCTGCGAAGATCAGCTCAGGCAGCCGGCCGGCCGCGACGCTTTCCGCTGGCACCTCCGGCGCGTCGAGATCGCGCAGGATCGAGCGCAGGTGATCGCGCACGGCATCCGGCGCCGGGCGAAGCCGGTCGTGCACTTCGGCACGGGATGCGCCGCTCCGCTCCCGGTCGTGGGCGGTCGCGGCGGCGAGTTCTGCGGTAGTCATGCTGGACCAGACCCGGCGGTAAAGGCTGTCAGTGTCGTTATTGCCGTGGTTCACAGCATACGAACTCGCGCACGATCGGCAAGCCGCGCGTCGCTCCCGCTATCACAGCTGTGACCTGGTTCACAGCTTGCGCCCGCTCAGGAACGCGCCGAGCGCATCAGCGTCGTCAGGTCGTGCCGCACCGCCGGATCGAGCAGCTGCAGCGTGGCCGTGTAGGCGAGCGCGCCGGCGCCGATCAGCAGCGGCAGGCGCGCGAGATCGCCGAGGCCGGTGAGCCCGGCGCGCGCCGCCGTCACCGCCAGGTACATGGCCAAGCCCGCCAGGAGCGACCGCGAAGCGGCCCGTAGAATGTCACGCTTGCGGATGCCGAAGACCCGGTCGATGCGCCAGAAGTTGAGCGTGAACGTCACCGGAATCGCCAGTATCCAGGACGCAGCGAGTCCGTTCACGCCCCAGAAGGTGCCGGCGAAGAAGGCCATGGGCAGGATGGTGCCGCTGACCACGGTGGTCCACAGGTTGAGGCGCGCCCGTCCGGTGCCGACGATCGCGGTGGCGTAGATCGTGTGGATCATCCGCAGCGGCACGATCAGGCTGAGCAGCTGCACCGGCACGATGGCGTCGTGCCATTTCGGCCCGAGC
>CAZFWB010000045.1:0-19290 GCA_964522655.1 uncultured Chromatiaceae bacterium | reverse complement strand
GCCATGCGCACCCGGCGCACCGGGTCGCGCAGCAGGTCAGGCGGGCGGTCGGCGCGGCCGCCCGGATCCGCCCCCGCCAGTGACTCGGCGGCGGTCGCGCGCACGAGGGCATCGCCGTCAGCGAGGCCCTTGGTGACTGCGCCGAGCACGGCGGGCGAGGCAAAGCGTGCCGCTCGCGCGAGCGCGCTCGCGCGCACCAGCGCCGGTTGCGCGGCGTCGCCGCTGATCGCCGCCAGCGCATCGGCAGCGGCCGGATCGCCGCGCTCGGCCGCGGAGAAGGCTTCGGCGAACGACTGGTAACCGGGGTTTCGATCCGGGTACCAGCGCGAAATGGCATCCGCCGCCCATTGCGCCCCGCGTTCGGCGTGGCAGTTGCCGCAGGCGTTCGGCGTGCCGATTTTCACGCTGAGGTCCGGGCGCGGGATGCGCAGGGAGTGATCGTGACGCGGGTCCACCACCATGTAGATGGTCGCCGGCATGTGACAGGCGACGCACTCGGCACCGGGCGAATCCGGCGGGTGATGGTGATGGCTCGTCGCCTCGAATAGCGCCGATGCATGGCACTGCGCGCACACGCCGTTGCCCGGCGCGCGCAACTTCTGCGTATGGGGTTCATGGCAGTCGGCGCAGGTGACGCCAGCGGCATGCATGCGGCTCTGCACGAACGACCCCCAGGTGTAGACCTCGTCGCGCTGCTGGCCGTCGGGGTAATACAGACCCGGCTCGATCAGCGCGGGGCGAAAGGCGTCGAGCCACTGCTGTCCGGCGTGAACGTCGTCGGAATACTGGCCGCGGCGCGCGTGGCAGCGCGCGCAGGTGTCGATCTCTCGCGATGTGGCCCTTGGCGTCGAACGTGCCGGGGTGCCGGTTTCGCGCAACGCCCAGCTCACCCCACGGCGCTCGTCGAGCGCGTTGACCAGCCCGCGCGTCGCATCGAGCGCGCGCCAGCCGCGGTCCTTGTTCGCCCATGAGACGTGATTCGAGGCCGGGCCGTGGCAGGCCTCGCAGCCGACGCTGATCTCCGACCACGTGGTGCCGTAGCGGGCAGTGGCTTCGTCGTACCTCTTCCGCAGATTCGTGGAGTGACAATCCGCGCACTGGTAGTTCCAGTTCTGATCGATGCCGGTCCAGTGCAGCGGGTCGCCTGGTTTCGGCGGCTGGTCCGGATAGAGGTGGAACCAGCGCTGCCCGCCAGCTTCGGAAGGCCGCGCGTCCCAGGCGATGCCCAACGCCTGCAACCTCCCGTCCGGGAAGGGCGCGAGATACTGTTGCAGCGGCGCGATGCCGAACGTGTACTTCAGTTCGAAGTCGGAGCGCTCGCCGTCCGGCCCGTCCGTGTTGACCACAAAGCGTCCATCCCTTCGGAAAAAGCGGGACGTGACCCCACCGGCAACGGACTCTGCCTCGTCGAACCGGCCGAGTACGGTGGCTTCATTTGCCTCCTGCATGGCGAGCGCGTGCTGCGATCCCCGCCAGGCGGCGTGCTCCGCCTCGTGGCAGGAGACGCACGCGGCAGAACCGGAAAACGCCGGCGCCGGGGGAGATGGCCCGGTGCCGCAGGCCGCGGTGCCGCCAAGGAGCAGGTACGCAGCGGTCCTCGTCAGCAGGACGGTCGCACGGGACGGCAGGTTCACTCGAGCGTGCACGCGTCAGTCACCCGCGACTACTTTGAATCCCTCCCGTTCCGCGGCTTCGCCCAGCCGCTCGTCGAGGCATACGAATGGCAGGTCGGCCGGTGATCGATCCGCCGCGACCACCGCTGCTGCGAGCTGCAAGGCGTCCGCGGCCCGCAATGGATGGGTTCGCAGCAGCCGTTGCGCGGTGACCCGCACGGCCTCGGTCGGCAGGATCTCCTGCCATGACTCGGCGAGCGCTCGCAACCGTTCCGTGGCAACCGAAACGGCCTTTGCCGACAACGCGCCTTCACGCTCACGGCGAGCGAGTGCCGATACGCACTCGATGGGCGTGCCCCACCAGGCCAGTACGATGGGATCGTCGTCAACGAGGTCGAGCAGATGATCCCGGCCTGGCTCGTCGACGAGCAGCGGAACGACGGCCGAGGCGTCCCAGAATCTCACCGGCCGTTCCGCCGATCCTCGACGAGCGCCGCGACCACACTGCGACGCGCTTTCGGGACGCCGCCCCGGAGCAATCCACGGCGCAGGGGTTTGGCGCCCCGGCGGATCAGGCCCGCCTGCTCGAGCCGGCGCAGGCGGTCATCTGGCGCGCTGTCGGCCGCGACGCGCTCGAGACGGGCCACGGGTTCGTCGCGGTCCATGATCAGGATCACCTGGCCCTCCCGCACCTTGCGCAGGTACGCGCTCAGCCGGTTCTTGATCTCGGAAATATTGACCTTTTCCATATGGCTATAATAGCTATATCGATCAGGTCAGACTAGCCTGATTTCTCGCTTTTACCGACGAATTCTGCGTCTGCGTCTCGAGTTCCGGCTTACAACGAGCGTCTGGCGAGGGCCGCCCCGGCGCCGAGCGCCTTGAGTTTCGCCAGCGCCACGTCGTAGCCGATCGGCGCCATGCCGCAGTTGGTGCAGGGCAGGATCCGTTCGGCGTCCACATATTCCATGGCTGCACGTATGGTGGCGGCGACTTCCTCGGGCGCCTCTACCCGGTCGCCGGTCACCTGGATTGCCCCGACCATGAGCTGCTTGTCCTTCAGCAGGCCGAGCAGTGAGAGCGGCACTTTCGAGCCTGCACATTCCAACGAGACCTGGTCGATCCGGCTCGCATTGAGCGCGGGAAAGATCTCCTCATACTGGCGCCACTCGGAACCGAGCGTCTTCTTCCAGTCGAGGTTCTCCTGGATCCCGTAGCCGTAGCAGATGTGCGTGGCGGTCGTGCATTTCAGTCCGTCGATCGCCCGGTGCAGCGCCTCGATGCCCCAATCCTTCACGTCCTGCATGAAGACGTTGAAGGCGGGCTCGTCGAACTGGATGACGTCCACGCCGGCCTTCTCGAGGTCGCGCGCCTCCTGGTTGAGGATTTCCGCAAAGGCCATCGCCATCTGCGGCCGGCTGCCGTAGTGCGCGTCGGCGATCGTGTCGCAGATCGTCATCGGCCCGGGCAGGGTGAACTTGAGTTTCTTCTTCGTCTGCGCGCGGGTGAACTTCACTTCGTCGAGGTGCACCGGTGCCGGACGTGAGAGCGGACCCGTGACCGTCGGCACCTCGAGCTGGTAACGGTTGTCGCGGATGCCCATGAGGGTTTTTTTCTGCCAGTCGATGCCGCGGATCTTCTCGAGGAAGCCGTGCACGAAGTGGATGCGGAAGACCTCGCCGTCGGTGACGATGTCGATGCCGGCTTCTTCCTCGTGGCGGAGCCACTCGGCGGCCGCGCGGCGCTTGCCGTCCTCGAGCGCCTGACCCGAGAGCTTCCAGCCGCCTTTGAGCTTCTCCGGCTCGGCGAGCCAGTCGGGCCGCGGCAGGCTGCCGGCGATGGTGGTCTCGAACATCAGCGAGTTACCCGGACTGAGAGTGTTGCGGCAAACGGATGCTAGCAAGAATCGTCGTGAGGAAGATCGGGAGCGGCATTTCTGTCCGGCGCGAGGACAGATTGCCGCCGCGTCCCCCTCGAGCCGCGTCGACTACGTCGAAGTGGCCGCCTGGAACGATCCCCGAACGACGCGGCGTCAGGCGCCGTGTTTCCTTTTATGGCAAGATTTCCGGCGCCTGATCAGACCGGAGAGAACGACGATGAACAAGATGCTCCGCCTGCTTTGCCTGTCGTCGCTGGTGTTGTTTTTTGCGGCGCCGGTGCCGGCGGAGGAGGAGTTGCCACAGACGAGCCACGACGGCCTGGTGCTCCGGCAAGGCAAGGTCGCCAAGGTCGTGTACGTCCGCCCGGGCGTGGACTTCAGCCGCTACAAGCGCATCGCGATCCTCGACTGCGCCGTGGCGTTCCGCAAGGACTGGCAGCGCGATCAGGAGCGCAGCGGCAAGCGCATCACGCAGAAGGACATGGACGCGATCAGGACGGGGTTGTCCGCCGAGTTCCTCAAGGTCTTCACCGACGAGCTGCAGAACAAGGGCGGCTACGAGATCGTCACGACGGGCGCCGAGGACGTCTTGGTGCTTCGCCCGGCCATCATCGACCTCGACGTCACGGCGCCGGACACGATGGAAGCCGGCCGCGGTTACACGCTGACCGAATCGGCCGGCGCCATGACGCTGTATCTGGAGATCTTCGACTCGGTAACGAGCCAGATCCTCGCTCGCGCCATCGACCGCGAAGCGAGCCGCGGCATGGGCCGCATCCAGTGGTCGAACCGCGTGACTAACAAGGCCGAGGCCGACCGCATCCTGCGCCGCTGGGCGAGCGCGCTGCGCGCGGCGTTCGACGAGGTGCACGGGAAGAATCGGGGACAGTGACCGATTTCCAGTTCGCAACGGGGTCGATATCCGCGCTTGCAGGATTTCTATCATCGTCCCGCGTCCCACGTGTAGAATCGCCATGCGGTCGGACCGCCCGCGCGGGGTCGTCCGGCGAGCAATAATAAAAAAAAAGCGCGTAAGGGGGAGATGCCATGAGCCATGTCACGTCACGCCGCACTTCCTGGCCCATCGTCCTCGGCACGTCGCTGCTGTTGGCCGCGATCACGGCCAGCGCCCAGCAGAAGCCGAACATCCTCGTCATCTGGGGCGACGACATCGGCTACTGGAACGTCAGCGCCTACAACCAGGGGATGATGGGCTACAAGACACCGAACATCGACCGCATCGCCAAGGAAGGTGCGCTGTTCACCGACTGGTATGGCCAGCAAAGCTGCACTGCGGGCCGCGCGTCGTTCATCACCGGCCAGGTGGGCTTCCGCACCGGCATGCTCAAGGTGGGGCTGCCGGGAGCGAAGGAAGGGCTGCAGGCCCGCGACGTGACGATCGCCGAGCTGCTGAAGGCCCGGGGCTACAGGACCGGCCAGTTCGGGAAGAACCACCTGGGCGACCGCGACGAGCATCTACCCACCGCCCACGGGTTCGACGAGTTCTTCGGCTCCCTATATCACCTGAATGCCGAGGATGAGCCCGAGCACCCGGACTACTTCAAGGATCCCGAGATGCGGAAGCGCTATGCAACGCGCGGCGTGATCCACAGCTGGGCCAACCCGGACGGCACGCAGAAGATCGAGGCGACCGGTCCGCTCACCAAGAAGCGCATGGAAACCGTGGACGAGGAGGTAACCCGGGAGGCGCTGCGTTTTATGGAGGAATCGAAGAAGGAGGGCAAGCCGTTCTTTCTCTGGTGGAACTCGACCCGCATGCACATCTGGACACGGCTCAAGGCGGAATCGCAGGGCAAGACCGGGTTCGGCATTTACCCCGACGGCATGGTCGAACACGATGCGCATGTGGGTCAGGTGCTCGACAAGCTGAAGGAGCTGGGTCTCGAGGAAAACACCATCGTGATGTACTCCACGGACAACGGCGCGGAGAAATTCACCTGGCCGGACGGCGGCCAGTCGCCATTCCGGGGCGAGAAGAACACCAACTGGGAAGGCGGCTACCGCGTGCCGGCCATGATCCGCTGGCCTGGCGTTATCAAGCCCGGCACGGTGCTCAACGATATCTTCGCGCACGAGGACATGCTGCCGACGCTACTGGCGGCTGCCGGCGACCCGGACGTAAAGCAGAAGCTCCTCAAAGGCTTCAAGGTGGGCAAGACCACCTTCAAGGTGCACCTGGACGGCTACAACATCACGGACGCCCTCGCCGAGAAAGCCCCGAGCCCGCGCCGCGAGTTCTTCTACTTCAACGACGACGGCTCGCTCGTGGCTCTCCGATACGACCAGTGGAAGATCGTCTTCGCCGAGCAGCGTGAACACGGCCTGAATGTCTGGCAGGAGCCGTTCGTGTCGCTGCGGTTCCCGAAGCTGTTCAATCTGCGCTCGGACCCCTTCGAAACCGCCGACCACGAAGGCATGGATTATGAACGCTGGCGCGTGGAACACCTCTTCGTGCTCGTGCCGGCGCAGGAATACGTGGGACAGTTCCTTGGCACCTTCAAGGACTTCCCGCCCAGCCAGAAGCCCGGCAGCTTCAGCATCGACCAGGCGCTGGAGTCGCTCCAGAGCGGTGCGCAGGGAGGAGCCCGGTAGGGTCAGGGAGCTGCGATGGTCCGGTGGCGCTGCCTGATGGGGCTGCTCGGGCTGCTGGGCCCGGGCGCCCTGGCGCTGGCCGCAGCGCCGCTCGCCTCGGGGCAGGACGGCGGCGCCCGCGACGCGATCATCCGGTTCGTCGAGGCCACCACGACGCCGTCGAGCCCGCGCTTCGTTCCACCTGCCGAGCGCATCGCCGTCTTCGACAACGACGGCACCCTGTGGGCCGAGCAGCCGCTGTACTTTCAGCTCGCGTTCGCGCTCGATCGCGTCAAGGCACTGGCGCCGCAACATCCCGAGTGGAAGACGCAGGAGCCCTTCGCCGCGCTGCTGAATGGCAACCTGAAGGGCGCGCTCGCCGGCGGGGAGCGCGCCATCGCCGAGATCGTCATGGCGACCCATGGCGGCATGACCGCGGATGAATTCTCGGCGGTGGCGAAGCGCTGGCTCGCGACGGCGCGGCATCCGCAGACGAAGCGGCGTTACGTCGATATGGTGTACCAGCCGATGCTGGAACTGCTCGGCTATCTCAGGGCCAACGGCTACAAGACCTTCATCGTCTCGGGCGGCGGCGTGGAGTTCCTCCGTGTGTTCGCCGAAGAAGCCTATGGCATCCCGCCCGAGCAGGTGGTGGGTTCGAGCATCCGCGTGAAGTACGAGGTGCGCGATGGAACGCCGGTGATTGCGCGGCTACCGGAGATCGAGTTCATCGACGACAAGGCGGGCAAGCCGGTCGGTATCCACCGCTTCATCGGGCGCCGGCCCATCCTGGCCTTCGGCAACTCCGACGGCGACTTCGAGATGCTCGAGTGGACCACCGCAGGCGACGGCGACCGGCTCGGGCTGCTGCATCACCACGACGACGCGGAGCGGGAGTTCGCCTACGACCGCGAATCCTCGATCGGGAAACTCGCGCGCGGCCTCGACGAAGCCGCCAAGCGCGGCTGGCTCGTCGTCAGCATGCAAGACGACTGGCAGCGGGTATTCGTCAACCAACCCTGAAGGGCCGCTCGCGTTGGCTGGGGGTCTGTTCCAGAGGTTGCTGGGGTAAACGGGGGGAATCACCATGCCACTGACAAAGCGTCTGGTAGCGGAGTTCATCGGCACCTTCTGGCTGGTCCTGGGCGGCTGCGGCAGCGCGGTGCTCGCCGCCGCGTTCCCGGAGGTCGGCATCGGTCTGCTCGGCGTGTCGCTCGCCTTCGGTCTCACGGTGCTGACCATGGCGTTTGCGATCGGGCACATCTCCGGCTGTCACCTCAACCCCGCGGTATCGCTGGGCCTGCTGGTCGGCGGCCGCTTCAGGGGGTCGGAGCTGCTGCCCTACTGGGCCGCGCAGGTGCTCGGTGCCGTGCTGGCCGCCGCGGTGCTGGTCGCCATTGCCAGCGGCAAGGCCGGGTTCGAGGTCGGCGCCGGGCTCGCCTCCAACGGTTTCGGCGAGCACTCGCCGGGCGGCTATACGCTGTTCGCCGGTCTGCTCACCGAGGTGGTGATGACGTTCATGTTCCTGATCATCATTCTCGGCGCGACCGATGCGCGCGCGCCCGCCGGCTTCGCGCCGATCGCCATCGGCCTCGGGCTGACGCTGATACATCTGATCAGCATCCCGGTCACCAATACGTCGGTGAACCCCGCCCGCAGCACCGGCCCGGCACTGATGGTCGGCGGCTGGGCCCTGCAGCAGCTCTGGCTGTTCTGGGTGGCGCCGCTCTTCGGCGCCGCGCTCGCGGGCCTGGCCTATCGCTGGCTCGGCGACGGACCGGCCAGCCGTTAGGCGTGTTGGCGTTGACATCTGATGCGTGCATAAATAGCATCACCGCATCATGAGGACGACGCTCGACATTGACGACCCCGTGCTGCGGCAACTGCGCAAGCGGCAGAAGGGCAGCGGCAAGTCGCTCGGCCAGCTGGCTTCGGAGCTGCTGGCGCGCGCGCTCGCCGAATCACAGCCGGCTCAGCCACACGCGGAGTTTCGCTGGGTGGTGCGTCCGATGGGGGCGCTGGTCGATGTCGGGGACAAAGATGCGCTTTATCGTGTCCTGGACGAGCGCGAGTGAGTTTTGCCGTTGACGCCAATATCCTCGTCTACGCTTCCGATCAGGACAGCAAGGTGCATCGTGCGGCGGCAGAATTCCTCAGGCGTTGCGCAGAGGGCACGGAGATCTTTTGCCTCGCCTGGGTGACAATCAGCGCTTATCTTCGCATCGCGACCCATCCGGGAGTTTTCCGCCGCCCGCTCTCCCCCGACGAGGCGATGGACAACATCGCCAGCCTCATCGGTCTGCCGCAGGTAAGGATCCTGGGTGAAGAGGAGGGGTTCTGGGCGACCTATCGCGACGTAGCCGCGCGCATCGTTCCCCGGGGGAACCTGGTGCCTGACACGCATCTTGCGGCCGTGTTGCGTCAGCACGGTGTGGCCACGCTGTACACGCGGGACCGGGATTTCCTGCGCTTCGACTTTCTCGAAGTCGTGGATCCACTGGAATCGGCCGCGCGCGATCGGCGCCGGCGCCGCACTCATCGCGGATAATCGGGGTCAGACTGCAATTCCCCGTGCTGGCATAGATGCCGGGGCTTCTTTACCGCTGAAATCGCACTCTGAACCCGATTATTTTTGAGAGGCTATCCACCATATGCCATCGTCGCGTTTCTTCCGGCCGGCGGACTGCCTCGCCGGTTTTCTGATCCTCGCCGGTTGCGCGAGCCAGCCTCCGGGTGAGGATGCGCCGCGAGCGCCATCGTCCGCGTTCACCGACTGGCAGCGGACCGGCATCGGCCGTGCCGTGGCGCCGGTGGTCGCGAGCCACCCGGGACAGTCCGGCTTCGCGCTCGTGGCCGGCGGCGAGCAGGCATTCACCGCGCGCCACGGGCTGGCGCTGCTCGCCGAGCGCAGCATCGACGTGCAGTACTACATCTGGGAGGGTGACACCAGCGGCAGGCTGCTCGCCAACGACCTGCTCGCTGCCGCCGACCGCGGTGTGCGGGTCAGGATGCTGATCGACGACATTCACACCAGGTGCAAGGACTTCAACATCGCGGCGCTCGATGCGCATCCGAACCTGGAGATTCGGGTTTTCAATCCGTTCAGCAAGCGTGACGCGCGCAACCTGAACATCGCCACGGAGTTCACGCGTCTCAACCACCGGATGCACAACAAGATCTGGATGGTGGACGGCGCGGTGGCGCTGCTCGGCGGGCGCAACATCGGCGACGATTACTTCGGCATCAACACGGTGACCAACTTCCGCGACCTGGACATGCTGGCGGTCGGGCCGGTGGTGGCCGAGGTCGGGCGCAGTTTCGATCTGTACTGGAACAGCGCCTGGGCGGTGCCGATCAACGCGATGGCGGAGGAAGTGCCCGGCGGGCCGAAGGCCGCGGCCATGCGCCGCGAACTCGGCGACTGGGCAAAGAACCTGCAGGATTTTCCCTACCGGCGCATCGCCTCGGCTGCCGACGCCGGACATGTGCTGGCGGGCGGCCTGAAGCGGCTCGCCTGGGGTGATGCCCAGGTCGTCTACGACCGGCCGGAAAAGATGGCTGGCGATTTCGAGGGCGGGGTGGCCGATGCGCTGCGGCCGCGGCTACGGTCGGCAGAACGCGAAGTGCTCATGGAAGCGGCGTATTTCATCGCCACGGAGGCCGGCACCGAGATGCTCGGTGAGCTCGCCGCGCGTGGCGTGCGGGTCCGGGTGCTGACCAACTCGCTCGCCACCAACGACCTGGTGCCCGCCCATGCCGGCTACACCCGCTACCGCGAGGAACTGGTGCGCCGCGGCGTGGAGCTCTACGAGTTCCGTCCCGACGCGGCGGGCCCGCGCCGCGGCTGGTCGGCCGGGGCCGGCGCGAGCCGCGCTTCGTTGCACACCAAGGCCATCGTGATCGACGAACGCTTTGCTTTCGTCGGCTCGTTCAACCTCACGCCGCGCTCGGTCGAGCTCAACACGGAGATCGGCATCGTGGTGGACAGCCCGGAGCTGGCGGCCGCGGTGAAATCCTTCATGGACAGCGCAGTGGACCCGGCCAATGCCTGGCGTCTGCAGATCGAAGGGGAAGGGCGCAAGGAAGAACTCGTCTGGGCCGGAGTTACCGCTGGACAGCCCGTCGTCCACGTCCGTGAGCCCGACGTCAGCGCATGGCGGCGATTCAAGACCTGGCTGATCGCGGTGCTGCCGGTCGAGAAACCGCTCTGAGTGCCATGTCGGCGCCGGTGGCAGAATCACCATTCTTCGTGCCGGACACTAGAACCCGAAGAAGTCCTGCGCGCGCCTGAGCAGGTTCTTCTCGACATCATCATTGGCGGCCGCCTCGTCCGCGGCTTTCAGCACGGCCGCGCACGGGTCCTTCTCCCGGAACGCGCGGTTCCACGCGGTCGAGGCGAGGATCGAGATGCCGCCCGTGAGCACCGCCGCGCTGCCCGACACCAGAGTGCCCTTCGTATCGATCGTGACCCGCGGCTCCGCCAGCGTGCCCGTCACCTTGATGAAAGGATTGACCAGTTGCGCGGCGCTGACGCCGATGCCTTTGCGCGCCTCGGTCTTGAAGTTGAGATCGAGGCGTTCATTGCGCAGGTTCAGCGTGCCGTGGGCGATGACGTTGAGCTTGTCCGAAAGGCTGATCAGCGAAGGAGCCGATGAAACCACGCCGGAGCGGATCCGCAGCGGCAGTACCGTGCAGATCGAGTTGACCATGGTGTCGCCCTTGAGAAAAGGGTTGATGGTCGTGAATACCTTGGAAAAGGTGTCGCCGTAGAATTCGTCGAGCACGTTGGGGGGAATCCGCCCCGGGCCGCCGACCGCCCGGACGCGCCCATCGAGGCCGCCCAGCACCTCTCGCAACGTGCTGCCATCGCCGACCAGGTGCAGGTCGATATCAAACAGGCGCGGATCAGTGGTCAGGAGGATGAAGGTGCTGTAGTCGCGCAAGCTGCCGCGTGCGGAAAGGCGTGGAACGGTGCTGCGGGCAGACAGGCCGAGTTGCAGATCCACCCGGCCGATCGGTCCGGCGACGGCGAGCTTCTGAAGCTTGAGCTCGCGATCCTCCAGCCGCCCTTGCAGTTCGAGGGTGCCGAACAACTTTTTCCCCGAAACGAACTCGGCTACCTGCAGGTCCAGGTCGCCGTCCAGCACGCCGAGCCACGCCGTCGGCAAGGGCCAGTCGGGTATCAGGCGCTTGTCGCGCGCCGGGCCCCGCGCGCCGCCGGGCTGGGTCTCCTTTGCGACCCATGGGGCGAGGTCGAAGCGCTGTGCCGCAAGCTTCAGCGACAGCCGTGGCGGTTCGCCCTGCGCAAGCGCGAGCCGCCCGCTGAACGGGTCCCGGCCCAGTTGACCATTCATGTCGGCCACGTCGAACTCGCTCGCTTTGCCGGACACCGTGCCCCGGGCGCGCAGCGGCAGGTCCGGTAATTCCAGTCCGAACAGCGAGCCGGTCCGCCGCAGGCTGCCGATGCGCAGCGCGGCGGGCATGGAAGTCGCCGAAAAGTCCTTGCCGACATCGAGCACACCGCTCGCGCTGACCTCGTCCTCCCCGGCGCGCAGGCGCGCGGTTTCGAACGACCAGCGGTCCTGTTGCCAGCCGCCCCGGGCCGCGAAATCGAAGGCAGTCAGGTACTTGCCCACCTCGGCGGCGCGGGGCAGGAGGCGGGCCAGATCGGGCCCGGCGAGCCGGATGTCGAAGGATCCAGCGTCCAGTGACCGTGCCATCTGCCCGCTGACCCTGCCGCTGGCGCCACCGGCGTTCAGTTCGACATCGCGCCACTCAGTCGAGTCGCGGTCGAGCATCAGCTCGCCGCGTGCCGCGAAGGGACCCGACGGCAGCGCCAGCGTGGTGGCGCGGGCCCAGGTCTGCAGCGCCTTTCCCTCGAGGTCGAAGCGCAGCATCGTGCCGTCGAGCGCCGGTGGGTCGCCGAGCCGGCCGTCGAGGCGCAGCCGGGCGTCGCCGGCTGCGGCCGTCACGCCTTCGAGCCGCGAGGCGCCGGTCAGTCGCGCGAGGGCGCCGTTCATCGTGTATCGGACCGCGGGCAGCCGATCCGTTCGCGCCATTTTTCCCAGGCTCCGCAGGTCGTTGCCCGACAGCGCGAACTTCAGCGCGGTGCCGGGGCCGAGCGGTTTTCGCGCGATGGTCCCCTCAAGCTGTAATCGATCCTGCCCGGCGGACAGGGAACCCTCGCTGATCCGCAGGCCCTCCCTGGTCCATTGCAGGCGGGTGGCGAGCCTGAATGGCTTGCCCGGCAGCGTGTCCACGCCGAGGGCCTGGCCGACCCGCATGAGGCTCGGCCCGGTGCCGGTCATGCGCAGCTCCGTGCCGTAGTAGTTCGGCATCGGGCCAAGGATGCCCTCGGCGCGAAACCGGCCGGCCCGGTTTTCGAGGCCGATCGCCACCCGGTCCGTTCCGCCGGCGTCCTCCTCGATGTCGGCGGTGAGCCTGAAACGGCCTTCGATGACCCCCGGGATGCCGAACAAGGCGCGAAATCGCTCCAGCTGCGGGCCGCTGATGTCCAGGCTGAGTTCGCGCAGCTCGGCGTGCGGCAGCTCATCGATCGTCGCACGGAGGGCGAAGCTCGTATCGGCGAGCGCGATGGTTGCCCGCTCGACGACGAGCGAGTCGGCGTCGCTGCGCACCCTGCCTTCGAGCTCGAAGGCGCCGCGCGGGGCATCCGGCCAGCCGAGCGGGGCGACCACGGCGCTGAAGTCGGGGCCCCGTCCGGCAACATCCATGTCAAGACCCTCGATCGCCGTCAGCCGCCGGGTGTTGCCATCGAGCGTCAGATCGTAGGCTCCGGCCCTGCCGGCCAGTCGCAGCCGCAGATCCTCCGCCTGTGGCGTGATGCCGGCCTCGACCAGCAACGGCCCGCGCCCCGGATCGGGCAGGCCCAGCAACTCACCCACGCGCGCAGCGTCATCGGCGGCGATGCGGACGTCGGCCAATGCGCGTTCCGGGTGCGCGAGATCGTCGAAGCGCGCGGCGGCCCGGACGTCCACGCCATCGATGTCGGCACGCAGCCGCAGGCTGACGTCCCGCCCGCTGACCAGTACCTTGAGGGGGCTCGACTGGGCCCGCAGGGTCAGCGCCTCCTCGTTGAGCGCACCGTCGGCGGCGAGCTGCAGGAAGCCGGCCGCGTCGCGCCGCACGGCCACCTCGGCGAGTCGCAGCTCGACGGGTCGGGTCAATGCCGGGGCGTCGTAGGTGATGGCGGTCCGGCGCAGCGCCAGCGCTTCGACGACCGGCAGCGAATCCGGATCGGCGGGCCCGCTCGCTTCCGGGCCCAGCACCCAGTTGCCCCGTCCGTCGTCGGCGTGTTCCAGGAATACGCTGGCGCCCTCGAGTTCTGTATGGCGGATGACGAGCGGCCCGCGCCACAAGGAGCGCAGTTCCACCGCGATGAGTGCGCGGGCCGCCTGCGCGAGGTGCGGCCGGTGGCCCCATTCGGCGTTGGCAATCGCCAGACCGGTGATCTCCAGTGAGGCGGTGCGCCCGAGCGTCAGCGTTAGTCCGCCGTCGATGCGCACCTGCCGGACCAGCGCCTCGGCGAGCCGTCCGGCGAGCCAGTCCCGGGCCCAGCTCACGTCCGCGCCGCGGGACAATACGAACGCTGCCCAGCCGGCGACGGCCAGCGCGAGCAGTAACAGTGCAAGTAACGTGGTGCGAAAGTGGGTCATGCCGGATCGCTGCCGGGGGAGCAGCCTACACCAACCGACCACGCGCGAGCGCGTTGCCCGCAAATCAGCGTGGCGTGGGGAATGGTGCCGGTCATTCGGTTCGGTTCGAGAAGTTGTGTCAGGCCGAATCAGGGCCTATTCGAACCGAACCGAATGACCGGCACCGAGGTCGTTGTCAGCAAGCGGCCCTGCGGCCGTCCGGCCGAGGTCCTCGGCCACCAGCTCGCCGACCTGCCGGTCGATCAGGCTCCAGAAGGGATTGCTGCGCAGGCGCGTGAATGCGCCGAGCGAGATCGTGGTCGCGCCGTTCTCACCACGCAGCAAGAGGGAGCCGATGCTCGGCAGGCCGTCGCGGCCGCTGCCGGGCAGGAAGCCGTACATCGGATCATCGGGAGGAAACGGCAGCGCCACGTGGCCGAGCGAGACGACGCCGTCCGGCCAGCGCAATCCGAGCGGTTCGGTCACGGCGCTTGCAGAGCCAGGCGCGTAGCGGTTGAGCACGACCTCCTGGCTGTCGTGCTTGGCATTGGAGACCACTTCGAGCGTATAGCCGGGGTGATCGGCGATCGCCCGCTCGATCACCAGGCCCGCCGCGGGGCGTTGGACGGGGCTGAAGCCGCGGAAGCGATTGACGTCGAACAGCACGAGGCGATGCCGGCCACCGGGGAGCCGCGGGTACAGCAGGTCCACCGTCCCCGAGGAGCCGACGGTGGCGTCCACCGCCGACTGCCAGGTCATTACCGGTGGCAGCCGTGCCAGACGACCGTCCCCGGCGGCGGCGACGAGATCCGCCTGCAGCATTTTGGTCGCGCGATTGACCTGGCGCGAGGCATTGACCGGGAAAGAGTTGAACTTGTACGGGTCGAACTCCGGCAGCACGTTCTGCCAGCGGACCTTTTCCAGTATTGGCATCGGCACGATGCTCATGACGTCGATGACGTTCGCCAACGCTGCGACCGGCGTGAGCTCGATCGCCGGGGAGACCAGCAGGATTCGCTCCGGCCGGCGCAGCCCGCCGTCGGCGAGCGCGTCCAGCGCGTAGCTCAGCGCGAGTGTCGCTCCGGTGGAGTACCCGCCGATGTAGAACGGCTGGCGCTCGCCGGTACGCGAGGCGACATCGCGTGCGGCGAGGCGTACCGCCGCCACCCAGTCTCGATAGCGCATTTCCGTCATCATTGAAGGGAACGTGCCGTGGCCCGGCAGGCGCAGCACCGTCACCTCGAAGCCGCGGGCGAGGAGCGACTCGGCCAGCGCCTTCATCGAATACGGCGAGTCGGTTAGACCGTGCACCAGCAGGGCGCCGCCGCGGGGCTTGCGCGGGGTGAGCCGGAAGGAGTGGTTGTAGGGCGCCCCCGCAGCGAGTTTCTGCACGTTGGCTTCGGGATTGAAGCGACTGTAGGCGAAGGTTTCACCGCGGCTGCCCCAGTCTGCCGACCTGGCGCGGGCCTGCTCGAACAGCCGGGTTTCGAGATCGAGATATCCGGCAAAGTCGAGCCCGCCGTCGCGCAGCGCGGAGAACTCGGCGCGCAGTCGCTGCGTGTGCCAGGGCTGCAGGTCGGGCAGCATCGTGACCGCATAGATCGTGAAGCCGAGCACGAGCGAGACGGCGGCGAAGACCGCGAGCAGGGCAAGCTGCCTGGAACGCCGCAAAAGGCGCCGTGAGACCGCAGCCATGAAGTCCCGGTACCGCATCCGAGGCCAAGGATACACCGTGTGAATTTGGGGACAGTGACCTCAATTCCGGGCGGCCTGGGGGGTGCGCATGGTACGGCCGTCTCGAGAATTGAGGTCACTGTCCCCAAATCGATCGGTGGCGGCGCCTGTAGCGGGGTGGCAGACTGTGGCAGCCGATTTCGCGATCGCGCTTGAAGGAGAACAACCATGACATACGCTCGCTGCGCATTTTCCTCATCGTCCGGTCGGTCATTGATACTGCTCTCGACGGCATTGCTCCTGGTTGCCGTCATGGGCCGCGTTGGCGACGCGAGCGCCGCCTCGACGCCGGCGGAGATCGACGCCAAGGTGGATGCGGCGCTTGGCCGCCTGAAGGTCGAGGTGCCGGGCTCGGACGAGGTGCTGGCCAAGGCACAGGGCGTGCTGGTGTTCGCGAAAGTAATCAAGGCCGGCCTGGTCATCGCCGGTGAAGGCGGCGAGGGGGCGCTGCGCATCGGCGGCAAGACCGTCGACTACTACAGCATCTTCTCGGGCTCGATCGGTCTGCAGGCCGGCGGGCAGCAGCGCGACATCATCATGATCTTTCTCGATGAAGCCGAGCTGAAGAAATTCCAGGAAAGCAGCGGCTGGAAGGTGGGCGCCGATGGCACCGTCACCGTCATCGACGCGGGCCTCAGCGGCAGCATCGACACCGCCACGCTCAAGAAGCCGATCGTCGCCTTCATCGTCGGCCAGAAAGGCCTGATGGCGGGGATTTCCCTCGACGGGTCGAAAATTACGAAGCTGGAGCTCTGACCGAGGGACAGGTCGCGGCTGGCGCCGCTCCTGCTTCGTTTCGTTCGCGGCGCGGTCAGGTGGCACGTTGCAGAAGCGACGGCGGTCGGGTCGGCCGCTGATGCAGGGAAACCTGCGCCAGCCCCAGGCCGATGGCGATGCCCGCTCCGCCGAAAGGGGACAGTGACCTCAATTCTCGAGACGGCCGTACCATGCGCACCCCCAGGCCGCCCGGAATTGAGGTCACTGTCCCCGAATTCGGCTAGCATGGCCGCCCTTTACCAGAGGCCTCGCTGGTCATGCCCATCCGTTGCGGAATCGTCGGGCTGCCGAACGTCGGCAAGTCCACCCTGTTCAATGCGCTGACCGCGGCGGGCATCGCGGCCGAGAACTATCCTTTCTGCACCATCGACCCGAATGTCGGCGTCGTGCCGGTGCCCGATCCCCGCCTGCAGCAGCTCGCCGCGATCGCGAAACCGCAGAAAGTCGTGCCGACCACGGTGGAGTTCGTGGACATCGCCGGGCTCGTCGAAGGCGCCTCGAAGGGCGAGGGGCTCGGCAACCAGTTTCTCGCCAATATCCGCGAAACCCACGCCATCGCGCATGTGGTCCGCTGCTTCGAGAACCCCGACGTGGTGCACGTCGCCGGGCGGATCGACCCGGTGCACGACATCGAGATCATCAACACGGAGCTGCTGCTCGCCGATCTCTCGGCGGCGGAAAAGGCACTGGAGCGCGCGGACCGTCAGGCGAAGACCGGCAAAAAGGAAGACGCCGCCCGCCGCGACGCGCTCTCGCGCCTGCGCGATCACCTCGGTGCGGGACACCCCGCGCGCACGTTCCACATGCCCGAGGAGCACCGCCCCGCCATGCAGGAGCTGTTCCTGCTCACCGCCAAGCCGGTGATGTACGTCGCCAACGTGGACGAGCGGGGCCTCTCCGGCAACGAGTACGTGGAACGGGTCCGTGCACTCGCCGCGGGCGACGGCTCCGAGGTGGTGGTGGTGTGCGCGGCGATCGAGGCGGAGATCGCGCAGCTCGACGAGGCGGACAAGCAGGCCTTCCTCGACGATCTGGGCCTCGACGAGCCCGGGCTCAATCGCGTCATCCGCGCCGGTTACCGGCTACTCGGGCTGCAGACTTTCTTCACCGCCGGGCCGAAGGAAGTGCGTGCCTGGACCGTGCGCGGCGGCGCAACCGCGCCGCAGGCTGCCGGCGAGATCCACACCGACTTCGAGAAGGGCTTCATCCGGGCCGAGGTCATCGCCTTCGAAGACTATATAAAAGGAGGCGGCGAGCAAGGTGCCCGCGAGGCGGGACGGCTGCGGCTCGAGGGCCGGGACTATGTGGTGCAGGAAGGCGACGTCATGCACTTCCGCTTCAATGTGTAGAGTTTGGGGACAGTGACTTTATTTCGCTATCGGCGAAATAAAGTCACTGTCCCCATATGCCAACGCGTCAGAACGTCCAGGCGAGGCTCGCGGAAAGCAGCGAGACATCGTCCGCGGAGTCCACGTCGAAGTACTCGTACTCGCCGCGGATCTGGAAGGACGCGACCTGGAAGCGCAGCCCGATGCCGTAGGCCGGGTCGGTGCCGTCTTCGTCTGCGCTTCCCAGGGCGGAGCTGGCCTCTGCGTCCCAGTTGATCACGCCGGCCTTGCCGAACACGCCGATCGGGCCGAGCTTGGCACCGACCACACCGAAGGCGTCCCAGCCGTCGACCTCGACCTCGACCTGGTTGCCGTCGGGCTCGCCAAAGTCCACGTAACCACCTTCGACCGCGATATCGAGGAACGGGATCCAGCCGAAGTTGTAGCCGGCGAAGACCTTCCAGCCGAAATCGTCCTCGTCGAAGTCGACGTTGCCGAGATCGGAATCGAGATCGCCCACCGAGGACATACCAACGCCTCCGCCGAGGTAGAAGCCGCTCTCCGTGCCCGCAAGCGCGGCGGACGGCGCTGCGATTGCACCGAGCATGGTGAGGATCAGGGCCTGGATGGTTCGCATGGGTGAATTCTCCCGAAAGGGTGAAATCAAAAACGGTCTCCGTCCCGGCTGCGACGGCGTCCAGATTATGCATAAAAACCCGGTTCTTCGCCCCATGGCGAGAAGCCCCAGCCCGCGCGCCCGCGTGGCACCGCCCGACATCCTGCGTTATGGTGGGAACCCGACGGTGCGGATTTTGAACGCACCGCGCGCAGCTCATGTCCTACAGCACGGTCGTTATTTTCGGCGGAGACACCGACACCGGCTACCGCCTCACGCGCAGGGCGCTCGCCGCCGGACTCAGGGTGCTATCCGTCATCATCGGCCCGCGCGACCTCGACTACATCAACCGCGCGGGCGCCGACACGATCCGCTGTGATCCCACTGACCGCGCTGCAGTAGACCGGGTGTTCGCGGGACGCGAGGGCGCCGATCTCGCGGTCGTGTGCATACTCGGCGGCACGCCGCAGTTGAACACCCAGGGCAACATCAACGTCATCGACGCGGCGGTGGCCGCCGGGGTCAGCCGCTTCGTGCTCACTACCTCGATCGGCTGCGGCGACAGCTCGGTCGCGCTCGACCCGCTGGTGAAGGCGATCGCGGGCCGCGCCATCCGCGCCAAGGAGTGGGCGGAGAACCGCCTGCGCTCGACGAATCTCGAATGGACGATCGTGCGCGCCGGCGGCACCACGCGCCGGCCGGGCACCGGCGCCGGCATCCTCACCGACAGCACCTGCGTCACCGGCTACATCTCGCTCACGGATCTCGGCGACATGCTCATGCTCGCGCTCGCCAGTCCGCGAACCGTGCATCGGCCGCTCGCTGCCGTCGGCAGCGGG
The DNA here is from genome assembly GCA_964522655.1 of uncultured Chromatiaceae bacterium. Lineage (GTDB taxonomy): Bacteria > Pseudomonadota > Gammaproteobacteria > Steroidobacterales > QUBU01. The sequence continues at coordinate 257 of CAZFWB010000045.1, read as the reverse complement.
CGGGCGTTCATCCCCGACGGTGCGCCGCTCGTGCCCGCCGAAGTGTAGGAGCGGCGCAAGCCGCGACCCCAGCAACGTTGAACGAAGCGATGGAGGAGTGGCACAAGCCGCGACTTGAGGAACACCGATGCGAACGGTTGCTGCGTGTATCGCCGTACTCTTCTGTACTACCACCTGTGCCTCCGCGCTGGCTGACGATAGCCGCGGCGAGCCCGGTCCACCGATACAGCTCGCCCCGTTCGCAGAGGAGTTCCTGG
>CAZFWB010000044.1:0-19506 GCA_964522655.1 uncultured Chromatiaceae bacterium | reverse complement strand
CGGTGCGCACGCCGGACACCAACACCAGGGAAGTCCTGGTGCCGGGCGACTACGCGGTGGTGCGCTACCGCGAGTGGCTGAAGAAGTGGGACGCGAACGGCTGGCGCATCGACGCGAAGGCTCTGCGCGCGAAACTCGGCGACGTGGCGATGGCGATCCCCTGCCCGGCACGGCGCGAGTCCGGCAACTGGGTGCTCGACACCGTACCGCTCATCCCGGGCGACCAGGCGCACCCGGCCAGCGAACCGGTCGGCAAGCGCGCCTGACGCGACGGCCTGCGCGCCCGGCCATGATGGGGCGTCGGCTGCCCGCTTCGTTCACGGGGTGATGATCAATCGCCGCGACCTGCTCGGTGCGGGCGTCGCGGCTGCGGCGGGGCTCAGCGGGCGGCCGGCATTGCCCGCCTCCTCCACACTGACCTCTCTTGGCCTGCTGCAGGCGGGCGAAGCGTTGCGCCGCCGTGAGGTCTCCCCGCTGGAGCTGACCCGCGCCTGCCTCGAGCGCATCGAGGCACTCAATCCCGGTCTCAATGCGTTCATCACGGTGACGGCCGAGGAGGCGCTCGAGTCCGCACGCATGGCAGAACGCGAGATCGTCAATCGCGGCCCGAGCGGGCCCCTGCACGGCGTGCCGATCGCCCTCAAGGACAACATCGACACGGCCGGCACGCGGACCACCGCCGCCGCTGCGGCCTTCGCAGATCGCGTGCCCGAAGCGGACGCCGAGGTCGCGCGGCGGCTGCGCGCCGCCGGCGCCATCCTGCTCGGCAAGCTCAACATGGACGAGTGCGCCTACGGCGTCAGCTCGACCAGCGGCCACTTCGGCGCCGTGCACAACCCGTGGGCAACCGCGCATGTCGCCGGCGGCTCCTCGGGCGGCCCGGCGGCGGCGGTTGCCGCGCGCCTGTGCTACGGGGCGGTCGGCACGGACACCGGCGGCTCGATTCGCCAGCCGGCCGCCTGGTGCGGCATCACCGGGCTGAAGCCGAGCTACGGGCTCGTCAGCACCCGCGGCGTGATGCCGCTGTCGTGGTCGCTCGATCACGTCGGCCCCATGTGCCGGAGCGCAGCGGACGCCGCCGCGATGCTGCAGGCGATGGCGGGCTTCGATGCCGGTGACCCGGCAAGCGTGGCGGCGGCGCCGGCCGACTACCAGCGCGCGCTCGGGGCCGACCCGAAGTCCCTGCGCCTCGGGCGGCCGCGGGGCTTCTACTACGAGGAACTCGACGCCGAAGTAGCTGCGGCGGTCGCTACCGCGCTCGAAGTGCTCACGGGGATCACCGCCGGCCTCCGTGACGTCGATCTGCCACCCGTCCCGACCCTTTCGGTGCTGTTTGTCGAGGCGCGCGCCTGGCTCGCGCCGTACCGCGAGAAATCCCCGGAGGGTTTCTCGGCGTCGGTGAACGGCCTGGTCGACATGGGCGGACGTATCGAGGCGGCGAGCTACGCGCGCGCGCTGCGCGATCTCGAGCGGTCCCGCCGTGCAATCAGGGCGGTGTTCGACGACGTGGATCTGGTCGTCACTCCGACCACGCCCGACATGGCGATGACGATCGAGGCGAGCCGCGCCGGCGGCGGGCAGCGCGGCCCGCCGCGCTCGGCCCGCAACACCACGCCGTTCAACATCTACGGCCTGCCCACGATCTCGGTCTGTTGTGGATTCAGCCGACAGGGCCTGCCGATCGGGCTGCAGATCAGTGGTCCGCCGTTCACCGAGGGCGCCGTGCTGGCGCTCGCCCACGCCTATCAGCAGCGCACCGACTGGCACCTGCGGGAGCCGCCTTTATGAACAAGCTGCGAATTGCCGCCGCCCTGCTGATGCTGCTCACCCTGCCGGTCGGCGCGGGCGAGGCGGCCCCGCGGCCGAACCTCCTGCTGATACTCACCGATAACCAGAGCCCGTCGCTCATCGGCGCCTACGGCAACCGCGCGATCCGCACGCCACACATCGATGCGCTGGCGGCCGAGGGACTGCTGTTCACCCGCGCCTTCGCGACCAGCGGCGTGTGCTCGCCGGCGCGCGCCACGCTGCTCACCGGGCTCATCCCCTCGCGCAATGGCGTGCACAACGGCCTGCCCGAGCGCTTCGCGGTGCCGGGCTACTCCGCGATCGAAGAGTTCCGCAACCTGCCGCAGACGCTGGCGGATGCGGGCTACGAAACCGCGCTCGTCGGCAAATACCACCTCGGCGCCCACGAGCAGCCGCAACTGGGCTTCAGCTTCTGGGTCACCTTCAGCGGCGGCCATACCGAGAGCTTCACCGACCAGCAGGTGATCGACAATGGCCGCACCTACAACGTGCGCGAGACCGGCGAGCACCTGACGGATTTCTGGACCCGCCGGGCAGTGGAGTTCATCCGCTCGCAGGAAAAAGGCGAGCGGCCGTTCTTCCTGATGCTCTCCTACAACGGGCCCTACGTGCTGCCGCCCACCGTGCTCGACCCGCCCGCCACGCGACATGCCGCCTGGTACGAGGCGCATCCGCCGCAGCCGGTCGGCGCGCCGGTGCATCCGTATCTGGAAAAGTTCGCACGTTCCTTTCCCGACAACATTCCGCTTCGCGGGGGCAACGTCGGCAAGGCCGCGATCGAGTCGCTGAGCAACCCGCGCGCCATGATCAACGTCGCCTCCGAGGTCTCGATGGTGGATGACGGTGTCGGGCGCGTGCTCGCGGCGCTGGACGCAGCCGGGCTCGCGAAGGACACGCTGGTCGTGTTCGCCTCCGACCAGGGCTCGGCCTTCGGCCAGCACGGGCTGTGGGGCAACAGCTCCTGGGGCTCGCCCTACCCCGCCTATAACGCCAACATGCAGATCCCGCTGATCGTTCGCCACCCGGGCCATATTGCGGCGGGCCGGCGCAGCGACCACACGATCAACGAGTTCGACCTGCTGCCGACATTGCTCGATTATCTCGGGCTCGGCGACCGCGCAATCGAGAACTCCCCCGGCCGCAGCCACGCGGGGCTGCTGCGCGGCGGACCGCCCGGCGAGGAGCAGCCGGTGTTCTTCGAATACATCACGACGCGCGTCATCCAGACGCGGCAGTGGAAATACGTCAAGCGCTTTCTCGACCGGCCCGACGAGCTCTACGACCTCGAGCGCGATCCCGGCGAGAATCGCAATCTCGCGGCCGAACCCGGCCGCGCGGCGCTGATCGCCGGGCTCGATGCGCGGCTGACCGCCTTCTTCGATCGCTACGCCGATCCGCGCTGGGACGTGTGGCGCGGCGGCACCGCCAAGGCGGTGCTCGTCTACGGCAATCGCAACCGGCGCTTCGTCGAGCACTTCCCCGACTGGACGCCGCCTGTCACGGTCAAGGCGACGCCGTTTCGCGACTAGACTAGGTGCCGGTACTTCGGATTCGGTTACGCAGCTGGCTAAGCTCGGCAGGACAGCCAAGCAGGCGTCTCGGGCTCCGACTTACCGAATCCGAAGTACCGGCACCGTTCCCTCCAGCGCCTCGAGCAGCGGCTGGAGATGGCGCTCGTATCGCTTCCAGCCCTGCACCGAGTCGCTGTATATCGGCCTGCGGACCTGGTCGAAACTGCGTGTCGCGACCGGGCGTTTCGACTCGTGGAACGCCAGGCAGTCCGGATGGAAGTCGAGACCGCAATGGTCGAGCAGCCGGCGGATCTGCCGCTCCGGGTCGGCCACCAGATCCTCGTACTGCAGATCGAAGACGCGGCCGGGCAGCACGCTGTGCCAGTGCTCCATCAGCTTCCGGTACAGGCGGTAATAGCGCCCGATGTCCGCGAGGTCGTAGCACCACGGAAAGGCCGATCCCGCGAACAGGCACTTGAACAGCGACAGGCAGGTGTCCACCGGATCGCGCCGGCAATGGACGATCGTCGCATTCGGCAGCATTGCCGCGATCATACCGATGCGCTGGAAATTTTCCGGCGCCTTGTCCGTGATGCGCGGGGCGGACGAGTCTCGTGTCCGCAGCCTCCTGAGGTACGCGCTGGCCAGCCACCGCCAGTCATCGGGAGAGAGGCGGCGAACACCGTCCGGGAGATGCGCCAGGGCGCTCCTGCATACCACGGGCAGGCCGCAGAGCTCCCCGCCCCCGTGGACCGCGGGATGGCTCGCCAGGATCTGTTCGACCAGACTCGTGCCCGAGCGCGGCAGGCCGAGCACGAAGATCGGCGTGCGATCCGCACTGCCCGGGCCCGGCCTGCCAGCAAAGAACGCCGCGTCGAAAGTTGACTTCAACCGCGTGAACCACTCTTCGTCCCGTGAGATCGAGTACCGGATGAGGCTCCGTCGCAGCCGGTTCGCTTCGGCGTAGAAGCCGAACGCGCTGTCGAACTCGCCTAAGTCCTCGAATGCCTTGCCGAGACCAAAGCCGAGCCGCATGCGACTCTCCGCCGGAATCGCCGGCTCACGGTACAACGCTTCCATCGACTGCAGCAGCGCATCGCGGCGGCTGTTGCGGCGGGTCCTGGCGAGCAGGTAGTAGCTTTCGCCGTCGTCCGGCCCGAGGCTGATGGCCTGTTTGAAGGCGGCGACCGCCTCGTCGATGCGCCCGAGGTCGCCGAGCAGGTTGCCACGACACACCCAGACGAACGGTTCCCCGGACTCACCATTTGCCGCCTGCTCGCACGCCGCCAGCGCCTCCTCGCCTTGGCCGAGTGCCCGCAGGCTCATGGCCAGATCGACGTGACTGCGAGTGTCCTGCGGCTCGGCGGCCAGCGCCCGCCGGAAGCAGGTCGCCGCGTCGGCATGTCGCGCCAGTTGATTGCAGGCGTCTCCCAGCTTGCGCCAGGCCGCCGCCGACGCGTCCGGCAGGGCGAGCGCCGCATCGATCGTCTGTTCCGCGTCGCGAAACCGGCCGAGGGCGGCCAGCGCAACCGCCAGGCCGGCCCGAACAGACACGCTCGCCGGCTCGGCGGCAAGCGCCTTCTCGAACAGCGCAATCGCCTGTTCGTGCTGGCCGGCCAGTTGATGGAGATGGCCGAGACAGCAGTTGGCGTCGACATGCCCCGGCGAAGCGCGCAGCACCCGTCGGCAGACCTGCTCCGCGGCTCCATACTGGCCCGCCTCGACGAGTTGCCAGGCACGTCGCACGGTCTCCTCGTGCGATGACGCCCCGGCGTCGCGGCGGGAGCGGAAGACAATCCCGAGAATCCGGCTCAGCATCTTCCCCAGCCAAAAAAGAAAGCCCCGCTCGTGCGGGGCTTTCCGTGAGATCGGGTATCGCCCAACCTCTGGACCGGTATCTCTCGATCCGTGCCTCTCAACCAGCCACCGAAGGCTGCTCCGCTGTCCGGCCGAGATGCGAAGGCTGTAACGATACCGTCGGAATCCCACTAGACATTGGATCACCTCCTTCCTGAACGTTGCGACGCCACCGAGTATCCGGTCTTCGCCGGTAAAATCCAAGTGCCGTTCGTCACAGAAAAAACCCGGCGCACGGCCGGGTTTTTCCACGTCATATATTTAAGGAGCCGATGCGTCAGCGGCGCATACGGCGGCGCAGCGCCCCGAGGACACCGAGGGCGGAGCCGAACATCCACACCGCCGCAGGCACGGGCACGGCTTCGACGATCTCGAAGCGGCCGGTGAAGCTGTAGGCGTCGGCGCCGCCCGAACCGAGGAACGCCAGGCGCACGCCCATCCCCGTGCAGCCGCCGACCAGACTGCAGTCAAACGGCCCGGCGGCCGCAAATGGTCCGTACGTCGAGCTGCCACCGCTCGGGAACAAAGCCGATGTGCCGATGCCGGTGAACGCAGCCCAGCCCGCGGCCGGGCCGACCGGATTGATCACCGCATCGAGAATGCCAAAAGTATTGGGAGCAACGACGCCGCTGAGCGAACCACCATCGTTCGGCGAGCCGTTCGAGAAGCTGCCGGCGAGGTCCAGCGTGTAACTGGCCATGCCGGTAATGGTCGGCGCGATCGGTGTGCTGAACGCCGCCGAAAATATGCTGGCCGCACCCAGATCAACGAAACCGATGCCGAAATTCACGAACGGATCGAGGTTCCCGTACGTATTGCCGCCGATGGTGATCGTATCCTGGTCGGCTCCCCAGGTGCAGAAGTACTGTCCGGCGTTCTCGTCGAAGCCACAGCTGCTTCCCGTATCGCCCGCGGTGATGCCCGTCGGCGTAAAGTAACCTTCGTCGTCCACTTCGAACTGAACGGTGCCGACGTATCTGACGGGCGGGTTCTCGACGGTGCCGTTCTGCCAGTACAGATCAAGTGTCGGATTGCCTGCGATGCCGATCGTGGAGGCCATTGACGCTGGCGCCACGACAAAAACGGCGACAGCCGCTACGAGTTGGCGAACGAGCCTCATCCGGATTTCCCCCGCATGCCGCCGACTGCAACGGCGGAGCTCTCAGTTGGCGTTTATACCCGCGTCTTGACGGGCGCAGTTGAGTCCCTTATCCGCCTTATCCCGACGGCTGTCAACGGTGCCACCTGCCGCGTCTGCGCAGCGGCTTCGCCGGCTACCGGTACCGCAGCCGCTTGCAGAATTTCACTTCGCACTGGTCGCAGCGCGGCGCTGCGGCAATACAGATTTTCCCGTGCTGCTCGGCTGCGAAGAGCGTCAACAGGTTGCGGACATAACCTGGACTGACTTGCGCATGCGCCGCCCAGTCGCCGAGTACCGCGTCGCCTTCCCCGGGCTCCATTGTGCGATGCGAAATGCCGAGGCGGCCCGGCCCGAGAATGCGTTCCAGCAGGCCGGACGGCAGGCCGGGCGCGAGCGGTTTCGCGCCGGCCGCCTCGAGCCGCGCCGCGGCGTCGATCCCGTGGCGCGCCAGGGTCGCGCGGATCTGCTCGAGCAATGTCGCCGGTTCGAGCTGCGAGAGATTGCGGCGGAACCAGTAGTAAGCCTGCGTCATGCCGCCGCCGACGAGATCCGGGAGATCCTCGAACTCTTCGCGCGCGAAGAAGCGCTCCTGGAGTTCCGGCGCGAAGAACGCCTTGATCTCCTCGCGGTCCACCCGCCGCGGGCCCATCTTGCCGTTCGCCTGTCCCGGAAAACGCGGATGCCAGTGCAGCAGCGCGAAGTCGCCGTCCTTCGCAAGCGCTTTGAGCACGCGCTCGCGGTAGGCGGGGTGGCGCACCGGATCCATGTTGTGCAGCAGCCCGTGATCGAGCACCAGGTCGTACTCGCCCGGCACCTGCCACTCGGTGATGTCCGCCTCGACGGGATTCACCTCGACGCCGGCCGCGCGGGCGCGCTGCCCGGTGTACTCGAGCGCTTTCGGCATGAAATCGAGCGCGGTGACCTGCCAGCCCTGTCGGGCGAGGAACACCGAGTCGGTGCCCGCCCCGCAGCCGATGTCGAGCGCGCGCCCGGGTTTGCGCTGGCGCGTTATCTCGGCCAGGAACAGCGTCGGTTCGTCGTGCGCCCAGGGCAGGTCCTGCCAGCTCTTCGCCCAGTCGTAGGTGGCGAAAAAGGTCTTCTTCTCGTGTGTGCTCATGTCGGTGTCCTTCATGCGCTGGTGTAGCCGCAACGCTGTAGGAGCGACGCCAGTCGCGACCCGGTGCTCCCGGCCTTTGCGCTGTCGCGGCTTGCGCCGCTCCTACACCGCTTCGTCTACCGCCGCGCCACACAGTAACCTGTAGGAGCGACGCCAGTCGCGACAAGATAACTGGTTACTGTCGGTCTGTGCACGCAAAGGCCGGCTATCCTGTGCCGATGGCCGGCCTCTCGAAATCCCGCCTGATGTCCTATCTGCAGTGCCCGCGGCGGCTGTGGCTGGAGAAACACCGTCCGGAACTCGCCGAGGTGAGCGCCGCGACGCAGGCCTCGTTCGACACCGGGCACGAGATCGGCGAGATTGCCCGACAGCTGTATGACCCCGACGGTACCGGCACATTGATCGGTGGCGAGCGCGGCATGGGCGCGGCGCTGCGCGCCACTGCCGCGGCCCTGCGCCGGCCGGTATCGACGCCGCTGTTCGAGGCCACCTTCGAGCGCGCCGGCCTGTTGATCCGGGCCGACGTGCTCGACCGCGCCGGGCAGCGGCTGATCGAGGTCAAATCCTCCGCCAGTCTCAAGGACGAGCACACCACCGACTGCGCGATCCAGGCCTGGGTGCTCGAGCCTTCCCCGTCGCGGCCGCGGCAGGTCGCGCTGGCCCATGTCGACAGCCGGTTTCGCTACCCGGGCGGCGGCGACTATCGCGGGTTGCTCGCGGAGAAGGACCTCACCGCCGCCATCGCGCCGCTCACCGCGCAGGTGCCGGTGTGGCTGCGCCGGGCGCAGGCGGTCGTGGCGGGCGAAGATCCCGTGGTCCCGGTCGGCCGCCGTTGCCGCGCGCCCCACGAGTGCCCCCTCATCCATCATTGCTGGCCGAAGACCGGGTATCCGCTCACCACGCTGCCCGGCGTCGGCCGCCGCCTCGACGAACTCGTGGCGGCCGGCTACACCGACGTGCGTGACCTGCCCGAGGCGCGCGTCGGCGGCGGCGAGGCGCTGCGCGTGTGGCGCGCCGCGCGCGCCGGCAGGCCGCAGGTCACCGGCGAGGCCCGAACCGAACTCGCCGCACACGGCTGGCCGCGCTACTACCTGGACTTCGAAACCATCGGGCCGGCCGTGCCACTGTGGCCGGGCACGCGGCCATACCAGCAGGTGCCGTTCCAGTGGTCGCTGCACGCCGAGGAGGCGTCCGGGCGCCTCACGCATGCCGAGTTCCTCGATCTCTCCGGCGAACTGCCGGCGCGCGCGGCGGCCACCGCGCTCATCGAGGCCATCGGCACCAGCGGGCCGATCATGACCTACACGAGTTACGAGAAGCAGTGCCTCGCCACACTCGCCGGGCTCTGCCCGGATCTCGCCGATGCGCTCGGCGCGCTCGAAGCGCGGCTGGTCGACCTGCATCCCATCGTCAAGCGCAGCTACTATCATCCCGCGATGAAGGGCAGCTGGTCGATCAAGGCGCTGCTGCCGACGATCGCGCCCGAGCTGGATTACACACAACTCGACGGCGTGAGCGATGGCGGCGGCGCGCAACGGGCATTCCGCGAGGCGATCGCGCCGGCAACACCGGCCGGGCGCAAGGCCGAGCTGCGCGCCCAGCTGCTGCGCTACTGCGCGCACGACACGCTCGCGATGGTGCGCGTGGCGCAGTTCTTCGCGTGAAGCGGAGGTTCCGTGCTGAAGCCCCTCCTACGGTCGCTATCGGCGTGCAGGAGGCACTTCAGTGCCGACAGGAAAGCCGGTTCTCGTTCGGGTGGGCACTCAAGGTCGGTACCCGATGACGGTCGGAATTCTCGTCTGGATATGCAGGGGTACCGGGCGACCGTCTCCAGCATATTAGCGTCGATCGGACACCGACCTTTGGCGCGTACCGAAACAAGAACCGCGGCCTGCCGCGTCGCCGATGTCCCGTCGCGACTGAAGTCGCTCCTACAGGCGAGCGTTGGTGTCTACGGATCGGCGCGGGGTCACGAGACGATCAACGGCGCTTCTTACGCTTGCGCTTTGGCGCAACGGGCGGCGCCGCATCCGGAAACTGCACGTTGATCGCCGCCACCTGGCCGGCATAGCGGTGCGCGAGGCGGCCGATGAAGGCGCTGAAGAGCTGCCACTCGGTGCCCGGCTTGCGCGGGCTCAGGACCTCGCAGTGAATGACGCCGTGCTCCGAGCGCCAGTTCATCCAGCCCGGATACGTGATGTGCTGCACGCGCCGGCCCCGGTTCTTCACCTCGAAGGTGCGCAGGTCGTTCGAGCGCATTGCCCGCACCAGTTCCTTCTGCAGGCCCACGCCCGGCTGCTCGACGATCTGGAATCGAATCATCGCCCGACCCTCCCGCGCCTTGCGACCGGCACAGTATCGCACTACCGGGCGCATGGCGCCTCGCAAACCAACGCCTGCCGGCTCAGCGAGCCCTGTGTCTGAGCTCCTCGCGCAGCACCCGGCGCAGTGTCGCCTCCAGCGGCTCGCGTTCCCTGCTGATGTGTTCGCGAAGCGCCGCGTTCATCAGGGTCTGGTAATTGCCGCCGCCGGCACGTTCGACCTGACTCTTGAACCACTCGACAACGTCTTCGTCGAGTCGGATCGTTATCCGCACTTTGCCTTTTGGCAGCGGCACAATCGGCCCACGGCGTCCCTTGGAAAAGTCATACTCCTTACGCATTATCTGCCAATCATATAAGTGAACCGCTCATTGCTCGTTGCCCGGCGCGCCGAGATGATCCGCACCGTTTCGCCGCGGAGGCTGAAGACGAGAACGAGAACTCGCCCGGTCGCGTCCATTCCCATGGATACGAACCTTTGCTCGCCTGTCGCATCCGGGTCCTGGGTCGTGATCGCCCTCGCATCGTCGAATACCGTGGCTGCATCGGAGAAACTCACACGGTGCTTGCGCAGGTTCGCGTCGGCTTTGGCCGGATCCCACTCGAACTCGCGTGCTGCCATTGTATGTACATACGTACACCACCGTCAAGGCGGTGGCCTGAGCCGGACCATAGCCGTGCCCGGGCCCGCGGCCAGGCCGCAAAAAGCGACCAGTTGTTGGCGATTTGATCAAACGTCCCCGCCGATCACGGCTGCGAACACGGCGTGTATACCGTCCAGCCCGCGCGCTCAGCGCGCCTGCCGCGGCGCCCGCCAGCCGGCGGCGCGTGCTTCTTCCTCGGTACAGAACCAGCGCTCGCCGCGCCGTTCGTCGATGCGGGTGTCGTCGTAACTCGCCGAGCCGGGCCGGTGGTAGATGCGCTCGCCCCGGCGGTTGATGTTGCCCTTGATAGCGCAGGCAGCATCCGCTCGGAGCGGCTTCGGCCGCGATCCGTCATCCGTCGGTCCCCGTGGCGCCTGCGGTTGCGCGCTTCGTTCAGCGGTGCGCCGCCGTTCGCGGGCGGTCGCCACCGCGGTGAGACAGTCGGCCGCCGTTTCCCGCGAATAGTCCCGCGACGCGACCTGCGGCCCGCGCTGGCCCCGCGCCCGGGCCCGGTAGATCCAGGGCGGCAGCCAGTACGTCGAGGGCTGCGACCACAGACCGCGGCGCGCCGCGCGCGCCTGCGCCTCGAGTTCGCAGTAGCGCGACTCGCCGGGAATCTGCCCGAGGTAGTTGCGGTACGCCCAGGCGTACCCGCCGGCGAGCATCGCCTCGTTGACGCTCTCGCCCCCGGCGAGCACCACGGCGATCATCCGCTCGTAGCTGTCCTGCGAGACCGGGACCAGTTCCACCTCGCGGCCGCCGATCAGCCGCTGGAGCGCGCGTTTCGCCTCGCGGCCGAACGGGCCTTTGAGTTCCGGCGCATCGATGCCGTAAAAGCGAACTTCCATCGGGCCGCTGTCGAGACGCACGAATGCACCGTCGCCGTCGCGCACGCGCTCCACCGTGCCGTGCAGGACCAGGTCTGCGCTACCCGGCGCGGCCGCGGCCGTGCTATCAGCCTCCTGCCGCAGGTAATTTGCCGACAATACGCCGGCGGCAACCAGACACAGCAAAACCACGACGATCCGGGGCATGGCGCATTATCGCATCGGGACCCGTCCGGGCCGACTCAGCGGCACCACGCTGCGAACCGCGGCGGCGGAATTGTTTGCGCGCTGACCACCGACTGCGCAGACACTATGATCGACCCATGCCCGACAGCGAGGAGAAGCAGAACATGAACAAGATCCGCCAGGTCGAAACCGACGTCTCGCGCCGCAGCCTGCTCGCCGCCGGCACGGCGCTCGCGGCCATGGGCGGCGGCCCCGCGCTCGCCGCCAGCCCCCGGCTGTCGCCCGATGAAAGCCGCTTCCGCATGACCAGCACCCGCGTCATGAGCATCCCGAAGGACCCGCGCCTGGACCTCGACGATCCCGGGACCAATTTCCGCGCGATGCTGAAGCTCCGCGCGGATCTCGCCGGCAGGGATTGCCTGTTCGCCTTTCCCGGGGTGGCCTGGGCGATGGTGCCGCAGGAGAAAAACCAGCTGTGCTTCAGGACCTTCGGCATCGGCGCCTCGCGCATCGAGGAAGTGCCGGAAGGCTGGCGCATCTACAGCCGCGAGGTGCTCTATTACCTCGACCCGCAAAGCGGCGAGATCCTCGAATCCTGGAAGAATCCCTTCCTCGGCGGCCGCGAGGTCGAGGTGGTGCACATCGCCAACGACCCGGTCAACGGTGTCTTCAGCCTGAAGGGCCACCCGGTGCTCTCGCCGCCCTACCCCTACGTGTCCGCCGGCGACGACGTGGTGTTCCAGTGGAACTTCTTCATCTTCAGACCGGCCGAGCTGACGCGTTCGGAATACCCGCTGTATTCGAGCGGTGACAAGGACCAGCATGCGGAACTGTGGGGCATCAAGGGCCGGAAGAGCGAGATTCTCGACGCGGCGATCACCTCGGCGTCCTGCGTGATGTCGTGGAGCCGGGTGTGCGGCTGGCTGCCGTTCATGGAAATGGGCGCGAGCCCCGGCACCATGGTGTTCCACAGCCACTCGATGAAACTCATGAATGGGGTGGACGATATCCCGCGCTACATCCTCGATTACACCGAGAAGCACCACGCCAAATACCTCGAAGCGCCGAAGGAGTGGGCCGGCCCGGTGATGACCTCGAGCTACGGCGAGTTCAAGAAGCGGATCGACGCGCGCCGCGCGGTGGAAAAGCCATGAGCCAAGCCGGCGCCTGCACGCTGCGGTAACATGACGCCCGACGACAGCAACTGCGTTGCCTGAGCATGTACATCAACTTCTGGTACCCGGTCTGCACCACGGAGGAACTGACGCCCGCCGCGCCGCTGCGCGCGCAGATCCTCTCGCTCCCCTTCGTCGCCTTCCGTGACAGCGACGGCAACGCTCACGTGCTTTCCGACACCTGCGTGCACCGCGGCGGCGCGCTCAACAAGGGCCGGGTCGTCGACGGGCGCATCGCCTGCCCGTACCACGGCTGGCAGTTCGACGGCGAGGGCCGCTGCCGCTTCGTGCCCTCGCTCGGCGAGGGGGCCAGCGTCCCGGCGCGCGCCAAGGTGGACAGCTACCCGGTCATCGAGCGCTACGGAATCGTGTTCGCCTTCCTGGGCGACGCATCCGAGGCCGAGCGCTGCCCGCCCTGCGACATCCCAGAGTGGGGCCAGCCCGGCTGGCGCGACAGCGGGCTCGTGGTGTTCGAGGTCGGCGCATACTTCGAGCGCTCCATCGAGAACGGGCTGGACCCGGCGCACAACGAGTTCGTACACACCCTGCAGGGCAACATTCGCTTCCGCCCGGAGCGCACCCGGGTCGAGGAAGCAGAATGGCGCAGCACGGTCTTTACGCGCATGGACCCGCCGAAACCGGGCACCACGCAGCTCGAGAACCTGCGCAACGACTTCGACCCGGAGCATTTCGGCGCGAGCACGCTCCATCACGGCGCCAACTCGCTCATCACCCGCATCAACCTGTCGAAGGACAACAGCTTCGTGCAGTATTTCTTCGAACAGCCGATCGACGACGAGCGCACGCGCATCTTCTTCATCAATATGCGCAACTGCATGCTGGAGGACGCGAGCGACGAGCGCCTGCGCAGGATCAACATGGCGATCGCCGAGGAAGACATCCGGGTCATCACCAGGCTCAATCCCGTGCGTACGCCGGAGACCATGACGAAGGAGATCCTGATCACCGGCGACGAGTGCATCGGCGCCTACCGCCGCCACCTCGACCAGTGGGAGCGCCGCGGCTGGCGCATCGACCGGAAGAAGCTGCGCGAGACCGCCGGCGACATCGCCTACGCCATCCCCTGCCCCGCGCGGCGGACTTCGGGCAACTGGGTGCTCGACCCGGTGCCGCTGATGCCGGCCGCGACGACATCCTGATCTGCCACTGTAGGAGCGGCTTCAGCCGCGACCCGGTGCTCAGGATGCCGTAACGAGGAAGGTGACCGCCATCGGGCACCGACCTTTAGTGCAGACCTCGCAGAGAACTGCTCATATGGTCGGCACTGAAGTACCTCCCGGTACCCCTACATATGACGACGAGAATTCCGACCGTCATCGGGCACCGAACTTCAGTGCCAATCCCGACTGGAACGGGTCACGGTCGCGACTGAAGTCGCTCCTACAGGTGCTGCCGGCTGTCGCCGTGCAGGAGGGGCTTCAGCCCCGGTGCGCAGGAGACCGTGACGAGGAAGGTGACCGGCATCGGGCACCGACCTTTAGCGTTCTCCTCAACAAGAACCGGTCACCCTGTCGCGACTGAAGTCGCGCCTGCAGTTGCCCTTCGGCCGTCATCCGGTAGCTGGGACTTCAGCTCCGCCACCACGGCAACGGCGTCAATCGCCGTTCGGCGCCTTCTCCAGCAACCCGGTCGTCAGCGGATCCGGCTCCCCGCCGAAGAACCATTCCAGTGCCTGCCTGAACAGCGGCTCCTCCGGCGCGGCGGCGGCGAAGAGCGTCATCGAGGAGCGGAACTTGAGGTTATCCGGATAACCGAAGATCGCATCCGCATCCTTGTCGGGCACCGCCAGCACGAGGCGCGTGCATTCCCGCAACCGGGCGCCGAGTACCGGGTGGGCAAGATACCGCTGCGCTTCCTCCAGCGAGCCGATCGCAAACCGCTGCGCCATCGGGCTCGAGCCGAGACCCGCGAGCTGCGGGAACACGAACCACATCCAGTGAGTCCTCTTCTCGCCCGCCGCAAGCTCGCGCAGGACCTGCGGATAGACCGCGTCCTGCGCCGCGACGAAATCAGCGAGATTCGAGTCTGCCGTGGCGGTCACCGTGCTCAGGCGGGCTGGTGACGCGGTATCCGACGCAGCGCCCCCGCCATGGTGCGCTCGGCGTGCCAGAGGTCAAAGGCGACCTGCATGTTCAGCCAGAGCTCCGGCCCGTTGCCGCAGTAGTGACCGAGACGCACGGCCATCTCGGGCGTCACGGGGCGCTCGGAGCGCAGGATCCCGTGCAGCAACTGCCGGCTGACGCCGAGTTCGCGCGCCGCCTGCGACACCGAGACGCCCAGCGCCGGGAGCACATCTTCCCGCAGGACCGTGCCCGGATGCGTCGGCGGCCGATTCGACTTGCGCATGATCCGTCCTGTCCTCAGTGGTAATTGACCAGGTCCACGTCCGTCGCGTCGCCGTCCTGCCAGCGGAAGGTGATGCACCAGGGTCCGTTGACATGGATGCTGTACGTCGCAGCCTTCCCACCCGTCAGCCGGTGGAAATTGAAACCCGGTATGTTCATGGCCGTTGGCCTGTGAGCGTTCGCGAGAACATCAAGCCGGCGAGTCAAGCGGTCCGCCAGATCGGCCCGCACGCGCCGACTGTGACCCATTTCGAACAATTCCTGCAGACCGCGATGGCGGAAGTTTCGTATCATGCTGGCCGGGTGTCAACCAATAGTTAACAGCTCTGCTGCCTGGCCATCAGAGTGACATGGTGCGGACCAGCAGTCGGCGCGCAAAACCGGCGGATTCACCCGGATATTTCATCTCGGCGCCACCGCGTCCTGCGCGGCGACGAAGGCGGCGAGTTTCGAATCGGTAGGCATCGGCAGGAAACCAGTTACCGTTGCACAGGCGGGACTGCCGGCTCAGTGCGTCATCGATAATGGGGACATTCCTGACTTCCGGCGCCGGAAATCAGGAATGTCCCCATTTGTCCGAATGCGAGACCGTGCTGTTACCACTTCGGCCGGGGAGGCACCTCGCCGATATCGCCGGTGATGACGCGAGCCTTTGCGGCCATTTCCGCAATATCGTCGGTCTCGACCCACCTGCCGCCATCCCTGGACAGGATCCACGCAGCCATCCGCTTGTCCGTGTGGTCCACCGCCATGAGACAACGCCAGCCCTCCCAGTTGAGGTGAGTCCACTCGATGCCGTTGTCATCCGCGTGGGTCGCCGCCTGAACGCACCGCGTCTGTTCCTCTCACACGGCCCGCCAACCCGGGCTTAACCGGCTGGCCGCCGTGTAGAGGGCCTTTCCCTTCACGAGCAGTTCGAAGCCGCGGGTTTCTGTCTTTTCGTTCGTCACGGCGCGAACTCGCTGACCAGCCGCTCCAGCTCCGCAACCGTTCGGGCCAGCTCGTCCGCGAGCGGCCCAGGGCCGCAGCGCGCGAAGACGGTCACCAGCTCGCGGTAGTACCAGAGCTGGCCCTCGCGTCCGTTCGACTCGGGGTTGAAGCGCGACCAGAGATCTTCCCCGTGCACGCGGTAATCGGCGAGGATGCAGCGGGCGTTGTGCAGCTTGTCCGCGCCGGACACCAGGCGCGCCGACGGCGATGCCGTCGCGAGGTGCTCGATGTAGCGCCTCTTGCGCTCGGGCCACGACGGCTTCGGATGCAGGTGCGCATCCGTACACCCCTCGACGATCGCGAGTACTTCCTCACCGAAGCGCTCGCCGATCTCCCGCCGCACGGCGAGCACCCCGCCCGGGGGATACGTGCCGCCGTCCTCGACCGCGTCGTGCAGCAGTGCCGCGATCGCCTCGCTCTCGCCGCCGCCGTGCTCCAGCACCAGCGAGGCGACCGCCAACAGGTGCGAGACATAGGGAATGTCGGTGCCCTTGCGGGGCTGCGGCCGGTGCAAGGCAGAGGCGTAGGTCAGCGCCGCGTCGAAGCGCGGCGTCAGGGGTCTCGGGGTCGTCATCGGAATCGCTTTCGCGCCGGAACGGCGCTCTGGAAGGAAAACTTCGTACAGCTTTTTTAATGGGGCCGGAGCGGCAAAAACTCAAGCCGGCAGTGCGCCGCCGTTTCTCGGACCACACACCGCGTTGTGACGCGGATAGTCAGGTCGTGTCCGCCTGCCCATCGCCGATCCGGCCCTCAGCCAGCCGGGCTCTCCAGGCCCTTCAGACGGGCAAGGGTATCCGGGAAGGCGCGCACCATCAGGATCAACGCCGCCGCCTGGGCGTTCGGGATCGAGCGGCCCTGCTCCCAGCTTTCCAGCGTGCGCGTTGAGACGCGCAGGCGGCGGGCAAACACGGCGCGTGACAGGCCCATGCCTTCGCGCGTTGCCCGAATCACATCGCCGTTCACGGCAAGCGGCGGCAGTATCTCCACCTCGTGGGTCCGCAGCGTGATCTTGCCCAGGCGATGGGCTCCCATCGCCTCGATGCCTTCCCTCAACTCCCCGGCCAGGTTGCGTCGCTTCACAGCCTGCGCCTTCGCGCCGCGAGCTCGGCGGCCAGCGCCTTTTGCAGCAGGCGCTTTTCCTCTGCCGTGAGATCCTCGGCCTCGTCTTTGCCGTACACCGTGAACAGCCATATCTGTGCCTCGACTGGCACCGGGCAATAAATGACTCTCAGGCCGCCGCGCTTGCCCTTGCCGCGCCGCCGATCCGGCCAGCGAAGCTTGCGAAGGCCAGTCGTGCCGGGGATCACGGCTCCTGCGAGCGGGTTGGCCAGCAGCGTCGCCTGCAGTTGCGCGAAGCTCTCGTCGTCGAGGTACTCCTCTCGCCAGCGGCTTAAGGCGGGCGCCTCGATGAACGTGAGCTTCATGGCGACTATACGTGAATCGCGTATACCTGAAAAGCCCGACTGCGCGAGCTCCCGCGAGAGTGGCCCGTCGCATCGCGACGATCGAGCGGCAAACGCCACGAAAGCGTCCGGAAACGCGCGGCGGATAGTCCCACCCTGCCCCGGCTGCCATACTGGCCGCGCTTCCCGCGGCCCCGAAGGCGCCCGCATGGCCCAGATCATCCCTTCCGATTTCACCCGCGCCGCGCTCGCCGGCTGCCGCTCGCCTATGTCGCCTATTTGATGTCAGCGGTGAACCCGATGGGCCTTGTCGCGGCGGCGGGCTCCGCCATCAGTTCGCGAATGCTCGCAACCAGCCGGACTATCGCTATGTCGTGCGATGCCAGGCGCTTTTCCAGTTTCATCAGCCTGTCCGCCAGCTCCCGATGCGTACCGATCAGCTGACGTACGTGCACGAATGCCCGCACCACGACCACGCTGACAGCGATCGCCCGCGGCGAATTGAGCACGCTCGCCAGCATGATCGCCCCGTGCTCGGTGAAGGCCATCGGGCATTGAGGGGAAAACCGCAGGTTGGCAAGGTGGTCGCATTTTGCGACCACCTGTGCCTTTTCGGCGTCAGATAGCCGAAAGGCAAAATCTGGCGGAAATCGCCGCATGTTGCGCTTGACCTGCTCATTCAGCCGCTTCGTCGGCACGCCATAGAGATCCGCCAGGTCCCGGTCCAGCATGACACGGCAACCGCGAACCAGCAGGATTCGTTCGGCAACGATGACCACGCGCGACTCGACTCTCTGAGCCATGGGCGCATGCTGCACGTGACCCACCTGTCAGGACAGTCGAAAACGGCACCTGATTGTCCCGATTCGCAGTTCCCTCCCAGCCCTTCGATTTCGAGCCCGGCAACGACCTTCCCGGACTGGGCGTTGGCGAGCACCGCTGCGACGATCCAGCCGGGCAGGCGCGAGTGGTCACGCAGATCCTGCAGACGCTCACCCGCAGCGGCTTCCGCTACGAGGACATCGTGCTGCTCAGCTGCCACGGGATAAACAATTCAGCGTTCAGCGACCTCGACCAGGTCGGCGGCGTGAAGCTGCGCCGCTTCACCGGCGAATACGATGCGCAGGGCAACCAGATCCTGAGCGACGGGCGCCTCACCTTCGACAGCGTCTACCGCTTCAAGGGCCAGGAAGCGCCGGCGGTGATCCTCGTTGATGTCGACACCCCGCCCAAGGAGCCAGAACGGCTGCTGCGCTGGCAGCGGGTGCTCTATTGCGGGATGACGCGGGCGACGGTGAGGGTGGAGGTGCTCTCGGTCAACAACGAACAAAACAGTGGCAAATGAGCTTGCTATACACCATGCTGATTCGCGTTAGATTTGGTACGTAATGCCACAATGTCGAAAAGAACAGCATGGACGCGCGATCAACTCCTGATTGCATTGCGTCTATACATGCGCTCCCCTTTTGGGAAACTCCACAGTCGAAATCCGGACATTCGTGATATCGCCGCCAAGATTGGGCGGACACCCAGCGCCGTAGCCATGAAAGCGTGTAACTTTGCAAGTCTGGACCCAGCATTCCGGGCTTCGAGAAGAAAGGGACTGGCAGGTGCGAGTGACGCCGACAGGGCAATTTGGAATGAATTTAGCGACAACCCGGAGAGAGTGGCCGCCGAAGCCGAGGCGGCTTTTGCAAGAATTCAGCCGTCCGTACCAATTGACGATTCAGAGTTTTCCCGCACGCCGACCGGCGAAACGGATATAGAACGAGTGGTCCATGCGCGACGCGTCCAGTCGTTTTTTCGCGCTGCCGTTTTGACTTCCTACGAAGAACGTTGCGCGGTCACAGGACTTGCGTTGCCGGAAATTCTCGTAGCGAGTCACATCATCCCATGGAGCGTCTCAATTGAGAGACGTGCCGATCCTGCAAATGGGATTTGCTTGAACGCCCTTTTCGATCGCGCTTTTGACCGCGGCTTGATGACGCTGGACAAGCAGTACCGTGTGGTTGTGTCTGAAGAACTGCAGGCCGCAGCGGCAACAGCCGACCTGGAATGCTCTCTCCGCGATGCGCATGGCCGGCGTATCCGGCTGCCGAAGCGCTTTGCCCCTGATCCAGCGGCACTGGCGTACCACAGAGATTATGTGTTTGTCGGAT
>CAZFWB010000043.1:0-19568 GCA_964522655.1 uncultured Chromatiaceae bacterium | reverse complement strand
GATGCTCATGTTGCACACCGTCATGCGCTCTTCCATGGTGAGGGTAGCGACCGTGTCCCCGCGATACTCGATAACGTGCCCGGTGCCACCACCGACACCGATCCGGCCAATGACCGCAAGGATGAGATCCTTGGCTGTCACGCCGACCGAAAGTCGTCCCGAGACGTTTATTGCGAATGTCTTGGGTTTACGTTGCAACAGGCATTGGGTCGCGAGCACGTGCCCGACCTCGGTCGTACCAATTCCAAAGGCCAACGCTCCGAAGGCGCCGTGCGTGCTGGTATGGCTGTCACCGCACACGATGGTCTTGCCGGGCTGGGTAATGCCGAGTTCCGGGCCGATGACATGAACGATTCCGCGCTGGTCGGATTCAAACCCGAGAAGCCGGATGTCGCGTTCCCGGCAGTTCTCGATCATGACCCGGATCTGGGTCGCAGCGGACGGCTCCGCCACGATGTCGAGTTCCTTCAGGGTTCGAACCGGCACGGTTGGCGTCGAATGGTCGAGGGTTGCCAGGGTGAGGTCGGGTCGACGAACCTTAAGACCGTGCGCCTGAAGGACATTGAAAGCTTCGGGCGAGGTCACCTCGTGGGTCAGATGCAGGTCGATGTAGAGAACCGCAGGGGTGTCAGTCGTCTCCGCCACGACTACATGGTCGTCCCATACCTTCTCGAAAAGTGACTTTGCAGCCATGTGAGAGCCGCCTCCGCGTCTCTGTTTGAGTTGGCGCCCCGCCCGTGGCGGGACGATCGGATCATTCGCTGCCGCCTGGGCTGCTCAGTTGACCGCCGCGGCGCGCGAATCCGCAGCGGCGTCTATCGGGTCGAGCCAACCCCACTTGTCGGCAGTCTGGCCACTGAACAGGCCAAAAAATGCGTCTTGCAGGCGTTTGGTCAGGGGACCACGTTGGCCGCTGCCGACGGTGACACGGTCGACAGACCTGACCGGGGTGATTTCAGCTGCTGTTCCGGTCAGAAAAATCTCATCGGCGAGATACAGCAGCTCCCGCGGCACCGGGCGTTCCACCACCGTGAGCCCGATCATTGCCGCGAGTGTCATCACGCTATCTCGGGTAATACCGGTCAGGATCGAGGCGGTAGCCGGGGGCGTGTAGATGTTCCCGTCCCGGACCAGGAAAATGTTCTCGCCGGCGCCCTCGCTGACTGTTCCGTCCGTGGCGAGCGCGATGCCTTCTGCAAATCCGCGCTGTTTCGCTTCCAGACTGACCAGCGTGCTCGACAGATAGTTTCCACCCGCCTTGGCGAGGGCCGGAATCGTATTGGGAGCGACGCGTTGCCAGGACGACACACAGACGTCCACGCCGTTCTCCAGTGCCCCGGCGCCGAGATAGGAACCCCACTCCCACGCTGCGATGGCCATTTCGACCGGATGCCCGGGGGAGGGCGCCAGCCCGACCTCGCCGTAGCCGCGGTAGATGATGGGCCGGATATAGGCCCCCTGCAGCAGGCCGTTACGGCGAACGACCTCCTTGCACGCAGCGTCGATGTCTGCGGCCGACCAGGGAACGTCGATACGGTGAATCTTCGCCGACTCCATCAGTCTGCGGGTGTGCGCCTGCAGCCGGAACACCGACGGGCCCCTGTATGTGGGGTAGACGCGAATGCCTTCGAATACGGAAGAACCGTAGTGGAGGGCATGCGTCAGCACATGAGTCCTTGCCTCGCCCCAGGGAACAAGCCTGCCGTTATGCCAGATCCATTCGCTCGCTTTGATGGGCATATTGCGTACCCCGGTACTTTCGCTGCCGTCAGACCCGTGCAGCCTCGACGGCCTTGGTCGAGGTTTCGGAACGGGCATCGGCCTGCCGGTATATCCTGTTAATGACGTCCAGATAGGCGAGAGCACCGGCCTCGACTATGTCCGTGCTGATGCCGTGCCCACGGTGACTGTCGCCATTATATTCGACCGTCACCGTGACCTCACCCTGCGCATCCTCGCCCATCGTGACGCTGCGAACCTCGAAGTTGCGCAGATCCAGGGCAATTCCGGCTGCGCGCTCGAGCGCCTTGAACGAAGCCTCTATCGGCCCGTCACCCACCGCCGCCTCGTTCACCACCCGACCGTCGAGGTGACGGAGACGCACCGCTCCGGCGGCGATCGCGCCTGTTCCTGCGGTAATGTGCAACTCCTCGAGTGTCCACGGCCCACCGCCTCCGGCCTCGTTGTTCATGACTATTGCCTCGATGTCCGCGTCGAACATCTCTTTCTTGCGGTCGGCGAGCTTCTTGAACTCGGCAAAGGCCCGATTCAATTCCTCTTCCGCGAGACTGAACCCGAGCTGCTGGACACGCTCGCGAAAAGCATGCCGGCCGCTGTGCTTGCCGAGGACCAGGTTCGAGCGACTTATTCCGACTTCCTCGGGCCGCATGATCTCGTAGGTCGAGGCGTGCTTCAGCATGCCGTCCTGGTGGATTCCTGACTCATGGGCGAACGCGTTCTCTCCGACGACCGCCTTGTTCCGGGGCACGTGCATGCCCGTAATACTGGAAACGAGGCGGCTCGTCGGGTAGAGCCGGCGCGTTTCCACTCCGCACTCCAGCTGGTAGTGAGCCGAACGGGTACGCAAGGCCATCACCACTTCCTCAAGGGAGCAGTTACCTGCGCGTTCGCCAATGCCGTTGATCGTGCACTCCACCTGACGGGCTCCGGCCCGCACCGCCGCCAGGCTGTTGGCGACCGCCATGCCCAGGTCATCGTGGCAATGCACGCTGAGCGTCACGTTCTCCACGCCGCGCACATGGGTTTTCAGGTAACGAAACAGTTCGGCAAACTCGTCTGGAACCGTATAGCCAAGGGTGTCGGGTATGTTGATGGTCGTGGCTCCGGCTTCCATTACCGCGCTTACCACCTCGACGAGATAAGCCGGCTCGGTCCGTGAGGCGTCCTCGGCGGAAAACTCCACATCTTCGCAATAGCTCCGCGCCATCCGCACCGATTCCACCGCACGCCGGATGATCTCGTCCTTGGCCATCTGGAGCTTGTAGTTGCGATGAATTTCACTGGTCGCAATAAAAACATGAATCCGCGGCTTTCCCGCCGGACGCACCGCACGCCACGCACGGTCAATGTCCCCGGCATGGCAACGCGCGAGGCCACAGATCACCGGGCCGTGGATTTCACTCGCAATTGCCTGGACCGCGTCGAAATCGCCGGGCGAGGCGGCCGGGAAGCCGGCCTCGATGACATCGACCCGGAGATCTCGCAGCGCAGCGGCGACTCGCAGCTTCTCGCTCAGCGCCATGCTGCAGCCTGGCGCCTGCTCGCCATCACGTAGCGTTGTGTCGAAAATCAGGACACGGTTTCCAGCGATCTCGTTCATGACAGGTCTCCTCAGCGCGGCGGTTCGTCAAACGCCTCGCACGTTTTGCGTCGGCCGCGCGGTGCACTCAATGGTCGCAGACTTCACTTACCCTCATTCAGCCATGGCATACGTGCCCGGAGCTCCGCACCGACCTTCTCAATCGGGTGCGCCAGATCCGCTGCCATCAAACGGTTGTACTCCGGGCGTCCATTGGCGTTCTCCCGGATCCATTCGCGGGCAAAAACGCCTTCGCGAATCTCGTCCAGGACTTCCGCCATTCGGGCGCGGGTGTGCGTGTCCACAACACGCGGACCGCGAGTGAGATCGCCATACTTGGCAGTCTCGCTGATGAACTGGTGCATCTTTCGAATGCCGCCTTCGTGCAGTAAGTCCACAATCAGCTTGACCTCGTGCATGCACTCGAAATAGGCGACTTCGGGCTGATACCCGGCCTTGACGAGCGTATCGAAGCCGGCGGTGATCAGTTCGGTGACTCCGCCACAGAGCACGGCCTGTTCGCCAAAGAGGTCGGTTTCGGTCTCCTCGGCGAACGTCGTCTCCAGAACGCCGCCACGCGAGCCACCGATGCCGTGGGCATACGCCAGCGCCTTGGATTTGGCCGTGCCACTCTTGTCCTGGGCGACAGCCATCAGACAGGGGACGCCTTTGCCCTGCTCGAACTGCCGACGAACGAGGCCGCCCGGCCCCTTCGGAGCGATGAGAATCACATCGAGGTCGTCCCGCGGCGTGATTTCCCTGTAATGGACGTTGAAGCCGTGCGCGAAAAGCAACGTAGAGCCAGTCGCGAGTTTTCCCTCGATTTCGCGGTAGAGGGCTGGCTGAGCCATATCAGGCACGAGAAAGGCCGTCAGATCGGCGCCGGCAACCGCATCCGCAGGTGCCGCAACCTCGCAGCCGTCGGCGCTCGCCTGCTTCCAGGTAGCGCCATCGCGACGTAGACCGACCACGACATTATGGCCACTGTCGCGCAAATTCAGAGCGTGCGCCCGGCCCTGACTGCCATAGCCGAGCACCGCGATTCGTTTGCCAGCCAGGCGGCTGGTGTCAACATCCTTTTCAGCATAGATCTTCATTACCGTACTCCGGGACTCGCTTGCTGTTCCAAAAAACCTTTGTTCGTTGCCGGCACAAAAAAAAACCCCGCGACCTTTTGGGGTGCGGGGTTCGGGTGACTATCGGGTTCCTTAGCCGGTCGAACGCTCGCACCGCCGGAGGGCAGTAAGCCCCAGCAGCAATACGCCTACCAGGCCGAAATCGGCGGCGGGCCGGCGGGTTGACATAGCGCTCTGATTAACCAGCGAATGATGCATGCCAGCGATGTTCGACGAAGCGGGAGATAATGTCAACCGGGCACGCCGCCCAGCACGACGATTTCGCCCTTCGGGCCGTCGAAGCCAGGGCTTTGCAAGGCATGTTCCGGCTCCGCCGTACGGCTGCGTAAACCAGCCGGGCCAGCCAGCACGGCAACGTCGTCGTGCCCACCGTTGAAACCCTGATGTCTCACTGCCGGAGCTGACACTCTAAGACCGGGTCGGACGGCGTGTCGTCGACCGAGTGCTCGGGCGAGCAGTCCGATTTTCAGTGGGGTTGCCCGGCAGCGACAGCGACCAGACGCCTATTGGATTTGCAGGCGACACTGCCTTCAGTCGTCGGGATCAGCGGCTTGAACCGCGAGTGCCGCCAGCGCCGCGATCGCGCTCGAGTTCAGCCGCAATGCGTTAATATTGTGGTTATTTGCCGCGGGCTTGTGGCAACATACGCGCCCCGGAGACTGCGCGGCGCAGCGCACAACACCCGAATATCGCGATTCAGATTGTCGACTATGGCCTACGCAATCAGCACCCCCATGCTCTCCCGAAGAGCTCTGGTGTTTCTGTGCATCGTGGCCATGCACGTCGGCTTCGTATGGGTGTTGAGTGCGGGGCTCGTTCCGTCGGCCGTCGAGTTCGTCATCGGCCCCGCCAAGGTGGAGATGATCGAGGAAATCGTCGACGAGGAAGACAAACCGCCACCGCCACCGCCAAAGATCGAAACCACGCCGCCACCGTTCGTTCCGCCGCCGGATATCGTGATTGACCTGCCGGTAGAAACCGCAAAGACTACTGCGATCACGGCAACGACGAAGAAGCCCGTTGCAAAGCCGCCGCCGCCACCTGCGGTAAAGCGCGTTCCCCCACGCCAGAACCCGCGCCGGCCGCTCATCGAACCGACGTACCCTCCCCAGTCGAAGCGACTCGGGGAGGAGGGAGCAACTGTACTGCGTCTATATATACAGGAGGACGGCCGGGTGGGGGATGCTCAGGTAGCCCAAAGCAGCGGTTTTCCCAGGCTGGATGAAGCAGCTGTCAAGCACGCAAAGCGGTCCTGGCGGTTCCTGCCTGGCACTGAGGACGGGAAACCGGTCGCAATGTGGTACGAATTCAGGGTGGTCTGGAAGATCGAGAAATAGACCAAAGGGACCACGACCAGGTCGGCAGTTGTGTTGTCACGGCTGTCGATGGTGTTTTTTTATCGCTCGCGCGTTGAGGGGAAGAACGAATCATGGTTGAACTAGCAGCTCTTGCTTTGAGTATTGCGCTGGCCGCACAGCAGCCAGCCCCTGAGGCGCCTCCGGTCGAACCCGTGGCCACCGGCGGCGAAGCAGGACTGACCCTGGAACAGGGGGAGTTGCCTCCGGTTGATACCGGAGGCCTGGAGTTGACCGATGCACCGGCCGCCGAGCCGACACCGGCCGTTACCCTTCCAGAGGCTCCGCCCACCGGTGAGAACCCGTATGGCCTCGCTGCGCTCTGGGCACAAGGTGATTTTGTGGCCAAAGGCACGCTGATCATCCTCGTCGTCATGTCGCTGGCCTCGTGGTACATCATTCTCACCAAGCTCTGGGATCAGAACCGTCTGCGCCGCCAGTTCATTCAGACAGAAAAGGGATTCTGGTCGGGCCGCAGCCTGCAGGAAGGGATTGCCACCCTCAAGGACACGGACAATGCGTTCCGGATGATCGCCGAGCAGGGGATCAAGGCGGCCGAACACCACGAAGGACGGCTCACGGATCAGATCCCATTGCACGAGTGGATCACTCAGTCCCTGCAACGAGCGGTCGATAAGGTCAACAACGACCTGCAGGGCGGCTTGTCATTTCTCGCGACCGCCGGATCGACCGCACCCTTCATCGGCCTGTTCGGGACCGTGTGGGGCATTTACCACGCGCTGATCAGCATAGGAATAGCGGGCCAGGCGAGCATCGACAAGGTCGCCGGACCGGTCGGCGAGGCGCTGATCATGACCGCCATCGGTCTGGCGGTGGCAGTGCCGGCGGTGCTGGGCTATAACTGGCTGCTGCGGCGAAACAAGGCGCTTCTGGAGGAAGTCCGCTATTTCGCCAATGATATTCAGCAGTTCCTGGTCAGTGGCGCGCGCGTGGAGTCGTCCTCCAGGTCGGCAGCCCCCGCCGTACGGAGCAAGTGAAATGGGCATGGCGGTGCCCGGTGAGGGCGGTGACGACCGGGCGATGTCGGAGATCAATACCACGCCACTCGTGGATGTGATGTTGGTGCTGCTGATCATTTTCCTGATCACGATTCCGGTTATCACGCAAACGGTAAAGGTAGACCTGCCGAAGGTCGCCAATCTACCGACACAGACAAAACCGGAAAATATAACGGTCGCTATCAACGCCAACGGTGAGGTTTTCTGGAATCAGTCGCAGGTGCCTGATGATCAGGCGCTGCTCGATCTCGTGAAGTCTGTTGCCGTACAGAATCCACAGCCGGAAATCCACATTCGCGGCGACAGTCAGGCCCGTTTCGCTGAGGTCGGAAGGACTATTTACCTCATCCAGCGAGGCGGTATAGCCAAAGTCGGATTCATAACCGAACCCGACCGGGGATTCCGCTAGGCGCCTGCCCGGGGATGATGCGGAACAACAGGCCTCTTTGTCGCGGGGATTGAAGCTATGGGCATGAGTGTTGGCGGTGGCGAGGACGAGCCCATGATGGACATCAATACGACGCCGTTGATCGACGTCATGTTGGTGTTGCTCATAATGTTCATCATCACGATTCCCATCATGACGCACGCTGTGAAACTCGACATGCCGCGTCCCAATCCTGACGCAGTCGAACCTCCAGCCCCGCCGGAAATAATCGAGCTCGAGATCGACTTTGACGGCACGATCCTGTGGAACGGGACGACGGTGCCGAATCTCACGACTCTGGAGCGATACTTCAGCATCGAAGCGAGCAAGGTGCCGCAGCCAGAATTGCACGTGCGGGCAAACAAGAGGGCGAAATACGACAACGTCGCCAAGGCGCTTGCTCTCGCGCAACGGCAGGGAATGGGCAAGATCGGGTTCGTCGGTATGGAGCAATTTGCTGAATAGCAGCATCAGCGGCAACCCAGTGTCTCCGGACTGGTCAAAAATTCACGGGAAGTAATGTCAGGGCATACGTGATGACTAAGTTAAATCGCTTTATTAAATCCCTAGGACTGGCGCTCCTGGCCGCGGGCTTACTGACGACTGCAATGCAGGCGACAGCGGCAGACGACAAGATCGGTGCCAAAGTTGGCAAGCCCATGAAGGCTGCTCAGGAAGCGATTCAGAAAAAGCAGTGGGACCAGGCCATGGCGAAAATCGCGGAGGCCGATGCCGTCTCGGGCAAGAGCGCGTTTGAACAGTTCCAGATCAATGAGTTCAAGGGCTACGTATTTCTTCAACAGAAGAA
This sequence comes from uncultured Chromatiaceae bacterium, assembly GCA_964522655.1. Taxonomy (GTDB): domain Bacteria; phylum Pseudomonadota; class Gammaproteobacteria; order Steroidobacterales; genus QUBU01. The sequence goes on along the minus strand of CAZFWB010000043.1, from coordinate 11,504 downwards.
ATATGCCGATGTCGCGCGGATCTATGAGCAAAACCTGAGTTCGCCAAAAATGCCGGCCGATCAGGTCAACGATCGGCTCAAGGCGCTGGTGCAACTCAACACCGCAACCCGGAATTACCCGAAGGTAATAGAGTTTGGCGACCGGTGGCTGAAGAGTGACGGCAGAGATGTCGACACCCAGGTACTCGTAGCGCAAGCGCACTACCTGCAGAAAGACTACAAGAACGCAATCACCATTATGCAGGGCGCCGTTAAGGCAACCGAGCAGGCGGGTAAAAGGGTCGATGAGAACTGGCTGCAGCTGGTGCGCAGCTCTCAGCAGAATCTGGGCGACAACAAGGGTGCCAGCGCTACGTTGGAGAAGCTGGTGCGCCTTTATCCGAAAAAAGAATACTGGGACTATCTGCTGAGCACCCAGATGCGCCAGAAGAACTCGGATCGCGTGACGCTGAATCTATATCGGCTTGCGGAACAGGTGGGCGTCATGGACTCACCGGACGAGTTCGTGGAAATGACCGAGATGCTTCTCGATGCCGGCCTGCCGGGTGAGGCCAAGAGCGTGATGGAGTCCGGCTACAAGGCAAAGGTCTTCGAGACAACTGACAAGAGCAGCGCAGATCGCTACACGCGCCGGTTGAATGATGCAAAGGCCAGGGCCGCCAAGGACGAGCAGGCGTTGCCAACATTCGAGAGCGATGCGAAAAAGGCCAAGACCGGACAGGGTGACGTTGCGCTCGGAATGGCCTATTCGAGCTTCGGGCAATACGAAAAGGCGGCAAACGCACTATCGCGCGGTCTCGAGAAGGGTGGCGTACGCGATCCCGCGCAGGCGCGGATCATGCTCGGCATTGCCAATCTCAAGCTGGGCAAGAACGACGAAGCGCTGAAGGCCTTCGAGAAGGCCAAGGGCGACGACGCCGAATTAAAGGATGTCGCCCGCCTCTGGACGATCGTCGTGCGCAGTGGCGCGAGCTGAGCGCGGCGACTACTCTGCGTCGGGCCTAACGGGTGTCACATGCGGCCGCAGGAACGCCGCGGCGTCTAAGTGCGCCCGCATCAGGCGTTTAGCTCCTGGTCAGTCATGCCAAAAATCATTTACCACGATATTCATGGCTGTCTCCGCGAAGTTGAGGTTCCAGTCGGCTCGACGCTCATGGAGGGGGCGGTAGACAACGGGGTGGAAGGAATAGTCGCCGAGTGTGGTGGTGCCTGTGCCTGCGCCACCTGCCATGCGTATATTGACGACGCATGGATTCAGCGGCTCGACCCTCCCGGGGAGATGGAAGATGCGATGCTCGACTCTGTGATCGATCGACGGCCCAACAGTCGCCTGACCTGCCAGATCGAAGTGACGGCGGATCTGGCCGGCCTCGAGTTGTACGTCGCGAAGAATGAAGTCTGAATGACGTTCGCGGTGCGTCGCCCGCCTCGGTTTACAAGGGTGCAAGCTCCAGCATTTCGCCAGCCGGTCCCCTCAGGCATTGCGGCGCCGTAATCGACGTCGAAGCAAAACTGACGAGCGCTATGCCGGGCGGTAAATGCCCGCTTGGCGATTCCGGCGCTGAGGCAGCAGCGGGCATCTGGTCCGCTTCGATGTAGCACCTGCCGTGCAATGGCAGTGCAGCAATGCTGTAACGCTGCTCGGGCGACAAACCGAAGGCGTCCGACATCGCCCTGATTCTCGACTCCATGCGTTGAGGTGCAGCAATCGAAAAGTTGCTGCAGTAGAACTCTATCAGCGCCTCCAGAGAGGGCCCGCCGACGATCACAATAAACACCCGATCGACGTCGCAGCGTGCCGGTGGTGCGGGCAAGGCCTCGAGGTCCCTTTGGAACTGAGTGAGATAAAGGATCTCCCCGGAGGGACCGCGCACCTGCATGGCACGAATGGCGTCAGTGAATGAAAGGTCCTGAGGTGGCCCGAGAACTTCGAAAGGCGAATCGGCCAACCTGGCGGCCATCGCGTCGACGTCACGGACGATAAGTTCGGCCGCGTTCCATCCAAAGCACGAGAACGCGCGATACTGACGTGCGGCAGGCGACTCGATGAAGCGAAAAGTGAAGCCCTCCGGAGCATCCGGCCGTACGACGACATAACGCGCGCCCGCAATCGCGGGACAATTCCAGCTGTTTGCCATGTCCGAAGAAATGGTTCCCCGGGCGCTGACCCGGTAACCGAGATGCTCCACGTAGGCTGTCTCGCTAGCCCGAAGATCAGCCGTCGCGATCGTGACACTGGTAATCGGACCGAGACTACGCGCCCCGATCATGTGATTTCCGGGGCAACCGTTGCGCGACGCATGATCATGAGGCGGCGCGATCTAAATAATGCCAGCGGATTGCAGCTGGGCCATTCGCTCGTCACTGTACCCCAGGAGCCCCTGATACACGTCCTTGTTGTGCTCTCCCAGTTCCGGGGAGGGGCTACGCACGCCGCCGGGAGTCAGGCTCAGCTTCGGTGCGACGTTCTGCATTCGCAATTGGCCGAAACGCGGATGCTCAGTCGTGACGATGGCCTCGCGTTCCCGAAAGTGCGGGTCCGCGAGCATTTCCGGCGCCCGGTAGATCTTCCCGGATGGAATTCCGAATTCATCCATCAACATTTCAAGGCGCTCGGCGGGAATAGTGCGTGTCCAGTCGGCAATGATCGCGTCCAGCGCCGCCTGGTTGGCGCCGCGGGCAGAATGGGTCGCGTAGCGCGAATCACTCGCCAGCTCCGTTTGCCCCATTGCCTCGGTGAGACGCCTGAAGACGGTGTCCTGGTTAGCTGCTATCAGTATCAGCTTGCCATCGCTCGTCGGATAGACATTGGACGGAGCGACATTCGGCAGAATTGCACCCTGGCGTTCCCGTATATAACCAGCCTTGTCATATTCGGTGATCAGCGACTCCATCATGTTGAGTACGGCTTCGTAGATCGCCGAATCGACCACCTGGCCCTGTCCGGTTCGCTCGCGATGATGCAACGCTGACAGCGCGCCCAGACATGCAAAGGTTGCAGCCAGAGAATCACCGATACTGATTCCCATGCGGCTGGGAGGTGTCGAGGGATCTCCGCAGACATAACGCAAGCCGCCCATGGCTTCGCCTACGGCGCCAAAGCCAGCGCGTTTTGCGTACGGTCCCGTCTGGCCAAAACCTGAGACTCGCACCATGATCAATCCAGGATTCAACTTACGCAGTTCCTCGTAGCCCAGGTTCCACTTTTCCATGGTCCCCGGGCGAAAGTTCTCGAGCAAGATGTCAGACTTGGCTATCAACTCACGTGCGATAGCCTGCCCCTCCGCCTGGCGCAGATTCAGGGTCGCGGATTTTTTGTTGCGCGCGACGACCGGCCACCACAGAGACATGCCGTGTGCCTTCTCCTGCCCCCATTCGCGCATTGGATCACCCTGGCCGGGCGGTTCGATCTTGATGACTTCGGCGCCGAAATCACCGAGCAATTGGCCACAGAATGGGCCCGCCAAAAGCGTTCCCATTTCGATCACGCGTATGCCCGCCAGGGGGCCCGGTCTATTGCTGCTCTGAGCACTCATCTCCCATTCCCTTTCAAGGCCGATCGCCAACGCGCTGCGGGGCGCGCCGCAGAGGGGCGGTCCTCGCCGTCACGAGTTCCTGCAGAATTCCACCCCTCCGGGCGGGTGGGGCGGTAAAATAAATCAAAGAGACGCGGTGCTGTTCGTTGCTCACCGTTACGGGTTGTATACCCCAAGCCCTTGTATAACAATACTCTATTTTGAGTGCCCCGCAAGGTAACGATGAACGGATCCCCACGCCGCGTTTCCATTATCGAAGTCGGCCCCCGCGATGGCCTGCAGAGCGAACCAGAAATTCTTTCTACGGAAACGAAGATCGAGTTCATTCGCCGTGCCATCGACGCTGGAGTAAGAGCTCTTGAGGTCACCAGCTTCGTTCATCCGAAACGGGTACCGCAGATGGCGGACGCCGAAGCGGTCATCAAGGGACTCCCGAAACGCAGCGATGTCCGCTACATCGGACTGGTACTGAATCATAAGGGTTTCGAGAGGGCCAGAGATGCCGGACTCGGCGAAATCGGCATGGCAGTGGTCGCGAGTGACACTTACAACCAGCGAAATCAGGGAGTCCCGACCAGCGAGTCCGTCAAGGCGTGGACCACCATTGCACGGGAGGCGCGGGCAGCGGGAATGCGGGCGAATGTAATGATTTCCTCCGCGTTCGGTTGTCCATTCGAAGGGGAAGTCCCACTGCCGCGGGTGCTGGATCTTGTCGACCAGGTTCTCGTGGGCGAGCCAGTGGAGCTGGGCCTCGCCGACAGCATCGGGGTAGGCGTGCCCGCTCAGGTCACCGAGATGATCGGTGCCGTCCGGGAGAGAGCTCCCGGGGTGCCTATCCGCTGTCACTTCCACAACACCCGAAACACTGGTCTCGCGAACGCCCAGGCCGCGATTGATGCGGGAGCCGCCTCGCTCGATGCGAGTATTGGGGGCATCGGCGGCTGCCCGTTCGCTCCGGCAGCAACGGGAAACATCCCGACGGATGACCTTTTGTACATGCTCGACCGTTCGGGAGTGGACACCGGTATATCTCTGGAGAAAATTCTGGAAGTGAGCAGATGGCTGCAACAACAACTCGGGCGCGATACGCCGGCGATGTTGCCTAAGGCAGGGATCTTTCCGAAGGTCGCCGCCGCGCACACGCCTGCACCCGGCCCGGCGTGAGTACGTTATTCCAGGCCATCCTGTGCGCTAACCAGAACTGACTGACGACTCAGCAGCGTGTTGATCCTGCTCGCAGGCACAAGTGCCCGCAGGCGGATCGTTGGCGAATAAATGACTTATAGCTCTTGAGGATCACGTATGAGTTACCGTCTTGGGGTCGACGTCGGTGGCACGTTTACCGATCTCATTCTCGTCAATGAACAGACCGGCGACTTCTATTCCGCGAAGGTTCCCAGCACACCCCACGATTCATCTATCGGTGTCCTCAACGGCATCGAAAGGGTGTGCAAGACCGCCGGAATCGATCCGCGGCAGATTACCCACGTGATGCATGGGACCACCGTTGCCACCAACACCATCCTGACTCACAGTGGAGCCAAGGTTGGTCTCGTGACTACGGAGGGCTACCGCCAGGTGCTGCAGATCGCGCGTTCATTCGTCCCGGGCGGGCTTGGCGGCTGGGTCATATACAACAAGACGCCGCCACTTGCGCCGCTGGCATTGACGATTGAGGCCGAAGAACGAATCGGGGCCCGGGGCGATGTGGTCAAGAAACTCAACAAAAGCAGGCTCTCGAAGGACCTGCGGGCGCTGGCCAGGAAGAACATAGAGGCCCTGACCGTGTCCCTCGTCAATTCATTTGCCAACCCGGCGCATGAGAAAGAGATCGCCAAAATTGCTGCAAAGGAATTACCGGGAGTCTCAGTGTCGCTTTCCTCCGATGTGGTGCCCGAAATGCAGGAGTATGAACGCACCATTACTACCGTCGCGAATTCTTACGTGCGCCCGCGGGTATCGAAGTATGTGCGCAACCTGCACCGTGAGCTGAAAAAGCGCATGAATGAGGTGCAACTGCACGTACTGCGCTCCGACGGCGGGCTCGCTTCGGCGAAGGCCGCCGAGGCATACCCGGTAAACCTGCTGATGAGTGGTCCGGCCGGAGGCGTGTCCGGTGCGATATGGGTGGCGTCGCAGGCGGGGTTCAAGAACCTGCTCACCTTCGACATGGGGGGCACTTCGACAGATGTCGCGCTGGTACAGGACGGGAAGGCGCAGCTGCGGCGCGAGACCAGTGTCCATGACGTAACGGTTCGGGCATCATCCGTCGACGTGCGAACAGTCGGAGCGGGCGGCGGTTCGATCGCGCACGTTCCGGAAATCACCGGCGCATTGCGCGTCGGGCCGGAAAGCGCGGGCGCCGCTCCCGGACCCGCCGCCTACGACAAGGGCGGCACGAATCCAACGGTAACCGACGCCAACGTCGTGCTGGGTTATCTGCCAAGCGGCGAAGTGCGCCTCGGCGGTGACATGGTGATCCGGCGCGATCTTGCCGAGAAGGCGGTCAAGGTCATTGCCGATGCCCTCAAGCTGTCGGTGAAGCAGGCTGCAGCCGGAATCATCGACATCGTGAACGAAAACATGTACGGGGCACTGCGGCTCGTCTCCGTGGAGAAGGGCTACGATCCGCGGGATTTTGCCCTGATCGCATTTGGTGGAGCGGGGCCACTGCACGCAAATGCGCTGGGCCGGTTGAGCAGCGCATGGCCTGTCATCATCCCCCCCGGACCGGGCGTGTTGTGCGCGCAGGGCGATGCAACCACCAGCGTAAGGGACGAGGCGTCGCGGACCTTTATCCGCTCATTCAGCCAGACCACCCCCAAAGAGATCAGCCGTATATTCCGGCAACTTGCCGCCCAGGCCGCGAAAGCGCTCGATCAGGAGGGTATACCGGCAGCCGAACAGACCACCAGTTACCAGGTTGACATTCGCTACCACGGCCAGGGACTGCTGCTGACCGTTGACTTCGATATCGAGGACATTGAGCGGCAGGGACTGGACGCCATCGGCGCCCGGTTCGACGAAATGCATCGGCAATTGTTCACATTCGCCCTGCCGGAGGAAAAGGAACTCGTCAATCTGCGCGCAGTCGCCCAGGGCAAGCCCACATCCGTTCGGGCGTTGCGGGTGGAAAAAGGAGGTAGTGACGCTTCCGCCGCCGTCCTCGGCAGCCACAGCGTGTATGTTGAAGGCCGTGATCAGAAGGGTGCTTTATATGACCGACAGAAGCTCAAGTCGGGGAACGTCGTAAAAGGTCCGGCAGTAGTTCTGCAGATGGATACGACCACGCTGATTCTTCCTGGCCACATCGGCCGGGTCGATGACTTCGGTAACATTCTGATCACTCCGGAATAGCATCGGCCCGGAGCACAGGGAGCCAGAAAAATGCCAGCCAAGATCGTTGAAACCAAGCCAAGAGCCTTCAAGCGGGTCAGCATTGATCCAATCACGCTCGATATCATCGAGAACGCGATGCTGAATGCCCGATTTGAAATGGACGCGGTGCTGTTTCGCACGGCCATGTCTCCCGGTATCCGGGAGCAGCACGATGAGTTTCCGATGATTGCCAATGTTGATGGCAAGATGGTCGTCGGGCAGTTCGGGAGCTTCATTTACGGGTTCAAGTCGGCCTATGACGGGACCATCGAAGAGGGCGACATGTTCCTGACCACGGACCCGTACTCCTGCAACGGTGCCGTAAGCCACATCAATGACTGGCTGCTGCTGCGGCCGATTTTCAAGGATGGCCGGCTCATTGCGTACGCAGCCATGTTTGGCCATATGACCGACGTCGGGGGCAAGGTGCCCGGCAGCCTCCCCACCGATGCGCGCCAGATCTTTGAGGAAGGTATTCGCGTGCCTCCGATAAAGATTTTCAAGGGGGATGTTCTGCAGGAAGACATGCTCAACCTCATTCTGCACAACTGCCGCCTGCCGCACTGGAACCGCAGCGACTTCAACGCCATCGTCGCCGCAATCCGCACCGCCGAGAAGCGGGTAATCGAGATGGCAAAAAGGTTCGGTGACGATGTGTATTACTCGGCCCTCGAGGAACTCCTCGATCGCAACCGGCGAGCCATGGCCCATTTGATCAAGACCACCGTGCCGACGAAGAAGCAGTTCTTCGAGGATTACATTTGTGACGATGGGATGGGCATGGGCCCGTACAAGCTTCGTTGCGCCATGTGGCGGCAGGGCGAAAAGGTAATTTTCGACTTTGACGGTACAGACCCGCAGTCGATCAGTTCCGTCAATTTCTATCTCAACGAAGAAATGTTCAAGATGTTTTGCGGCGTTTACATGATCATGGTGTTCGATCCCAAGATCATGTTCAACGATGGTTTCTACGACCTCATGGAGGTCCGCATCCCCGAGGGGACCTTACTGAAGCCGAGAAAGCCGGCAGCGCTGTCCTGCCGCACTCACGCGCTTGGCCGCTTGTTTGATGTGCTTGGTGGATTACTCGGCCAGGGTAACCCGGCATTCCTCAACGCCGCTGGCTTTTCCGACAGCCCGCATTTTATGTACTCCGGCTACGACAAGAAGGGGGAGTGGTACCAGCTCTATCAGATCGGGTTCGGCGGCGTCCCGGGCCGCCCGTTTGGCGATGGACCGGACGGCCATTCAATGTGGCCGAGCTTTACCAACGTCCCGAATGAGTTCGTGGAAAGCTATTTCCCCCTTCGGATCGAGACTTACGAGACGATTGCCGACAGCGGTGGCGCTGGCAAGCATCGCGGTGGCAACGCTCTTCGCGTCGCTTACCGCTTTCTCGAGGACGGCGAGATCTCGATCCACGATGATCGGTGGTTGACATATCCATGGGGCGTGAACGGAGGCACTCCGGGCAAACGCAGCCGCAAGGAGCTACGTAGAAAGGATGGCAGCAGGGCCATCCTGCCATCCAAATGCGACCGCGTTCCCGTGAAGGAGGGTGACCTGCTGTATTTCGACACCTGGGGTGGCGGCGGATGGGGAGACCCGTATGAGCGGCCACCGGAGAAGGTCGCTTTCGACGTGGAGGCCGGGCTGGTCAGTATGGCAGGCGCCAGGAACAATTATGGCGTTGTGCTTCGCAAGGACTGCACGGTCGACGAAAAAGCCACGGTCACTCTGCGCGCCAAGGCACGGAAGAAACGCGGCAAGACCAGGATCTTCAATTTCGGCGGTTCGATCCCTGAGCTGAAAAAGCGCTGTAAGGCTGAAACAGGTCTTGCTCCGCCCCGGCAACCCGAATTCCCGCGATGGGTCAAATTCGAGAAATCAAAGGCGGCAACTGCCACTCGCCGACGCAAGACCGCTTGAGTTCGTTACGGCCCTAGTTGCGGCGCCCGTCTCAACGCGCCCCGGCGCGGGCAGTTGATACCGCGCGAGCGGGAGGGGGTTCGCCGGCTGCCGCCCGGGCGTCCTGCTCCGCCTGTGCCATGAACTCCTCGCCAATGCGCGTCGCAGTGGCGCGCAACCGTGGAATGAAACGCTGAATGCCCTGCGCTTCCGGCACGGCGGTGCTCGAGAAACGAATTGTGAGTGCAGCAAGCAGGCGCGGCCCCGCCATTACGGGAACCGACATGCTGATCTCGTCGGAAATGCGCCGGGGTCTCCGGCTGATCGAGTAACCGCGCTGCCGCACCTCAGCCAGATGCTCCATGAGCTTCTTGCGATTTTGTGCCGGCCTGTCTTCCTCCCGCTTGGATTTGGCGAGAATTTCGATGATCGCCTCCCGCTGTTCTTCGGGACAATAGGCCATATAGGTCAATCCGGAGGCCGACGCCAGTATCGGTACCCGAAATCCCGGGCCGCGTTTTTCAATAGCCAACGGACTGCGATGATCCGTGGTCTGCCGGACCAGCATGGTCGATCCGGAGATGGTCGCTACGGTGATGGGCCAGACCAGTTCGTTGCAGAGATCGTAGACATACGGCCGGGCGATCTGGGTCACCCAGGCTTCATCGTCGAAACCGTCGCTTAGTCCCCGGACCAGAATCGTCAGGCGATAACGCTCGTCGCTCGCTGCACGATAAGCGTAACCGGCAACACACAGGGTCTCCAGGATCCGATACGTCGTCGTTCGCGGCAGATCAATGGCCGAAGCAACTTCGGAAACTGTTGCTCCATTGTGGAGATTCAATACATGGAGAACCTCCAGGCCGCGTTGCAGGGCGCGAATTGGGCGAGTCGATGTCATGTGCTGAATTGAAACGTGCGTCCAAGCGTTGTCCGACAGGCGGCCAATGGTATTCGCGCGCCGACCAGTTGCCAAGTAAGTCGCACGACAGGCCGCCTACTGGCAGTAAGCCGCGACGGAGGGTAGAAGCTAAACTGGATGCGTGATTTGGGAACCGTGTCCCGTCGAAAGGTCCACCAGCGGGAGGCCTCTGCCGGGCTACGACAGGATGCGGATGCGGCGCCTAGGGAGTTGCCGCGTCCCGGAGGCTCCTGGCGGGACCGTCTTCAAAAGGCGAAACAGTCTCTCGGGTGTCGCGGTCGTTGCTGTCTGGTGAGAACTTGCCGTGCTGCACCCCGACTGAGGGTCAGGCAGGATTTGAGCCAACCGCCGTTGTGCCGTTCTCGATTAGTTCTATGAAAGCAACATAATAATATGAAATTTATAACTTTCGGACTAAGCAATCTGTGCGTTTCGGAACTCTGCCTCGGCACCATGACATTCGGGGAGGAAATGGGGATCGGAACGGCTGAGGACGAATGCAAGGCAATCTTTGAAAGTTTCCTGCGTGCCGGCGGCAATTTTATCGACACCGCCAACATCTACAATCGCGGCACCAGCGAGCGCATGCTCGGTCGCTTTATCCAGCCTGAACGCGACCACCTCGTCGTCGCGAGCAAGTATAGCTTCAGCACCCGATCGGACGACCCGAACGCGGGAGGCAATCATCGCAAGAACCTGGTCCAGTCGCTCGACGCCAGCCTTCGCCGTCTCGCAACGCACTATCTCGATTTGTACTGGGTGCACGGATGGGATCGCGAGACCTCCTTGCCGGAACTGCTGCGCGCGCTCGATGACCAGGTGCGCGCGGGCAAGGTCCTGCACCTGGGCATATCCAACGCTCCGGCATGGGTCGTTGCTGCGGCAAACGTGCTGGCCCGCGAGCGTGGGTGGACGCCCTTTACCGCCGTGCAAATGCACTACAACCTGGTCGAACGCAGTATCGAAAGGGATTTCTTCGATCTGGCGCTGGCGCAGGACATGGCCATTGCACCATGGAGCCCGCTTGCGGGCGGGTTACTGACCGGCAAGTTTGATCGCGATGCGCCGGACGCTGCTCGTGTCGGGGCACGTCTGGCAAGCGGGCCGCTCAGCGCCAGGACGCGGCAGGAACGCAACCTCGTCGTCGCGGAAGCGTTGTCGGCAATGGCGCGAAGCATGGGTATCCGCCCGAGCCAGCTTGCCTTGGCCTGGCTCTGTCAACGCAGCGCAGCAGTCGTCGTACCGATCATCGGCGCCCGAAATCGTGCGCAGCTCGACGAAAACCTCGGATGCACGGATATTTCGCTCACCAGCGAACAGTTACAGCAACTCGAAGCGCTGTCTGCGCCGGTGCCGGAGTATCCACAGTCCCTGCTCAGCAGTGACTTTTTTCAGCGCATGATGCATGGCGAGGTACGCGACCGCCGGAAATCGATTCCATTCCGCTCTTAGTTCTCCGGCTCGCGCCTGATGGCAAACGCGATCGAGCGCATTCGCTGCCCGAATCGGCAAGACCATCCGGCTCGCGAACAAATACCCCTGCACGATTGCCTCGCGCTCAATCGGGGCCGCTGCCCAGACCACCTACGTGATGGGGCTGGCGCTCGATTTGCGCAACGGCGGTTGCGGCGGGCGTCCGGCCGGACTCAAAACATTACGGTGGTGGCCTTGGTCTTGAGGTATGGTTCCAGCCCTTCGCGTCCGAGCTCACGCCCCCAGCCTGACTGCCGATTCCCGCCAAAGGGTATGGCCGGATCTAC
>CAZFWB010000042.1:0-19676 GCA_964522655.1 uncultured Chromatiaceae bacterium | reverse complement strand
GGGGACATTCCTGATTTCCGCGGAAATCAGGAATGTCCCCGGCTGTGCCGGCCGCGCGGTTACAGCTGCAATGCACCCGGGTTCATGATCCCCTGCGGGTCGAGCTGCTTTTTCAGCTCGCGCAGCGCGCGCGCGGCCTCGCCCTGCCGGCCTTCCATGTAGGTGTAGCTCTTGCCCACCTGCATGTGCACGGCGCCGACGGTGGCGAAGATCTTCTGGATCTCCCCGCGCAACTCGCGCACCAGAGCCCGTCCGTCCGGGTTGGCCGGATACTCCGGCAGCATCTGCAGGTAATCGGCCGGGAGATAGCGCTTGTGGAAGACGGTGCGGTCGTCCTCCCAGTAGAACACCGGCTCGTACAGGAACCCGTGCGTCGTCACCGCCAGGAACATGCCCCCCTTGTCCACCTTGTGACGGCGCATGCGCTCGGCGTTGTCGGCATAAAGCCGCGTGAGGCGTTCGTGGAACTCCCTCACCCGGGAGAAAGGCATGATGCCGTGCATCGGCACCCAGCGCTCGCCTTTGGGTCCCAGGATCGGATAGAGCGGAATGAAGGGCATGGCGCGAATGACGGTCGGCACGGTGTTGGCAATCTCCTCGCCGTGCCCGGCCATCGCCCGGCGGAGCATGGCGAGCTTGCCCCTGACCTCGGCCCGCGAGACGCCCTCCACGGTGTAATGCGCCGAATAGGGATGCGCGGCGAAGAAGCGCTTGCCGGCCGCCGCCATGCGCAGCAGCTTGGTGGCCGCCTCGAGCGGGTTGCGGGCGGTCTTCGCGACAGCGATCGCGGCGGTGATGGCGCCCTTCGCGTCGGTCTTGCTGAGCTGTCCCTGCTGCAGCTTCGGATCGAGCCCGAAGTTGTCGGCCGCGACGTTCTCACGCGCCGCCTCGGCCATGCCCGCCGCCATCTGTTCGAAAGAATCGAAGCCGAAGGATGCGGCGCCATCGAACGGCGGCTGGCGGATCAGCCGCAGGCTGATGCTCGACTTGATGCCGAGCGCACCGGCGTCGCCGCAGAACAACCCCGTCAGGTCCGGGCCGTACCAGCGGAAGAATGGCCTGCCGTTGGCGGCCGCATGGGCGCCGGTGCGCAGGATCTCTCCGTTCGCCAGCACGATCTCGAACCCGAGGATCGCGTCGGCGGACACGCCGTAGTTCCCGGACCCGAGGCTCACGCTGTTCTGCGAGGCCGAGCCGCCGATGCTCGCCTTCAGTCCAGAGAATGGCCCCCAGAACGAAGTGCGCAGATTCTTCGGCTTCAGCGCCTGCCACAGGTCGTGCCAGGTGACCCCCGGCTCGACCGTAACATACATGTCCTGCTCGTTGATCTCGATGATGCGGGTCATCCGCGAGGTGTCGATCAGCAGCGAGTTCGGCGTCGCCGGCAGGTAACCGTCCGTGTACGAGGCCCCGCCGCCGCGGGGCACCAGCGCGACGCCCGCGCCCGCGGCGATCCGCACCACCGCCTGCAGCTCCGCCGCGGACCCCGGCCGGACCACCGCGATCGGCAGTTCGCGGAAGTTATAGACGTCCATAGCATGGAACTCGCGTTCCGCCGGATCGGTGAGCACGTGCTCGCGGCCGATCGCCGCGCCGAGCTGCTGAACGAGGTCAGTGGACTGGATGGGGTTAGCGGACATAGCTGGTCACCCGGCGTGATGCGGTTCTCGTTGCTTGCGGGGCGGCGCCGCCGTCCCCTGGGTCAGGCGGGGCATGTTAGCAGGTCGGCGCAAAACGCCACGAGGCACGCCCGGGCCACCGCCCGACGCCCGTTTTGACCCCCGAATGTGAACGCCGTCAACGACCGGGCGCGCCGACATAATCCAGACTGCGGCCGATAGCAGCCGTGCCATCCGGCGCGGCGAGAGGCATGCCCGTGTACCGCGATCACTTCAAGCTGAGCGAACGCCCCTTCACCCATGCACCGGGTAAACGATTCTTCGCGGCCGGTTCGGCTGTAAGCGAAGCGCTGACCCATCTGCAGCACGTGCTGACCGCGCGCGATTCGATCGCGGTGCTGACCGGCGGGCCCGGCGTCGGCAAGACCACGTTGGCCGAGTGCGCCATCGCCTCCATTCCCGATCGGGTGACCGTGGCTCGTGTGGACCTCCGATACGGAGAACCCGAGGACCTGTGTGCCGCGATACTGCTCGCGCTCGGCGAGGAGGCAAACGGGCTGCGTCCGGTGCAGGCGCTGCACGCGCTGCGCAAGACGATGTCCCGCCTGGTGCGCGAGGAGCAGCGGCTCGTGCTGTGCCTCGACATTGGCGGCATCAGCACCGAAGTCGCGAGGCACCTGCTGCGCGTCGCAAATCTCGCCGGCGAGCACGACTGCCAGATGAACATCGTGCTGATGGGGCCGCACCCGCTGCACCAGCAGCTCGACGTCCCTGCGCTGATCCAGCTTCGCCAGCGCATCGCGTTTCGCCACCGGGTGCGTCCGCTGACGCTGACCGACACGGATCGCTACATCCGCCATCAGATCGAGGCCGCGGGTGGCGAGCCCGCGACGCTGGTGACGAATAACCTCGCGGCGGCCGTTTACTGCTACGTGGCCGGTGTGCCGCGGCTGATCAACACGCTGCTCGACGCGGTGTTCGCCGACGCCTGCCTGCAGAAAGTGGAACGGCCGGATGGCAACCAGGTCCGCCGCACGGCCGAGCTGCTTGGCTGGAGGCCGATGACGCCATCGGCGAAGGACGCGTCCGGTAAGGTCTCGAACGCGGCGGGCCCCGCTCCCACCCGCAGTGCCCCGCCCAAGGTCGCAGTCATTTCCGTCGCTGCGGCCGAGCGCGAGCGCCAGCGCAGCGTGCAGTCCGCCGACAAGGCGGCATCCGAAAGCCGCCGGCTGGACCTGCCGCCGCCGAGCGAGATGACCATGCAGCTGCGCCGCACCGCCGACGGCGACACCAGCGCCACCGGACGCTTCGCCGCAGTGAGCATCGCTTCCGAGGCCCGCTCGCCGACCGCCGAAGTGTTCGGCGGCGCGGACAGCCCTCCCCGGCCGGCCGCCGCTGCCGCCGCCGCGCCGCTGATCGCGATGGACGCCACCGATACCAGCGCCACGGGAATGCTGCGCCTGCAGGATCTCGACGAGCGTTTTGCCGAGACCATATTCGGCAAGGACGCCGAGGACGCCGACCGCAAGCGGGACAAGTGATCCCAGCCGAGGCCGGTCCCGAAGGCTAGAGGCCGCGCTGCCACTCCGGCCTGAGGCCGGCTTCCTGCGGCCGCTCAATGGCGGTCTGCACTTCGCGCAACAGGCGTTCCTTGTCCCGCCCGAGCGTGCCCTTCAGCATCAGGTAATTCGATGCGTGGTCGCTGCGAAACACCGTCTGCCCGAGATCGAGCGCCTGCAGCAGGCTGCGCATCTCGCGGAACAGGCCCGGCGCATCGAGCGGCTCGAAGGCGCCGCCGAACCCCGCCTGGTAGCGGGACAGGCCGCGGGGAAAACTGACCACCAGCGTCGAGAGGTACTGCGGCTGGGCGGCATTCATCAGCCGCGCGGAGTTCACCGCATGCTGCTCGCTGTAGCGAACCCCGCCCATCCCGTTCAGGATCATCACGGAACTCTTCGCGCCAGCGTCGCTGATCTTGCCGAGCGCCGACAGTGAGGACTCGTAGGTTTCGCCCTTGCGCGCGCGCTCGAGCACGAAGTCGTCGCCGGATTCGCAGCCCACGTAGAAAAGGCTCAGGCCGAGCGCCCTCAATTGCGCCAGCTCTGCGACCGACTTGTGGCGCAGGTTGCGCGGCAGACAATAAGAGGACACGCGCTGCACACCCGGCAGGTGCCGTTTGATGCTTTCCAGGATCAGCCGCAACCGGCGCACGGAAAGCGTCATCGCGTCGCCGTCGGCCAGAAACACGCGGCGCACCGGCACGCCGGCGCGCGCCACCGCGGCGAGCTCGGCGTCGATTCTCTCCTGCGGCTTGAGCCGGAATTTCTTCTGTGGCGCCGTGTACATCTCGCAGAACGTGCAGCGGTTCCACGAGCAGCCGTTGGTCACCTGCAGGATCAGTGAGCGCGACTCGGACGGCGGCCGGTACAGAGGTTGGATGTACTGCATGTGCGTGGCGATTGAGGACAGTGACCGATCTCCGGGCTGCGACGGCAGCACTATCAGCGCTCAGGAAAATCGGTCACTGTCCCCAATCTGTCGGCTCGGGCCCGGCACGTAGAAGCGTTCCCGGTCGCTGCGGATGAGAAGGTTGCGCCCGGCCCATTCGGCGCCCGGGTCCGGCGGCACCAGCCACCTGACCTCGCCGGCAACGTAAGTGGCCACCGGAGCGCCGGCGCGGTAGAGCACGCGATTGCGGGTGGTCGAGGGCACACGCGGCCCCGGCGTCACGATGCCGCAGAGGTTGAGCGGATCGGCAGCCGAGATGGCGACCTGCCCTGCCATGCCCGCGCGCCGCCGCTCGCGCAGCGCCTCGACCGCTTCGGGCAGCGCGAACTGCTCGCCGCTGAAGCCATTGACGAAACGCCCGCCGCGGATCTCGCCGCGCGCCTCCAGCCTGCGATACACGCGAACGAGGTCGCGCCACGGCGGCAGAAACCATCCCTCGCGCCGCAGCAGCGCGCGGAACACGACCCCGTAACGGTCGAGCAGCGCCCGGGCGACGATCAGAACCACCTCGTCCGGCGCCGTCACGCCCGGTCCCGTGGCGGGAGCAGCCAGCGCCCAGCGCCCGGCGTGGTCCACACTGAGCTCGCCGGCCCTAACCGGCCTCGAGAAGACCGCGCGGCGGTTCGACGGCGTAAGCAGCGCGCGCAGCCCGGTGAAGCTGTCGGCCGTGGCGAGCCCCGCGGCGGCGAGTTCGGCAAGGCCCTGTTCCACCTGCGTGCGCAGCAGCCCGCTCGCGCGCACCAGGTCGGTGAAGAACATCGCCCCGCCATGCGCGAGCGCCTCCCGGGTAGCGCGCGCGGGTGCGGACAGGCCGGCGTCGTCAACGCTGCCGCGCCCGAGCAGGCCCATCCAGGCCTGCGCCTCCAGCCGCTCGAGCAACACGATCGGCGTCGTGCGGATCGGCCCCACGGCGCGTTGCCCGGGCTCGCCACCGGCGCGCAGCCACAGGTAGCGGCCGGCACCCACGAGGGCGTCGAGATCGGTTCCCGCGTAGCGCTCCACGCGCGCCGGCAGCAGCGCGTCCTCCCATGCCGCGGCTGGCGCGGGAAATCCCCGCAGCCTGTGCACGGCGCGCGCCAGCGCCGCCGCGCCCTCGCCACGCTCGGTGCCGAGACCGTGCCAGTCGAACAGAAACTGCATGAATACGGCCGGACTCACCGGCTCCACCTGCTCGCGCAGCCGCTTCAGCGTGTAGCGGTGAATGCGCGCGAGCAGCCGCCGGTCGCACCACTCCTCCTCCGCGCGCGGCGGTGTGCGGTAGCGACCGCGCATCACGGCGCCCTCGGCCTCCAGCGCGAGCAGTGCGAGCCGCGCCTCATCGGCCTCGCAGCCGAGCGGCGCGGCGAGTTCCACCACCGTCGCCGGGCCGAGCGTCTCGAGCCGGCTGCGCAGCAGTTCCCGCAGCGCGTCTTCGCGCGTGGCCGCGGTGCTGCGCGAACCGCCGCCCGCCGGCGCGATGGCTGGGTTCAGCACGGGTGAGGGCACCACCGCGAGCAGCTGTGCGAGCCGCTCGGCGGCGACCCACAGCCGGATGCCGGCGCCGGTCAGCAGCACCGTCGCCCTCCGGTCCGCGGCGAGAGCATCGAGCCAGGCGGCCCAGCCGGAGGCGTCGGCGGCGGCCGCCTGTGCCCCGCGGGCCTCCTCTTCCGCGATGAATCCGGCGAGCACCAGCGCGTCGTGCAGCTCATCGGCGTTGCGCGGATCCGGCCACGCCTCGCGGCAGACCCGCGCGATCGCCTCCGGATCGAGGCGGGCGAGATCCGCGGCATCGGCCGGGTCGAGCAGGTGACGGGTGCGCACCGCCTGGGTGCGGCGCTCCTCGGCCGGGGCGTCATCGAGGAACGCGAACGGGCGCGCGGTCAGTATCTCCTGCGCGAGCGGCGACGGCGTGGTGAGGTCGCGCGCCTCGACGCGTACCTCGCCGGCCTCGATCCGCCGTAGCAGCGCCTCGAGCCCGGCGACGTCCATAAGTTCGTGCAGGCAGTCGTGCAGGGTCTGGCCGACGAGCGGGTGGTCCGGAACCTGGCGGTCGCCGACGATGTTCTCCGCGCAGGCGATCTGGTCGGGGAACACCACGGCGAGCAGGTCCTCGGCGTCGCTCCTCTGGAATTGCGGCGGCACCTTGCGGCCGTTGCGGAAACGGCGCAGCGCGAGGGCCGTGGTCGCGACCCAGCGCCAGCGGGTGGGAAACATCGGCGCGGCGAGCAGCGCCTGCACCAGCACATCGCGCACGGTGTCCGCCTTCAGGTAGCCGACGACCTCGATGAGCGGGAAGCTGTGCACCGGCCCGAGTGAGATGACGATGCTGTCCTCCAGCGCCGCCGCCTGCAGCTCGTAGTTGAACTTGCGGCAGAAACGCTTGCGCAACGCGAGTCCCCAGGCGCGGTTGACGCGCGACCCGTAGGGCGAGTGGATGACAAGGTGGCTGTCGCCGACCTCGTCGAAGAACCGCTCCAGCACGATGGTCTCGCGGGTCGGCAGCTCGCCGAGCGCCGCGCGGGCTGCCGCGAGGTAACCAGTGAGCTGCTCTGCGGCCGGGTCCGACAGGCCGAGTTCCGCGACCAGCCAGCCTTGCGCCTCGAGCGTTCCCTGCTCGAACCTGGCGGCCAGCTCTGCGCGCAGCCGCGAAACCGCCACGGAGAGCTCGTCGCTGCGCCCCGGGGCCTCGCCGAACCAGAACGGGATATTCGGTGGCTGCCCGCGCGCATCCTCGACCATGACCTTGCCGGTCTCGACCCTGACGATCCGGTAGGAGGTGTTGCCGAGCTGGAAGATGTCGCCCGGAAGGCTCTCGAAGGCGAAGTCCTCGTTCAGCGTGCCGATCGGCATTTCCTCGGGCAGCAGCACCACGTCGTAGTCGAACTGGTCGGGTATCGCGCCGCCGTTGGTGATCGCGGTCAGCCGCGCGCCGGGCCGCCCGCGCAACCGGCCGTTCACCGCGTCGTAATGCAGGTGCAGCGAGTGCCGGCCGCGGCGAGTCGTGAACCCGTCGGCGAGCATCTGCACGACCTCCCCGAAGGTCTCGCGCGGCAATGCCCGGTAAGGCGCGGCCCGGCGCACGAGCGCGAAGAGTTCCTCGACGCGCCACTCCCGGCAGGCGACCTCCGCGACGACCTGCTGGGCAAGCACGTCGAGCGCCGCGCCCTGCAGGCGGATCGCGTCGAGCTCCTCGCGGCGTACGGCGTCGAGCAGCGCGGCGCATTCGACCAGATCGTCGCGCGACAGCGGGAACAGCCGCCCCTTCGGCACCGCGGCCACGCCGTGACCCGAGCGCCCCACGCGCTGCAGGAAGGTGGCGATCGCGCGCGGACTGCCGAGCTGGCAGGCGAGATCGACGTCACCGATGTCGATGCCGAGCTCGAGCGAGGCGGTGGCTACCAGCGCGCGCAGCCGGCCCGCCTTGAGCTTTTCCTCAGCCGCCAGCCGGTGCTCGCGGGCGAGGCTGCCGTGGTGCGCGGTCACGGTCTCGGGGTCGAGCCGCTCGGCGAGATGGCGCGCCACGCGCTCGGCCAGCCGGCGCGTGTTGACGAAGATCAGCGTCGAGCGGTGCGCTCTGACGAGTTCGGCGAGGCGATCGTAGATTTCCGCCCAGACCTCCGCGGCCATCACGGGCGAGAGCTCCGAGGAGGGCAGCTCGATGGCGAGGTCGCGCTCGCGCACGAAGCCGGTATCCACGATCTCGCAGGGCTCCTGCCGGCTCCCGAGGAGGAACTGCGCCATGCGGGCGATCGGCTTCTGTGTGGCCGAGATGCCGATGCGCAACGGCGCCGTGGCGCACAGCGCCTCCAGCCGCTCCAGCGACAGCATGAGGTGCGCGCCGCGCTTGTTGTCGGCCAGCGCGTGCAGCTCGTCCACGATCACGGTCCGGACGCTACCGAGCATCCGCCGGCCGGACTCGGCGGTCAGCAGGATGTAGAGCGACTCGGGAGTCGTGACGAGGATGTGCGGCGGCTCGCGCCGCATGCGGGAACGCTCGGCAGCGGGCGTGTCGCCGGTGCGCACCGCGGTTCGGATGCCGAGCGGCTGCAGCACCCGCTGCTGGATGCCGGCAAGCGGTTCCTCGAGGTTGCGGCGAATGTCGTTCGACAGCGCCTTCAGCGGCGATACGTACAGCACGCGGACCTCGTCGGCGAGCCTGCCCGCCTCGGCATCGCGCACCAGCTCGTCGATGGCCGCCAGGAAGGCGGCCAGGGTCTTGCCCGAACCGGTCGGAGCGGCGAGCAGCGCGTGCTGGCCGCTGCGGATCGCCGGCCAGGCGCGCTGCTGCACGGCGGTCGGCGCCGCGAAGCGTTCGCGGAACCAGTCGGCGACGGCGGGATGAAACATCAGATGGGTGCCGGTACTTCGGTTTCGGAAAGTCTAGAACATCCGGCTGGCACTTTCCGAAACCGAAGTACCGGCACCAGTCCTAGCGCAGGCGGGGCGGCTCGATGTCAGTGACGCGCCCGTCGCGCAACCGGACCCGCCCGGCCAGAATCGCCTCCTGGCCGACTTCCATGGCGTAGAAAAGTACCCGGGCACCCTCTTCTTCCCGCGCCGACGTCGGCGCTCCGAGGATCGTCACGACCTCTTTCTCGGTCATACCCGGTTGAATACGCGACCAATTGTTCCCATCGAGCCAGGCTGCGTCGCGAACGGGCGGGACCGGAACGGCCAGGCGCGCGCCGCCGGACACCATCGCGAGCTGCAGTTCGAGCTGCGCGATCTGGCGCGAAAGGTCCTGCACGACACGCTCGAGATTGTGCACGTCCTGCTCGAGCTTGAGCACGCGAATATCGTCGGCGGACACAGCCGACGTTACGAACAGGAGCACCGCGGCAAGAACCACGTGACGCATCTGGCCTCCTCGGTCCGCTCCGATGACTCTCGGGTTAGAGTAGCTCATTCGTCGCAGCCAACCTGATGGAGACCAGGCGCATGAGCGATTTCCCGATCACGATCTACCACAACCCGGGCTGCGGCACGTCGCGCAATGTGCTCGCCCTGATCCGGGAGGCCGGCCATGAACCCGAGGTCGTCCAATACCTGAAGGCGGGCTGGACCGGAAAGCAGCTCAGGGATCTCCTCGCGCGGATGAAGGCGCGCCCCCGCGACATCCTGCGCGCGAAAGGCACACCGGCCGCCGAACTCGGCCTGCTCGACCCCGCGGCGAGCGACGAGCAGATTATCGATGCCATCGTCGCGCACCCGATCCTGGTCAACAGGCCAATCGTCGTCAGCCCCAGGGGCGTGCGGCTGGCGCGGCCGGCGGAGCTGGTGCGGGAGATTCTTTGAGAGGGGGACATTCCTGATTTTCGCGAAAATCAGGAATGTCCCCAATTCCTGCCGGGACCGCGGCAGCCGGCGAAACTCATAGCGACGAACATATGGACGTGCCAGGAGCGGCCCGCGCCGGGGGCGGGATCGCTGCATCATCGGGGCCATGATCGACGGCGCCCCCGCAGAGGGAGAAGAACCCTTTTGTCAACGCCCGCGATCTCCCACGCGACCCGGGCCCGCGTACACGTTGCAGCGTCCGGCGCGCAGGAAGCCGATCAGCGTCATGCCGGATTCCCAGGCCGCTTCGATCGCGAGGCTCGACGGCGCGCCGACGGCGGCGACCAGCGGGCAGCCGGCCATGCGCGCTTTCTCGACGATCTCGAAGCTCGCGCGGCCACTGACCAGCAGGCCCTGTCGCGCGAACGGCAGGCGCCCTTCACGCAACGCGGCGCCCACGAGCTTGTCGACCGCATTGTGCCGGCCGATGTCCTCGCGCACCGCACTGATCGCACCGTCCGGTCCGAACAGTGCAGCCGCGTGCAGGCCCCCGGTCGCGGCAAAACCGGGCTGACGCGCGCCAAGCTCCGCCGGCAACGTGGCAAGCGCCGCGACGTCGAAACGCGTTGCCTCGTCCGCAATCGCGAATGGCGCCCGCGCCCGCAATGCATCGAGGGCGGCCCGGCCGCAGATGCCGCAGGAGGAATTCGCATAGAAGCTGCGGGCCGCCCGGTCGAATCGCCCGCGCAGGCGTTCCGGCAGCACCACCCGGACTGCGGAGCCCTCACCCGAGGGCTCCGCGACGACGTCGAGCAATTCCGCGGCGTTGCCGATCAGCCCCTCGCTGAACAGCAGGCCACACACCAGGTCCGCGTCATGGCCCGGGGTGCGCATGGTGACGAGCAGGCTCTCTGCGGGGGAATCGGCGCCACCGAACGACACCCGGATCTCGAGCGGTTCCTCGACCGCCACCCAGTCATCGATATCGTGCGGCCCGGAGTCGGCGGAGCTCTCGCCGGTGCGGCGCACCGGCACCCGCGTGCGAGTTTCGGTCACGCCCGGGCTACCCGCCGATGTAGTACATCTCCACCTTCTCAGCGCCCGGCCGCAGCGATGCGCGCAGTTCGCTGTAGCGGTCCGCGCGTCCCTGCCACACCGCCGCGACCAGCTCCCGCAGCGCATCGTCGCTCGCGCCCGAGCGCAGCAGGGCTTTCAGGTCCGTGCCCTTGGCCGCGAACAGGCAGGTGAAGAGCTGCCCGTCGGAGGACAAACGCACCCGGGTGCAGGAACCGCAGAAGGGCTCCGTGACGGAGGAGACGAACCCGAGCTCGCCCTGGCCATCATCGAAGTGGTAGCGGCTCGCCACCTCGCCGTCGTAGCTGCGATCGACGGGTGACAGCGGCCAGCGCTCGCCGATCAGGCGCAGGAGTTCGCGGGAGGGCACGGTGTCCGAGCGGCGCCAGTGATTGATCGTGCCGACATCCATGTACTCGATGAAGCGCACGATCACGCCGGTGCCGCGGAAGTGCTCGACCAGGTCGAGCACGGAGTGGTCGTTGACGCCGCGGATCACCACGGTATTGATCTTCACCGGCGTGAGGCCCGCACTGATCGCTTCGCTGATGCCCTCGAGCACGCGTTCGATGTTGCCACGGCCACCGCTCATGGCGAGGAATACGGCCGGGTCGAGCGAATCCAGGCTCACGGTCACCCGGGAGAGGCCCGCGGCTTTCAAGGCTGCCGCGTGCTGCGCGAGGAGCACGCCGTTGGTGGTCAGCGCCACGTCTTCGATCCCCTCGATGCGCGACAGGTCGCCGACCAGGTCGGCCAGGCCGGGCCGCAGCAGAGGCTCGCCGCCGGTGATGCGCAGTTTGCGCACCCCCATTCCCGCGAACACCTGCGCGAGGCGCAGGATCTCCTCGAAGGACAGCCGCTCGCTGCTCTTCAGGAACTGGAAGTCCTTGTGGTACTTGTCCTCCGGCATGCAGTACGGGCAGCGGAAATTGCAGCGGTCCATCACCGAGATGCGCAGGTCGCGCATCGGCCGCTGCAGTCGGTCGCGCACCGCGTCGCCGGCATCGCGGCGCCGGCCCGGCCAGCTCACCAGTTTCTCGCTGCTGCTGCTCATTGCTCCGTGACTCAGGATCGGCCCACAGGTGACGCTAGCACAGCCGGAGGGGTGAGCTGAAGCCCGGGGCGCGAACCGCGGCTTGCGCCGCTCCGCCGGGCGCGACCGCCGCAGTCCCGCGAGGGGAACCTTTATACTTCCGGCACTCGCCTCACCGCGGAATCTTGTCATCGTGACGCTGCCGGACCGCATGCACGCCATTGCCATTCGCGAGCCTGGCCCGCCTGAGGTGCTCACTCTCGTCGAACGCGCCCGCCCCGAGCCGGCGGCCGGCGAAGTGCTGATCCGCGTCGCAGCGGCGGGGGTCAATCGACCCGACTGCCTGCAGCGGCGCGGCCTGTACCCGCCGCCGCGCGGCGTCTCTGACCTGCCCGGCCTCGAAGTTGCCGGCGTGATCGCCGGACGCGGCGCCGGCGTGACCGCCTGGCGTGACGGCGACGCCGTCTGCGCGCTGCTCGCCGGCGGCGGCTACGCGCAGTACTGCAACGTGCCCGCCGAGCAATGCCTGCCGGTGCCTGCCGGACTGTCGCTCGTCGAGGCGGCAGTGCTCCCCGAGACGTTCTTCACCGTCTGGACCAACGTCTTCGAGCGTGGCCGGCTGCAGGCCGGCGAAACGCTGCTGGTGCACGGCGGCGCGAGCGGCATCGGCACGACGGCGATCCAGCTTGCTCGCGCCTTCGGCGCCCGGGTCTTTGCCACCGTCGGCAACGACGAGAAACGCGCGCTGTGCGAGCGACTCGGCGCCGAGCGTGCGATCAACTATCGCACCGAGCGCTTCCCGGCCGTCATCGGCGACCTGACCGGCGGCCGGGGCGTGGATCTCGTCCTCGACATCGTGGGCGCGCCGTATCTCGCCGACAACATTGCCGTTCTGCGCGAGGACGGGCGCCTCGTACTCATCGCCGCTCTCGGCGGCGCGAAAGCGGAGATCAATCTGGGCCAGGTATTCGTCAAGCGGCTCACGCTCACCGGCTCGACGCTGCGCAACCGCAGCCCGGCCGAGAAGGGCCGCATCGGCGCGGCCCTGCGCGAGCACATCTGGCCGCTGCTCGAGCGCCGCGCGATCGCGCCGGTGGTTCAGGCGACGTTTCCGCTAGCCGACGCGGCCAGGGCGCACGCGCTGCTGGAAGCCAACCAGGCGATGGGCAAAGTTGCGCTGCTCGTCGATGGCGCCGGCTGAGACGGGAGACGGGGAAGAAGCCGTCATGAGCGCGCGTCAGCTTCTCGAGGCCTTCGACCGCTGGCGCGCGGAAGGAGTGCCGCTGGTCCTGGTGACCGTGACGCAAACGCTGGGTTCCACCTACAGCAAGGCCGGTCACCGCATCCTTTTGACCGGCAGCGGCGAGTTTCAGGGACTGGTGAGCGGCGGCTGCCTCGAGGGCGACCTTGCCGAGCACGCACGCGAGGTCCTCGCCGGCGGGCAGGCCCGGGCGCTCGCCTACGACCTGCGCGACGAGCACGACGAGTTGTGGGGCCTCGGGATCGGCTGCAACGGGCTGTTCCGGTTGCTTCTGCAGCCGTTGTCTGCATCGGACGGCTACGCACCGTTTGCGGCCATCGCCGAGCGCATGCGCGGCGAGGATCCCGGCGCCACGGCGACGGTGGTCGAGAGCGACGACGAGCGGCTGCCGCCGGGGGCCACCGTGGTCAGCGCAGGCGCCGCCGATCCGTTGGCCTGGCGCGTAGAGCCACCCTGGCGTGAACGGCTGATCGCCGGCTGCGACGACAAAGCTGGCGGTTCGGCCGCCGAACTGCGCCGCGAGACCGTCGCCGCTCGTGCGGCGAGCATCCTGTACGCGCCGCTGCGTCCGTTGCCGCGCCTGCTGGTCCTCGGCGCCGGACTCGATGCGGTGCCACTTGCGGAGATGGCGCACCACCTCGGCTGGCGCGTCACAGTCGCCGATCACCGGCCGGCCTATCTCGCCCGGGGCGACTTTCCGTCAGCCGACGCGCTGCTGCAGCTCGAGCCCGCGCGGCTGGCCGCGGCGGTTCCGCTCGTGAAGTTCTCGGCCGTCGTCGTGATGAGCCACCACCTGGAGACCGACCGCGGCTGGCTCGCGGCCCTGGCCCCGTTCGCACTGCCTTATGTCGGGCTGCTCGGTCCCGCCGAGCGCGGCGCGCGGCTGCTGGCCGAGATCGGCGCAGCAGGCGTCTCGCTGCGTTCGCAGCTGCACTCGCCGGCGGGGCTCGCCATCGGCGCCGACTCACCCGAGTCCATTGCGCTGGCCATCCTCGCCGAGATGCACGCGACGCTGCGGCAGGAAGGTGTGCAAGCCGCCGGGGATCGCTGACGTGAGCGAGGCACAGCCGATGCGCCGCCAGCGCGTCAGCGTCGAGGAAGCGACGCGCCTCATCGGCGAGCAGGTGCCGCGGTGGCCGGCCACCCGCGTGCCGATCGCGGAGGCCGCCGGCGCGGTGCTGCGCGAGGTGATCGCCGCCGAGCGCGACCAGCCGCCCTTCGACCGGGTCACCATGGACGGCATTGCGATCGCGAGTGCCGCGCTGGCTGCCGGCCAGCGCGAGTTCCGCGTTGCCGGAACGCAGGCCGCCGGGGCCGCGGCGCTCACCCTGCCCGACACCGCCCATTGCATCGAGGTGATGACCGGCAGCCTGCTGCCGCACGGCGCCGACAGCGTGGTGCCGGTGGAGCGCATCGGCCTTCGCGACGCGGTCGCGACCCTCGAGCCGGGTTATGCGCCGGCGGCCGGGCAGAACGTGCACCGGCGCGGCAGCGACCACCGGCGGGGCGACGCGCTGCTCGAGCCGGGCGCCGTGCTCGGCCCGCCCGAGATGGCAGTGCTCACGATCGGCGGGCGAGCGGACGTGGCCATCACGCAGCCACCGCGCATCGCGGTGATTTCCACCGGCGACGAGCTGGTGGAGCCCGGACGCCCCGTTGCGCCGTTCCAGATCCGCTCATCCAACGACCTCGCCATCGAGGCGGCGCTGCGCCGGCGCGCTCATACGCGAGTGACACGAACGCTGCTGCGTGACGATCCTGCCGGCCTGCGCCGCGAGATCGGCCGCCTCCACGAGTCCTCCGAGGTGCTGATCCTCTCCGGCGGCGTTTCCATGGGACAGTTCGATCACGTGCCGGCGACGCTCGCCGCGCTCGGCATCGAGGTCGTGTTCCACAAGGTCACCCAGCGGCCCGGCCTGCCGCTGTGGTTCGGTCGCGACCGGCGCGGCAAGGTGGTCTTCGCGCTGCCCGGCAACCCGGTCTCGAGCCTCGTGTGCCTGGTGCGCTATGCGCTGCCGGCCCTCGCCATCGCGGCGGGCGCCACGCCCGCGCCGGCGCGTTTCCTGCGACTGGACTCGCCGGTCGGGTTCCGGCCCGACCTGACCTTGTTCCTGCCGGTGGCGCTGGCCTGGCACGAAGACGGCCAGGTCATGGCGCAGCCGCGGCCGACCAACACCTCGGGCGACTTCGTCGCGCTCGCCGGCACCGACGGCTTCGTGGAACTGCCGCGCGGGCAGGACCATTACCCTGCCGGGTTCGCCGCGCGTTTCTTCGAGTGGTAGCAACCGCTGCGCCGCCGGATACGGATCCCGCGCGACGGCGGGTCCGGCGCGCCCTGACGATGTTCAGCCTCGTGCTGGCCGGGGAAGCGATCTTCGGCCTGCCGTTCCACGTCAGTCGTTACTTCCGGCCAACCTACGTGGAGGTCTTCGCCATCAGCCAGACGCAACTCGGGGTGCTCGGCTCGATCTACGGCCTGGTGGCGATGTTCGCCTACCTGCTCGGCGGCGGGCTGGCCGACCGCTTCTCCCCGCGCGGACTGATCGTGTTCTCGCTGCTGGCCACCGCGGCCAGCGGCCTGTACATGGCCACCATCCCGTCGTTTACGGGACTGTCAGTGCTGTTTGCCTTCTGGGCTATCGCGACGATCCTGCCCTTCTGGTCGGCCCTCATCCGCGCCACCCGTGAATGGGGCGGACGACAGCAGCAGGGGACCGCGTTCGGGGTGCTCGACGGCGGACGTGGCCTGCTGGCCGCCGTGCTGGCGATGCTGGCGTTGTTCACCTTCGCGCAACTGCTCCCGGATGGCGGCGCGTCCGCCAGCGCAGCGCAGAAGACCGCCGCCCTGCGGACCACCATCTTCGTCTATACGGCCGCCTGCGGCGTTGCCGCCGCATTCGCCTGGTTCCTGATCCCGGCCGGAGCGCCGGGCCCGCGCGGCGATGGCTGGCAGCGCCCTGCCCGCGGTCAGCTCGCGGCGGTCGCGAGGATGCCGGCGGTGTGGCTGCAGGCTGTCGTCATCATCGCGGCCTACTGCACGTTCAAGGGCGTCGATTACTACTCGCAGTTCGCCCGCGACGTCTGGGGCTGGTCCGATGTCGGCTCGGCGGGCCTGAGCGCCTTCAGCAGCTGGATGCGGCCGGTCGCGGCAATCGGCGCCGGGTTTCTTGCCGACCGGCTGCAGTCCTCGCGCGTCGTGATCGGCTGCTTCGTGCTCACCGCCGCCGCCTACGTTTCGTTCATCTTCGCAACGCCCGCGGCGGCGGCTGGCTGGCTGCTGTGGGCCAACGTGCTGACCAGCGGCCTGGGGCTGTTCGCGCTGCGCGGCATCTACTTCGCCCTGCTGGAGGAATCCGCAGTCCCGCTGCACCTGACCGGCACGGCGGTCGGCGTGGTGTCATTCATCGGCTACACCCCGGAGATCTTCATGCCGCTGCTCGGCGGCTGGCTGATCGACCGCTGGGCCGGCGGCGCGACCGGCTACAACGTGCTGTTTTCGTTCCTCTGCGCCGTATCAGCCGTGGGGATTGTCGCTGCCGTGATGCTGCGCCGACTGCGCGAGCGAAACGCCCCGGCCGGGTAACGGCGCGAGCGCAGCCCCCGGCACGGTCAGCGGTCGGCCGCGTGCAGCTGCATGATAATGATGCGGTTGCCGTCGTAGTCCGTGAGGATGAACTCCCGGCGCGAAGGATTCTGCAGCTCGTAGACCTTGCTGACGTCGAGCTTCGGCACCGCGGACCGCGCCTGCTGGTAAACCGATTCGAATCGCCCCTTGACCTCGACGATCAGCACGCTCGGGAACGAGGACGGCACAGGCGGCAGAGCCACGCCCTTCACCTCGGTCAGCCCGATGGCGCCGAAGCGGTTGTCCGGGCTGCTGAGAAATGCAATGCGCATACGGGCCGCTCGATCCACCCTGAACACGTCGTACATGAAGCTCTCGGAGCGCACCGGCATCATCACGTCGACCTCGAGCCCGAGGATATCGCGGTAGAGCAGCAGTGCGCGTTCCATGTCGGCGACGACGAAGTTGGAGCGGTGAATATAGGGGTCCACCGGGGCCACTGTGGCGCCTGCTTCGGGCGCATCTGCCGCAGACGCTGCCATCGACAGGATTGCGAGCAGCGCCGCGAAAAGAGAACCGCGGCACGACATGCCGTTGAACATTGCGACTCCCCGGCGCCACAGCGGCGACCAGTCAAGTGCGTGCGGCACATCTGCGGGCAGCGCTGTCACTCGCCCGTCACTGCATAGTTGGCAATCCGGTGCAGGAGCATGCGCATCTTCTCAGCGTCGTAGCCGAGGACCCGGTCGGCGAGAAAGCGCCGCGCCACCAGCGCGTCCGGCACCTGCGAGACCGGCGTGCCCGCGGCGAGCTCGGCCCGCACGGCGTCGATCGCCGCCTGCAGAAATTCCCGGCGTTCGGCGATGGCCGCAGCCGGGCCCAGGGTACCGCGCACCAGCACTGGACGGGCGCTGCCGGGTCGCAGCTCCGTCGAGATATGGCCGCCGATCATGGTCTCGATGCGCTCCCTGCGAACGAGATCTTCAGCGGCCGCGAGCACGGCAACCATGTTCCAGACCCGGTCCTCGGAGAACGTGGGGTTGTACGGCATGTGCCAGCCACTCGGGGGATTGGCAATGTCTACCACGAAGAGCATGTTCGCCGGAAGCAGCCGCATCACCACGAGACAGTTGTCGTGCGACGGGCCGAAGTAATGCAGGTCGAGTGATCTTCCGCCGAGCGAGATCCGGTAATAATCCGCAAAGGTGACGTCGGGCATCACCACGTCGGAGTGCGGATTCTCGCGAAGGTTCGCTGCGCACTGTTCCTGCGCGACGACCGTCGCGCCCTCGTCCTTGAACACCCGCGCGCCCGCGGCATGGTCCCAGTGCGAGTGGCTGTAGGCGACGTATTTCACCGGCAGGTCCGTCAGCTTGCGGATTTCGTCGTGCAGGATCGCCGCGGCCTTGACGTTGATCGGGTCGGCGACGATGACGCCCTCGTCGGTCACCATGAACACGCTTCGGTAGACGGAATAGCGAAACCCGTAGACGTCGTCTGCGATTTTCTCCGTTTCCCAGCGCTGCAGCGGAGCGCCGGGGTAGAGCGGCTCGGGTGACTGTGAGATCACGTCGGCCCGCGCCGAACCGAGGAGCAGCAGCCAGCCCAGCACTGGTAGCGAGCGGCGCCATGTCAAGCCGGCGGTGCGCATGTTCTCGGTCGCAGCGATCCCCATAGTGTCAACAGGCCCTAACGCCCCATGTCGTAGTAGCCGACGAAGCGGCGCATGATGATCGGCAACGCCTGGGGATCGTATCCGGCATAGGAGCGGAACGGCTCGAGGTCGATCGTCTCCAGCCGCACGAAGCTGTCCATCCCGGTGTTGCCCTGCGCGTCGGCGATTTCCACGGCCCGGTAAATCGCCTCCCAGAACCGCGCCTGCTCGCCGATCAGCGATGCCGGTCCGGTCGCCGGCGAGGCGACGCCACCCCCCCCTCCTCACCGCGCTGGCGATGACCTGCTGCACGCCGCGTTCGGCGGCGAGCTGCCCGACGGCGCGGAAGAACTGGCGCAGGTTGTGCGGCTTGATGTAGGGCACGCTCGGGTCGTCGGGGAACGCAGCCCGCGGCGGATTCACCAGCTCCACGATCTGCAGCATGTTCGCCGGCTCGACCATGAACACGGTGAGGCAGTCGCCGTGGCTCGGGCCGAAATAATGCAACTCGAGCGAACGCCCGCCCAGCGAAATCACGTACCGATCGGAAAAGGTGACATCCGGCATCACCACCTCCGGGTTCGGATTGGCGCGGAAACGCTCCGCGCAGCGCTGCTGGGCCACGAAGGTCGCACCATCCCGCTGGAAGATCGCGCCGCCGGACACGCGATCCCAGTGGTAATGAGAGTACGCGACGAACTTCACCGGCTCGTCGGTGACGGTGGCAATCGCCTCGCGATAGGCCCGCGCGGCCGCAGTATTCAACGGGTCGGTGACGATGACACCCTCACCGGTGACGAGGAAGAGGCTGCGCTCGGCGCCGCTGCGGAACGCATAGACACCCTCGGCGATGCGATCGACGGCCGTCGGCGCATCGGCCGCGCGGACACCGACTGTGGCCAGCGCCAGAAGAGAAACGAGTGCTATCGCCCGGATCACGGACGGCCCGCCTGGACGTAAGAAGCGATTACGCGGTAGAGGATTGCCATTTCGCCGCGGTCGTAGTCCTTGATGCGCCGCGCGAAGTCACTGCCCGCGAGCCTATCGGCCACCTGCTCGCCGACGGTGCCCCGCGCAAGCTCGGCGCGGACTGCGCCAATGACCGTTTCCCAGAACTCGCGCCGCTCCGCGATCGCGGCGACCGGGCCGGACGCCGGGTACAGGAACGGTCGGCCATCGTCGCCGCGGCCGATCGAAATGTGACCTCCGACAAAAGTCCTCACGCCGCGCCCGGCAGCGAGTTCCTCGACGGCTTTCAGGTACGGCACCAGGTTGTGGAGATAGGTGTCGGGCACGGTCGGATTGTACTCACGCATCCAGCCGGTCGGTGGATTGGCGATGTCGACGACGAAGAGCACGTTGGCCGGCTCGGCCAGCATGACCGCGAGGCAATTGCTGTGACTCGGGCCAAAGTAGAAAAGCTCCAGCGACGCGCCGCCGACATCTATGCGATAACGGTCCCTGAAGACGACGTCCGGCTCGACGAGATCGGCGTGCGGCGTCTCACGGATGTTCTCGCGGCACCTTTCCTGCGCGACGAAGGTGGCGCCATCGCGTTTGAAGACCGTGCCTCCGACCGCATGGTCCCAGTGCGAGTGCGAGTAAGCAACGTACTTCACGGGCTTGTCGGTAACGCGCCGGATCTCGCCGCGCAGCGCCGCGGCGGCCTCGACACCGAGCGGGTCGGTGGCAATGACGCCCTCGTC
>CAZFWB010000041.1:0-21190 GCA_964522655.1 uncultured Chromatiaceae bacterium | reverse complement strand
CCCTGCTCACCCTGCGTCGCGCCGACGGCGGTATCGAGGAACAGCGGGTGGTGACCAATCCCTTTCAGTCGCTACCGAGGGCGAAGGGCATCCACGTCGCGGAATGGCTGGTTGCGCAGAAAGTCGACGTGATTCTTCTGCAGGAGGATCTCGGCGGCAAGGGACCGGACCACGTGCTGCGCGAGGCCGGTGTGACCTTGGGCCGTGCTCACGGGACCGTGCTGGACGAGGTGCTTTCGTCGGCGGCTGCAGCTGGCCTGTTCGGTTCCGGCGCCTTTACCAGCCGCCGGATGACGACATAGAACACCGGCGTCAGGTACAGGCCGATCACGGTAACGCCGAGCATGCCGCCGAACACGACGGTGCCGAGCACGCGGCGCATCTCGGCGCCGGCGCCGGTTGCCCACACGAGCGGCAGCACGCCGAAGATGAAGGCGAGCGAAGTCATCAGGATCGGCCGCAGGCGCAGTTCCGCGGCCTCCAATGCGGCGCGGACCGGGTCGGCACCCGCGCTTTCCCTCTGGCGGGCGAACTCCACGATGAGAATCGAGTTTTTGCAGGCGAGGCCGACCAGCACCACGAAGCCGATCTGGGAGAGGATGTTGACGTCCATGCCCCGCAGGAGGAGCGCCGAGAGCGCGAACAGCAGGCACAGGGGCACGATGAGCACGATCGCGACCGGCAGCGTCCAGCTCTCGTACTGCGCGGTGAGCACGAGGTATACGAAGAGAACGCTCAGCGGAAAGATGAGCAGGCCGAAGCCCGAGGTCGTCAGTTGCTGGTAGGCGAGTTCGGTCCACTCGTGGCCGAAGCCCTGGGGAAGCAGTTGCGCGGCGAGACGATCCATGAAGGCGATGACGTCGCCGCTGCTGCGCCCGGGCGGCGTGCCGATCTGCACTTCGGCGGCCGGGTAGCCGTTGTGGCGCACCACGCGATCAGGTCCGGAGGACTCGCGCACGCTGACGACCGAACCGAGCGGCACCATGCCGCCGTCTGTGTTGCGGGCTCGTAGCCGGGCCACGTCCTCCGGGGAAACGCGGAAGGGCGCGTCGGCCTGTGCGGTGACGCGGTAGTTGCGCCCGAACAGCGTGAAGTCGTTGACGTACACGGAGCCGAGATACACCTGCAGCGTCGCGAACACGTTCTCTATCGGTACGTTGAGCATTTCCGCGCGGGTGCGATCGATGTCGAGGTAGTACTCCGGCGCGGACGTGCTGAAGGTCGTGAAGGCACGCGCCACCTCGCCGGACTGCGCGGCAGCCATCGCCAGCTGCGAGGCGGCCGCTTCCAGGGCGCGCAGGCCCTGGCCGCTCCGGTCCTCGACCATCATCTTGAAATCCCCGCCGGTGCCGATGCCGCGTACCGGCGGCGGGGCGATGACGAAGATCTGGGCATCCTGAATCTCGGCGAATGCGGCATTGAGCCGCTCGGCGATGGCGGTGCCGCTCAGTTTCGAGCCGCGTTCCTCGAAAGGCGCTAGTCCCGCAAACACGGTGCCCGAGTGGGTCAGGTTGGACTGTGTGGCTACGGAGAAGCCGGCGAAGGCGACGACGCGCTCCACGCCCGGGGTCTTCAGCGCGATCTCGGTGGCGCGTTGCACGACGGCGTTGGTGCGCTCGAGCGAGGAGCCCTTCGGCAGCTCCACGATGCCGATCAGGTAGCCCTGGTCCTGCGCCGGGATGAAGCCCGTGGAGACCACGCTGAATATGCCGCCGGTGGCCGCCAGCAGCATGGCGAACACCACGAGGGCCTGGCGCGGCCGGTCCAGCACCGCGCGTACCGAGCGCCCGTAGCCGCGGCGCAAGGCGTCGAAGCCGCGGTTGAACCACGCGAACAGCGGGCCGAGGAATTGCGCCACGCGCCGGTCGATGCGATCGGGCGGCGCGCTGCCCGGCCGCAGCAGGATCGCGCCGAGGGCCGGGCTCAGCGTCAGCGAATTGAGGGCCGAGATCGCCATCGCGGTGGCGATAGTCACGCCCAGTTGCTGGAAGAATGCGCCGCTGATGCCGCCGAGGAACACCGTGGGCACGAACACCGCCGCGAGCACCAGGGCGATGGATACGAGCGCTGCGCCGACCTCGTTCATGGTGTGGCGCGCGGCGTCGCGCGGTGAGAGGCCCCGCTCCAGGTCCCGCTCGATGTTCTCCACCACCACGATGGCGTCGTCCACGACGATGCCGATGGCGAGCACCAGGCCGAACAAGGTGAGGTTGTTCAGTGAGAAGCCGAGCGCCGCGAGAACACCGAACGTGCCGATGAGCGATACCGGGATCGCCGCGAGTGGAATGATCGCCGCGCGCCAGTTCTGCAGGAACAGCAGGATCACCAGCACCACCAGTGCGGTCGCCTCGAGGATGGTTGCGTACACGGCCTCGATAGACTGGCCGATGAACTCGGTGGGGTTGTAGACGATGCGGTAGGCAAGTCCCTGCGGAAAGTCCCGGGAGAGCTCCTCCATGGTCGCCTTGATTGCCGCTACGGTCTCGAGCGCGTTGCTGCCGGGGCGCTGGAAGTGGGCCATGGCCACGGCCCGCCGGCTATCGAGGTAGCTGGTGGTGCGATAGCTGCGCGCCCCGAGCTCGACGCGGCCGATGTCGCGCACCCGGGTCAGCCGGCCGTCCTCGCCCGTCTTCACGATGACCTCGCCGAACTCCTCGGGCGTGACCAGTCGCCCCTGGCTGCTCAAGGTCACCTGGAAGGCGCTCTCGCCGGTGATCGGTGGCTCGCCGAGCGCGCCGCCCGCCACCTGCACGTTCTGGTTGCGCAGCGCCGAGACCACGTCGGCGGCAGTCACGTTGAGTGCCGCCATCCGGTCCGGATCCAGCCACACCCGCATGCTGTACTCGCGCGCCCCGAACACGGTGATGCTGCCCACTCCGTCGATCCGCGCCAGCACGTCGCGAATGCGCAGCAGCGCGTAGTTCGAGATATAGAGCTGGTCGAGGCTGTCGTCGGGGGACTCGAGGTGAACGACGATCATCAGGTCGGGCGAGCTCTTTTCCGTGACGACGCCGAGCCGGCGCACGTCCTCGGGCAGGCGCGACTCGGCAATTGCCACGCGGTTCTGCACCTGTACCTGGGCGGTATCGAGATCGGTGCCGGATTCGAAAGTAACAGTGAGCGTCATGGCGCCGTCGTTGGTCGACGACGACGTCATGTAGAGCATGTTCTCGACGCCGTTGATCTCCTGCTCGAGGGGAGCGGCCACGGTCTCCGCGATCACCCCGGGGCTGGCGCCAGGGTAGGAGGCGGTCACGACGATGGTGGGCGGCACCACCTCCGGGTACTGCGCCACCGGCAGGCCGAGGTAGGACAGCATCCCCACCAGCGTGATGATGATGGAGACGACCGCCGCGAAACGCGGCCGGTCGATGAAATACTCGCTGAAGCGCATCAGCCGATCTGGCCGGCGACCGGCCGGACCGTCGAGCCCGGACGCACCCGCTGCAGCCCGTTGATGATCACCCGGTCGGTCGGCTGCAGCCCCGAACGGATGACGCGCAGGGAGCCCTCCTGGTGGCCGAGCACCACCGGTACCGCGCGCACGGTGTTGTCTTCGCCCACCACATACACGATGCGTTGCGCCTGGTCGGTGCCCACCGCGTGGTCGGGCACCAGCAGCGCGTCGTAGGGACCCTCGCCGATGATCTGCACCCGCGCGAACAACCCGGGCACCAGCACGCCGTCGGGATTGGGGAACACGGCGCGGCCCTGAATGGTGCCGGTGGCCGGATCGAGGCGGTTGTCGACGAAATCCACGTAGCCGTGATGCGGGAAGCCTTCCTCGTCGGCGAGCTGCAGGCGCACCGGGTTCGGCTGATCGCGCGAACTCGGCCGTTCGCCGGACTGCGCCAGGCGCTGGTAGCGCAGGTAGGCGCGTTCATCGGCATTGACGTAGACGTGGATCGGATCCACCGAGACGATGGTGGTGAGCAGCGTGGCATCCTCGGTGCCGCCGGTCACGAGGTTGCCCACCGTCACCAGTTTGCGCCCGACTCTCCCGGCGATGGGGGCGCGCACTTCGCAGAACTCCAGATCGAGTTCCGCGGCCTTGACCCGCGCCTCGGTCTCGGCGATGGCCGCGGCCGCGGCCTTGCGTTCCTCCGTTCGGGTGTCGAGGTCGCGCTCGGAGATGGTACGCGCGGCGTAGATCTGCTCGGCGCGCGCGAGGTCGCGCTCTGCCAGTTCGAGCCGCGCGCGGGCGCCGGTAAGGGCGGCGCGCGCTTCGTCGAGCGCCGCCCGGTACGGCCGCGAGTCGATCACGAACAGCAGCTCTCCCCGGGTCACCAGCGCACCATCCGTGAAGGGTGCCTCGTTCAGGTAGCCGCTGACCCTCGCCCGGACTTCCACCGTCTCGGGAGCCGCGAGCCGCCCGGTGTACTCGTCCCAGTCCGTCACCTGCCGGGCGAGCGGCTGCGCTACCGTGACTTCCGGCGGCGGAGCCTGGGACCCGTCGGGCGCGCCACAGCCACCGGCAATGGCGAGCGCCGCAAAACCGATCAGCCCGCGGCGCCTGCTCAGGCGGCCCTGCGTGTCCATGTCGCTTCGTCCGTTGGAGATTCGGAAATCACGTCTTCCAGCCTTCCAGCACGACCAGCGAGCGCGCGGCGATCCTGCAGCGCGTGCCAACCCGTTCCTGCTGCTCCGGCGCGGCGATGTCGCCGGGCGGCGCGCGCGCCGTGTCGACCGCACGAAACCAGCTCGCGCCGTCGAGCGCCGGCAGGGATACCTCACGCGCCGCGGCGCCCATGTTCACGATCACGTGCAGAGGCGGCTCGCCGTTTTCACGGCCGGCGAGCGTGAAGGCGAGATAACGCGCGGTGCGATCGTTCCAGTCCGGTGCTCTACCCGCCTCGCCGTGCCAGGCGATGTCCGGCCGTCCGTCGTTGCCGCTGCCGGCCTTGCCGGTGAGAAAGCGGGTGCGGCGCAACGAGCGATGACGGCGACGCAAACGGATCATCTCGCGCACGAAACGCAGAAAGTCGGCGTTGCGATCCACGAGCGTCCAGTCGAACCAGGAGATCTCGTTGTCCTGGCAGTAGGCGTTGTTGTTGCCCTTCTGCGTGCGCAGCACCTCGTCTCCCGAGAGCAGCATCGGTGCGCCCTGGGAGAGCAGCAGCAGGGCCATGTAGTTGCGCGCCAGCTGGCGGCG
Organism: uncultured Chromatiaceae bacterium; assembly: GCA_964522655.1. Lineage (GTDB taxonomy): Bacteria > Pseudomonadota > Gammaproteobacteria > Steroidobacterales > QUBU01. The sequence goes on along the minus strand of CAZFWB010000041.1, from coordinate 16,038 downwards.
CAGCGCGCGTATGGCCGGATCGTCGGTCGGCCCCTCCACGCCGCAGTTCCAGCTGAAGTTCTCGGCGGTGCCGTCGCGATTGCCCTCGCCGTTGCGCTCGTTGTGGCGCCGGTCGTAGCTCACGAGATCAAGGAGGGTGAAGCCGTCATGGCAGGTCACGAAGTTCACGCTGTTGACGGGCAGCCGGCCGGCGGATGCGTACAGGTCGCTGCTGCCGCTGATGCGGGAGGCCACCTCGCCGACGAGTCCGCCGTCGCCGCGCACGAAACGGCGGATGGAGTCGCGGTAGCGCCCGTTCCACTCCGCCCAGCGGAAGCCGGGGAAGTCGCCGACCTGGTACAGCCCGGCGGCATCCCAGGCCTCGGCGATGACGCGGGTGTGGGCGAGCGCCTCGGAAAACTCGATGTTCCAGAGCACGGGCGCGTGATACATCGGATTGCCGTCCTCACCGCGGGCAAGCACGCTCGCGAGGTCGAACCGGAATCCGTCCACGTGCATTTCGCGCACCCAGTATTCCAGGCATTGCACGATGTAGCGCGCGACCAGCGGGTGATTGCAGTTGACGGTATTGCCGCAGCCGGAGAAATCGCGATATCGACGGCGGTCGGCCGGATCCAGGTGGTAGAAGATCTCGTTGCCGAAGCCCTTGAAACTGATGATCGGCCCGTCCGCACCGCCTTCCGCCGTGTGATTGAACACGACGTCGAGGATGACCCCGATGCCGGCCCGATGCAGGGCCTTCACCATGTCGCGGAACTCGCGTTGCCCGTCCGCAGTGCCGCAGAAGTCCGGATGCAGGGCAAAGAACCCGATGGGGCTGTAGCCCCAGTAGTTACGCAAACCGAGCGCGGCGGTCGCGGGCGGCACGTCCTGGGTGTCGAAGGCCATGACCGGCATCAGCTCCACGTCGGTGATCCCGAGGCTCTGCAGATACGGGATCTTCTCGATGATGGCGCCGAACGTGCCGGGTGCAGCGACGCGGGCTGAGGGATGGCGCGTAAAGCCGCCGACATGCATCTCGTAGAGGATGCTGTCTTCCATGCGATGGTTGAGCGGCATGTCGCCCTCCCAGTCGTAGGGCCCGCTTTCCGCGACGCAGGCGCGGTAGCCCGTACGCGGCCGGCCCGGGCGACAGGCGAGGGCGCGGTTCCAGAGTTCGGCGCTCACAACGCGGGCCCAGGGGTCGAGCAGTTCGCGGCGCCGGTCGAAGCGAAAGCCGGTGCGCGCGGTGTCGCCCGGTCCATCCGTCCGCCAGGCGTACCACAGCCCCGGCCGGGCGCCGTCGAGCAGCACGTGCCAGAAAAAGAAGGTGCGGTTCTGTACCGGGTCGAGATCGACGACCTGCAGCGGCTCGGGGTCGCGCGGCCCCTCGTAGAGCAGCAGTGACACGGCGGTGGCGTTGCGGCTGAACGCCACGAAATTCACACCCCTCGCGTTGACGCTGGCGCCGGTGGGAAACGGTTCGCCCGGGAGAACTCTGAACGGTCCGGCGGACACGTCTGGACCAGCGCTGTCTAGAGCCAGCGCATCAGGCCGGTCTCGTACGGTGTGGACAGGCTTGCGTGTTGCGGCAATGCGCGTATCTCGTAGCGCAGACCACCGCACCAGGGCGGCACCAGGTCGAGACGGTAGTGGCACTCCCCGTTGGCGCCCACCTCGCCAGAAGGTGAGAATGGCGCGACGAACACCGCCTCGTCGCCCACGTACCGCACCCCGTCACGCACCCGCCCATGCTGCGAGTACTGCTTGACCGGCACCGTCAGCTGCGAACAGGTTTCCCGGTGCAGTACGCATTCGACGCGCACGTCCTGCGGTGCCAGCCCGTTCAGTTGCACGACCACCTCGAAGCGCACCGCCTGGTCGAACTCGGCTCGCGCAGTGACCGGCTGGATGATTCGCAGGCTGACGCCGGACCACGCCCCGCGCACGCGCGCCTTCCAGTCCGCCAGTTGCCTTGCCGGCGCATGGCCGCCGGCAGAAATTTTCCGGCCGTGGGCCGCCGCGGGGCCGTAGAAGGAGCAGGCGTAGTCGTGCAGCAGCCGGTTGCTGTTGAAATGCGGCAGGACCGAGGCCATCGAGCGTTTGCAGATCTGGACCCAGCCCGGCGAATACCCGAGCTTCTCGTCGCGGCGGTAGTAAAGGGGAATGACGTCGTCCTGCAGGATCTCGTACAGGGTCCTGGCGTCCTGGCGGTCGCGCTCGCCTTCGTCGCGGTGGTTCGACGCCGGCGGGATGGCCCAGCCATTGGTGCCGTCGTAGCCTTCAGCCCACCAGCCGTCGAGCACGCTCAAGTTGACCGTGCCGTTCATGGCGGCCTTCATTCCCGAGGTGCCACTGGCCTCCATCGGGTAGATCGGGTTGTTCAGCCAGATGTCGACCCCCGAGGTGAGCAGGCTGCCGAGATCGATGTCGTAGCCCTCCACCAGCAGAATCTTGCCGAAGAACTCCGGCAGGTTCGCCACCCGGTGCACTTCCCGCATCAGTCGCTGGCCGGGCTCGTCCGCAGGATGGGCCTTGCCGGCGAAAATAAACACCACCGGCCGCTCGTCCTTGTCGACGATCTCCTTCAGCCAGCCGAGGTCGGTCAGCAGCAGTGTGTGGCGCTTGTAGGTGGCGAAGCGGCGCGCGAAGCCGATGGTCAGCGCTTCCGGATTCTCGGGGTTGATGTACTTCATGAGGCGGTGGATGTGAGCCCCGCTGACCCGGTTTCGCACGTGCTGGCGCTCGACACGGCTGCGTAGCGCGTTGAGCATTTCGCTCTTCACCCGCTGCTTCACATACCAGAACCGCCCGTCCGGTATGTCCATGATGTTCTGCATGAGCTGGCGGTCCATCAGCTCGTAGCGCCAGGAGGCGCCGAGGTGCTGCTCCAGCAGCTCCGCCCACTCCTCGCGCATGAAGGTCGGGACGTGCACGCCGTTGGTGACGTAACCGACCGGGTTTTCCTGCGGCCGCACGTTGGGCCATGCGCTGGCGAGGATCTCGGCGGAAACACTGCCGTGAATCGCGCTGACACCGTTCACCGAACGCGAACCGGATACCGCAAGTCGTGTCATGTTGAACAGCGGCCCGCTTTCGCCGTGCTGGCCGAGCCGCAGGAAGGTCTCATCGGATATGCCGAGGTCCTTGATCTTGGGCTGGAAATACTTCAGGACCTGGTCGTGGGGGAACACGTCGTGGCCGGCGGCCACGGGCGTATGAGTGGTGAACACGGTGCAGGCCGCTACCTCCTCCAGCGCTGCGGCGAACGGCAGCCCCTGTGTCGTCAGTTCGCGGGCGCGCTCGATGATCAGGAACGCGGGGTGACCCTCGTTGATGTGCCACACGGTCGGGCTGAAACCGGCCGCCCGCAGTGCGCGCACGCCGCCGATGCCGAGCACCATCTCCTGCTCGATTCGCGTGGACTGATCGCCGCCGTACAGCACCTGGGTGATCTTGCGGTCTGCCTCGTCGTTCTGGCTTACGTCAGTGTCGAGCAGCAGCACGGTCACGCGGCCGACCGCCGCACGCCAGATCCGGACGCTGACGCGGCGGCCCGGGAAGCGGACCTGCACCGTGACATCCTGCCCCTCGTCGTTCTGCAGTGGCGTAACCGGGATGTCGTCCGCCGGCGTATATCGGTACTCGGCGATCTGGTGACCGTGCTCGTCGATACGCTGCGTGAAGTAGCCCTGCCGGTAGAGCAGGCCGACGGCGACAAAGGGCAGGCGCATGTCGCTCGCGGTCTTGCAATGGTCGCCCGCGAGGATGCCGAGACCGCCGGAATACAGCGGCACGCTGTCATGAAAGCCATACTCGGCGCAGAAATAGGCGATGAGGTCATCCTGTTCGAGGCTGGCCGGCATGTAGCTCGTCAGCGTCTGGTCCAGGTAGGAATCGAACTCCGCCAGCACCCGCCGGTACGCGCCGAGGAAGGTCTCGTTCTCGGCGGCCATGTTGAGCACGCCCTGGTCGACGCAGCGCAGGAATACCTTCGGATTGCGCCCGACCCGCCACCACAGTTCGCGATCGAGCAGCGCGAAGAGCTGCCGCGTCGGCCGATGCCAGCTGAACCAGAGATTGCCGGCCAGTTCTGTGAGCCGCCCGATCTTCTCGGGCAACGCCGGACTTATCTGAAGAGAAAATTCTTGCCCGGCCATGCGGACAGGCCTCCCGAAGACGCTACGCGGCGACAACTGCGCTGAAGGGCCGGGATTATCTTATGGTTCTGCCCGTGCCGGCAACGTGAAAGAACTCCGCCATGGAGCAGCGCCCGCGGTAGGCCCGAAGTCATCGTTTATACTGCGCGGGCCGCGGTTTGAGCGGATCGAAAAGAACAGCCAAGGAGCCGAAAAATGGTCACCTACGTCGCCACGGTCTGGGCCAAGCCGGGTCACGAGAACGAAGTCACGCGTTTCTACCAGGATCTCGAGCCACTGATGCGCGAAGCGAAGGGTTTCCGCAGCCGCCGGATACTTCGGGCCCGCACCGGTACGATGGTCGAGGCCATCCGCAAGGTCGTCTCTGCCGAGGAGCTGGCCCGCCACCCGGAGCCGGCGCCGAAAGGAACGCATTTCATCATGGTGGAGGAGTGGGACAGCGTTGAAGAGCGCATCGCCTTCTCGCGCGGCGCGTCAGCATCGCGTGGCAAGGAGCTTTTCCCGCATATCCTTCCCGAGCACAGCCACGAGTTCTACGAGGACGTCACGCCCGCGCGTTGAGTCCTCGTCGTCGCTCGCGCTGCCGCCCGGGCTATCGCCGCAAAACGAAAAACGGCCATGCTCCCGGCGTGACCGGAAGCGTGGCCGCCAGATGTCGCAACTCCCCCGGTCGTGCCGGGGGAACGCAATTACCAGGAACGTCCCCGTCCACCGCGGTCGCCGCCACCGCGCGGGCCGCCGCGATCACCGCCGCCACGTGGGCCGCCGAAACCACCGCCGCGAGGACGATCCTCGCGCGGACGCGCCACGTTGACCTTCAACGAGCGATCCTGGAAGGACTGGCCGTTGAACTGGCTGATTGCCTTCTGGGCGTCATCGTCGCTCGCCATTTCGACGAAGGCGAAGCCCTTCGAGCGGCCGGTGTCGCGGTCCTTGATCACGGAAACCGACTTCACGCTGCCAGCCTGGGAAAATAGCTGGCGCAATTCATGCTCCCGCGTCCTATACCATATATTCCCAACAAACAGCTTCGATTCCATCTGTGCTCCTGGTCGCAGGTCTTTATCAAGTGGCTCGTTTAACGACGGAGTTGCCGCAAGCTTGCATCAGTTCGGTGAGGAGCCGATTGCGCTGTGTCGCTCTGTGTCGCGTAGCCGGTAAGTTTGCGGGCATGGGCGCTCGGCCTCATCGTCCTGCCGGCCGCGTGACGGCCGCCGAAGACAAGCAAGACGTTGCGTTCATACCCCCCGTGGCAGGTTTAATACCCTCCCAACGTCGCAGTCTACCCCCGGGCGCTGCAATCCACCATCCCCCGCCCGGACTCCGGCATGGCCTCCCAACCCCGGTCTCCCGGCCTCAGTGACCGGCCGGAAGCGCTTCGCTTGCGGCAGCCGCCACGGTGTCCAGGATCCAGCGCTCGAACAGCGGGTGTTCGGCGATGCCCTTGACGGTGCTGGTGTAGGCAAGTCCCTCGAGGTCGTTGGCAATGCGCCGCGATACCCCGCTGCGGCTGACGATCACGACCGGCACCACGATCACGTCGCGTCCGGCAGCCCGCGCCGTTTCGATCCAGCCGCGCATCTCGTTCACGTTTTTCTGGCGTATGGCCGGCGGGGCGTCGTCCTGCAGCGTGCCATAGCGCACCTCGACGACTTTCGTGGCGGATCTGATGCCGGTGGCAATCGCCGCGAGATTGATGAGTTCCCTGCGATTGTCCCCGGCATCTTCCGGCCCGTGCGCGATCAGGACCACCGTCTCCCGGGACGGATCCCGGCTTACGCCCTGCACGAAGTCCGCAAGAATGCGCGTCGTAAGCGGGCTCGTCGTCGGCGTCCTGGCGAGCACCACGCGCGCCTTGCTGTTGATGCGCTCCACGTCGAGGTAGGACGACTGGTCGCGGCGTCCGAAGGCGTATTCCCACTGGCGAATGAGCGAGGTGCTGTCGCCGATTTCCGTAGGCAGGACGACGATGGTTTTCGCTCCGGCAGCCTCGAGCCGGTCGACCGCCATCTGGATCTGCGAGGAGTCCATCATGGTCATGCCCAGCCCGACCGCGGTCGGGTACGTTCTGGCGATACCCGCATAGCCGCTCTTGAACAGCGCGTCGCCCTCCGCCTTGTAGCCATGGCCGAGGGCGAGGACGCCGACATGGCCGCGAACGTCGGGCGGACTCAGGTACTCGTGCGTGTCGTACATGCGCGCCATGGCCGCGTTGATCTGCTCGTCCGTGTAGGGGCGGTACAGTTCGATCTTCGACTTCAGGAGCTCGATCTGCTCGTGGGTCATCCGGTGACCAGAATGGTCCTGGTGTGGCGCGGCTTCCGTGGCGGTCTGTCCGAGGGCGAGCAGCGGGGCGGCGGCGAGCGACAGCGCCGCGAACGCGCCGCGGCGCACGTATGGTCTGCGTTGATGACGGGTATGCATGGCGCGGCGGCACTCCTTGCTTGGAGACGGGACGTCGGTATCGAGTGTACCCGGAAACCGACCGGCGAAGGTTGCCCGGCCGGGTGCCGGCGCCTAGACTCGATCCATCCTCGCGACGGGGGATGTCGCTGTCATGCTGCTGCCAGTTCACCAGTTCGTGAAGCCCGCGAGCCTCGGAGAGGGCCTCGAGCTGTTGCGGCAGGCCGGCGAGAGCGCGCGCGTGATGGGCGGCGGGACGGATGTGGTCTTCAACATGCGCAATCGGCTGATGAAGCCACGGGTGCTGCTCAGCCTGCGCGAGCTGCCCGAATTGCAGGGCGTCGAGGCGCGACCGGACGGGTGGCTGCGCGTGGGCGCCGGGGCCCGGCTGACCGATCTCATCGCCGACGAGACTCTGGCCATGCGCTACCCGGCGCTGGTTACCGCCATGCGGGCCGTGGCCTCGGTGCACGTGCGCAACATGGCCACGCTGGGCGGGAACCTCAATCTCGACACGCGTTGCTGGTACGCGAATCAGACGCAGGAATGGCGGGCGGCCAAGGGCGGTTGCCTGAAGACCGGGGTCGATGCCTGTCACGTGATCAGCACCGCGAAGACCTGTGTGGCCATCAACAATGCCGACACGCCGCCTGCGCTGATCGCGCTTGGCGCGCACGTGACGCTGGCGAGCGCCGCCGGGTTGCGCACGGTGCCGCTGGCGGATTTCTATCGCGCCGACGGGCTCCATCACACGATCCGGAAGCCCGACGAGGTCATGACTGAAGTCCTCATTCCGCCGGCGGCAGGGCGGCTGGTCTTTTTCAAGGACACGGCCCGACAGGGCATCGACTTCGCCTATGCGAGCATTGCCGCCTGGGCACCGGGGCGCGGGACGCAGCGGCCGGGGCTGCGCATGGTCCTTGGCTCGCTTACTCCGGCTCCGGCCATCTTGGTGCGCCCGGTGGAAATCGCAATGCAGCACGGGCTTGGCGACTCTTATATAGAGGAGGCCGCCGCCGCCGTGCGCGAAGAGCTCGGCGCGCTGACCAACCTCTACACGCCGGCGGCGTACAAACGTGAACTCGCGAGGGCGCTGGTGCGGCGCGCGCTCCTCGCGCTGCGCGAGGAGCAGCCATGACGCGGCCATTGATGCGAATTACGGTAAATGGCGACACCCGCGAATTGCTGGTGTCCGCGCAGCAGACGCTGCTCGACGTCATCCGCGGCGAACTCGGGCTGATGGGCACCAAGGAGGGTTGTACCACCGGCTCCTGCGGCGTGTGCACGGTCCACAACGCGGCCGGTGAGGCCGTCCTGTCCTGTCTCACCCCGGCGCTCGACTGGGACGGTAAGCTCATCACGACCATCGAGGGCCTGGAGCGCCGCGGTGAGCTCGATGCCGTCCAGAAATCGTTCATCGCTTACCACGCCGTGCAGTGCGGCTTCTGTACGCCGGGGGTAGTCATGTCCGCCAGGGCGGTCCTCAATCAGAACCCCAGCCCGACGGAGGATGAGATCAACGACGGACTCGCGGGCGTCATTTGCCGCTGCACCGGGCACATCAAGGTGAAGGAGGCGATACGCAACGCCCATCGCTTCGAAAACGCGGCGTCGGACCGCGACCCCGGGGCCGGCCCGACGGACGTGCGGTGATGGGAGACCGAGGTCGGGCCGCGGATTCCGGACTCGCTGTCATCGGCCGGCGTCAGCCGCGCCTCGACGGTTTCGAGAAGGTGTCCGGGCGCGCGCTGTACACCGACGATATCGTGTTGCCCGGCATGCTCCACGGCCGGGTCCTGCGCTCGCCGCACCCGCGGGCCCGCATTCTGCGCGTCGATGCGAGCCGGGCGCTGGCCCTGCCGGGGGTGAAGGCGGTCGTCACCGGCGGCGATTTTCCCGACGTGCTGTTCACCGAGCGCCAGCCCGTCTTTGCGCGCGAGGTGGTCAACTACGTCGGAGAGGAGGTTGCCGCGGTGGCGGCGGTGGACGCGATCACCGCCGAGGAAGCGTTGCAGTTGATCGCCGTCGACTACGAACCGCTGCCTGCCGCCACCACGCTGCGCGAGGCGCTCAAGGAGGGCGCGCCCCGGATCCACGACTGGGCGCCGGGCAACGTCGGACCCACCTACGAGCGTGACTTCGGCGACCCGGACCAGGCGTTTGCCGGGAGCGACCTGATCGTCGAGGATCACTTCCGGACGCCGATGCAGCACAACACGCTCGCCGAGTTTCACGTGGCGCTCGCCGACTGGTCGAGGCCGGAGAAGCTGCAGCTGTGGACGCCGACGCAGTCGGCGCCGATGTACCAGCAGGTGCTCGCGAAGGGACTCGGCTTGTCCGACAGCCAGGTGCGCATCGTCTACAACAACATCGGCGGCGCGTTCACCGGCCGCGGCCGTCCCAAGCCGCACCACTTCATCGCCGCGCTGCTCTCGCGCAGCACCGGCAGACCGGTGAAGCTGCGCGCCGCCGGCGACGAAGAGTTCATCATGTTCCGCGGATCGGGCGAGACCCGTTACCGGTTTCGCACCGGGGTCACCCGCGACGGGCGCATCCGGGTCATCGAGATGGACGTCACCTTCGACTGCGGCGCGCATGCCGAGTGGACCATGATCCTGTGGCTGCCGCCGGCCGTGATGAACTGGCTCTATCACGCCGAGGCCGCCCGCTACCGCGGCCGCTTCGTCTTCACGAACTCCGTGCCGAAGGGATCGCATCACGGCGGCATCTTCGGCCGCATCTCGGCCGGCTGGATGCAGCATCTCACCCATGTCGCCGAGCGGCTCGGCATGGACCCGGCGAAGTTCCATCTGAAGAACGCCATCGACCCGGGCGACGTCGGGCTCGACGGCAGCGAGTTCGCAAGCTGCGGGCTGAAGCAGTGCATCGAGGAGGTGGTGCAGCGCTCGGACTGGAGACGCAAATACGGCAAGCTGCCGCCGTATCGCGGCATCGGCATCGGCATCGGCGCGCAGGCCTCAGGCGCCAAGGGCGCGAGCAACGATACCTCCGCGGCGATGGTGAAGGTGGCCGACGACGGCGTCGTGACGCTGCTGACCGGCATCCCGGACATGGGGCAGGGGTCGCACACCGTCATGGCAATGATCGTCGCGGAAATGCTCGGCGTGGAACCGGGCGACGTGCGAGTCGTCGCGGGGGACTCTGACGTCGTGCCGTTCGACTGGGGCGCTTTTTCCCAGCGCGGCACCTTCATGACCGGCAACGCGGTGAAGAACGCCGCCGCGGATGCGCGCGCGCAGCTCGCGGCCGTGGCCGCAAGCGAGTTCGGGGTGCCCGCGGAGGAAGTCGAGTTCCGCGGCCGCCGGGTCTATCCGCGCGGCACGCCCGATCGCCCGCTCACGTTCGCGCAGGTGGTCGGTAAGGCCTTTCACGGGCCGGAGGGGCGCTTCGTCATGGGCAGGGGGTTCTTCAACTCGCCGAAAGCCTTCGGCCCGCTCGCCTTCTCCTTCGGCGCGCAGGTGGCCGAGGTCGAGGTGGACCCGCAGACCGGAGCCGTGAAGGTGCTGAAGGTCACCGCGGCGCATGATATCGGCCGCGCGCTCAACCCGCTGGGCGTGGAGGGGCAGCTCGACGGCCAGGTATTCTCCGGCATGAGCCAGGTGCTCTACGAAGAGTGCCGCGTCGATGACGGGCAGGTGCTCAACCCCTCGCGGCTGGAATACAAGCTGCCGCGGAGCTGGGAAATGCCGGAGGTCGATTACATCCTGGTCGAGACCATCGACCCGTTCGGCCCCTTCGGCGCCAAGGAGGTCGGCGAGGGGCCGATCGTGGTCACCATGGCCGCCGTTGCGAGTGCCGTCGCGAACGCGCTCGGCGGTATGGTCAACGAGATCCCCATGACACCGTGGCGGCTGCTGCGGGTGATGCGCGCGAGGCGCCGCCTGGAGCGCGCCTCCGGCGCCGCCTGAGCGCGCGACGCGGGCCGTGGTGCTTGCGCGCTCGCTTGTGGCCGGCTTGAGAACTGCTGCACGCTGCGGCCTGCGCCGCGCGAATCCTGTCGAAACACGGCGCCGACGCCGGCAGACGGCGCGCGGACGGCGGCGCCGGCGGGTCCGGGCCCCATCGGCATGAGGCGCGGCCTGGTCAGAGGATGGCGGCTGCTCTGCGTGCTGCCCGTCGCTTGCGCCTGGAGCGCTGGCGCGCGCGGCGATGAAGTCACGCTGACGCTGGCGAGCGCATGGGACCTGCGCCAGAACTTCACCGCGGATTTCATGCACTACGTCGACGCCGTCAACGCGGCGGGCCGAGGCGTGGTCCAGATCCGCTTTCTTGGCGGGCCGGAGGCCGTCCCCGAACAACAACTGCTCTACGCCCTGCGCCGCGGCGTGATCGACCTGGCGTTCGGCGGCATGACCTATTACCGCGGTATCCTGCCGGAGGGTGACGCGCTGTTCGCTTCCACGCTCGACCCCGACAGCGCGCGCGCGAGCGGCGCGCTCGACGCCCTGCGGCCCTACTGGGAGGAGCGCATCAACGCGCACCTGATCGGCTGGGTACAGTCCGGCATCGGCGCGCACGTCTATCTGCGCGAGCCGCCGCGCTTTGCCGCCGACGGCATGCCGGACCTCAGCGGCCTGATCATCCGCACGTCGCCGTCCAACCGCGAGATGCTCGATGCGCTCGGTGCCCGCCCGGTGCAGATTCCGGTCGGCGACATCTACACGGCCCTCGAGCGTGGCATGGTGGATGGACTCGCCTTCACGACCATTGGCATACCCGATCTCAGCGTGGAACGGTTCATTCGCTATCGCATCGACCCGGCGGTGCTGCAGCTCTCGGTGTGCCTGCAGATCAACCTCGACGCATGGCGGGGCCTGTCCCCGGCGGCGCGCCGCATCCTCGAAACGGAGGCGGTGAGCTACGAGCGTGCCAACCGTCGCCGCTTCAGCGAGTTGCGCGAGCGCGAGCTCAGGCATCTCGACGCCGCCGGCTTGCGGGGCGTAGCGGTGGCGCCGGAGCGCGTGGCCGCCTTCCGCACCCTGGCCTTCAACACCGTGTGGGGCCGGCTCGCGAAGCGGGCGCCGGACTCTGCGACGCGACTCAAGCCGCTGTTCTGGCCGGAGAGTGCGAAAGCGGTCAGCCCTTGAGCCTGCTTCTGCGCGCATACGACGGCTTGATCGAGGGCCTGCTGGCGCTGGCGGGCGCGACCATGCTGGCCGTGTGCCTGCTCATCGTGGCAGACGTCATCATGCGCAATCTCGGGCTGCCGCCCCCGGACTCCACCGTCGCGCTGACCGAGTACGCGTTGCTGTACGTCACGATGGCGGCTTGCCCGGCTCTCGTTCGCCGCCGCGGCCACATCGTGGTGGAGCTGCTGCATCGGCGCCTCGGCGGGCGGGTGCGGCGCTGGCTCGATCGCGCCATGCTCATTGCCTGCGCGGCGATCGCGGCGACGGTGGCCGGCCTGGCCTTGGCGCTCGCCGTCGAAGCCTTGCAGCGTGGCGAGATCGACGTGCGCTCGCTCGACATATCGCGCGCGTACCTGTTCGCGCCGCTCGTGGTGGGCTTCCTGCTGATGGCGACCGAGTTCCTGCGCCTGCTCATCCGCGGCGAGGATCTCGTCCGTCAGAGCGGTGACCGGGACAGCCTGTGACCCCGGTCGAGACCGGCCTGCTGGTGTTTGCGGTGGTGCTGGTGCTCATGGCCATCGGCGTACCGGTGGTGTTTGCTTTCCTGGCCGCCAACCTGCTCGGCGCGTGGCTCCTCCTCGGCGGCGTCGCGGGCCTGCTGCAGGTGGTGGACCAGTCGACGAGCCTGATCACGTCCTTTCCGCTGGAGGCCGTGCCGCTGTTCGTGCTCATGGGCGCGCTGCTGTTTCACAGCGGGCTCGCGGTGCGGGTCTTCGACGCGCTCGATGTGCTGTTCGGCGGGGTGCCGGGCCGGCTGTGCTATCTCACCGTGGCGGGCAGCACGACATTCTCGACGCTGACCGGATCGAGCCTCGCCAACACGGCGATGCTCGGGTCGCTGATGGTGCCCGAGATGCTGCGCCGCGGGTACTCGCTGCACATGGCGATCGGCCCGGTCGTCGGTACCGGCGGCCTCGCGATGCTGATACCGCCATCCTCGCTCGCCGTGCTGCTCGCGAGCCTGGCCGGCGTGAGCATCGGGGCTCTGCTGATCGCCGGCCTGCTGCCAGGCCTGCTGCTGGCGGTACTGTATTGCCTGGCGGTGTGGATCCAGGTTCGTATCGACCCCGCAGCGGCACCGGCCTACGCGATCGCCCCGCTGCCCGCCGCGCACAAGCGCCGCCTGCTGGTACGCAACGTCCTGCCGCTCGGGCTCGTCGTGTTCGCTGTCGTGGGACTGATCGTGCTCGGCATTGCGACACCGTCCGAGGCGGCAGCGTTCGGCGCGCTGGCCGTCGCGGCGCTGGCCGCGGGTCTGCGATGTCTCAGCTGGCGTGCCATCCGCCTGGCCCTGCGGGACACCGTCACGGTGACCGGCATGGTGTTCGTCCTCATCATGGCCTCTTCCGTGTTCGGCCAGCTGATGGCCTTTTCCGGTCTCAGTCGCGAGGCCGTGGACTGGGCGCTCGGTCTCGGGGGCGAGGCCGTGCCGAAGCTGCTCTTCATGCTCGGCGTGCTGTTGTTGCTCGGCGCCTTCGTGGACCAGGTCTCGATCATGCTGCTGACGATCCCGGTCTTCTTCCCGCTGGCGAAGGCGCTCGGCTTCGACCCCGTGTGGTTCGGCATGCTGATGCTGCTCGCTCTGGAGATGAGCCTGACCACGCCGCCGTTCGGGCTGCTGCTGTTCGTAATGATGGGCGTCGCGCCGCCCGGCACGCGGCTCGGCGACGTCATCCGCGCGGCGCTGCCGTATCTCGGCTGCAACCTGGTGCTGTTTGCGCTGCTCATCCTGTTTCCGGCGATAGCGCTGTGGCTGCCGCGGGTTCTGCTCCGGTAGGCTCGCGCGTGCGCCGGCCATGCGGCTGACGGCAGAATACCGTCATGGGCGGACGGAACGCGATTCCCGTGATCATCGTCGGCGCCGGGCCGGTGGGTCTCACCGCGGCGCTCGCGCTGGCGCGCCGCGGCGTCGAGTCGCTGGTGCTCGAGCGCGACGCGACGCCGGGTGCGGACCTGCGGGCCTCGACCTTTCATCCGCCGACGCTCGACATGCTCGAGGAACTAGATCTGACTGCTCCGATACTGCGCCAGGGGCTGATCGCGCCGACGTGGCAGGTTCGCCAGCACGAAACCCACGAGCGCGCCGTGTTCAATCTTGGCGTGCTGTCCGCCGATACCCGGCATCCTTACCGCGTGCAATACGAGCAGTCGGCCTTCTGCCGCCTCGCGCTGGCGGCCGCGCTCGACTCGCAGCGGATCACGGTGCGCTTCGGCGCGGAGGTGCGCGGCGCCGTGCAGCTCGCCGACCGGGTCACCGTCACCTGGACTGGCTCCGGCGCGCGCGAGCGCCGGGATGCGCGCTACGTGATTGCGGCGGACGGCGCCAACAGCACGCTGCGCCGGCTGCTCGCGCTGCCGTTCGAGGGACTGACGTATCCGGAGACCACGGTGCTCGCCACCACGACTTTCGCCTTCGAGGACCATCTGCCGGGGCTGTCGCCGATCAACTACGTCTGGACGCGCGAGAGCAACTTTGCGCTGCTGCGGCTCGCGGATCGCTGGCGGGTCAGTCTCTATCCGGACCCCGACGAGGAAGCGGCCGCCGAGCCGTGGCGGCTCGACGACCCGCAGCGTATCGAGGCGAAGCTGCAGCGGATCGTGCCGAGGAGGGAGAAATACGAGGTGCTCGAGCACCGGCCCTACCGCATCCACCAGCGCATCGTCCCCGCCTACCGCGTCGGCAGGGTGATGCTGGCCGGAGACGCGGCGCACGTGAACAGCCCGACCGGGGGCATGGGCATGAACTGCGGCATCCACGACGCCTTCAGCCTGGCCGACAAGCTCGCGCGTGTGCTCGAGGGGCAGGGCGAGGAACTGCTGGATCTCTACGACCGGCAACGGCGGCCGGTCGCCGCCGAGGAAATCCTCCGGCAGGCCGATCGCAATCGCAGCCGCATGCGAAATCCGGACCCGGAGTTCCGCCGCGAGGAACTGGCGCGGCTGCAGAAGGTGGCGGCGGACCCGCAGCTCGCCCGCGAGTACCTGCTCGAATCGTCCATGATCGCCGGGCTGCGCAGGGCGGCGGCCATCAGCTGAGGAGACGAACGTGACACGCGACTACGGCCCGGCAGGACGCATCGGTGTGGCGACGCCGCAGGCGAATCCCACGGTGGAGGCGGAATTCCGCCGGCTGCTTCCGCCCGACGTCGAATTCGTCACCACCCGCCTGGTGAGCGCCCTGCCATCGCCCCGCGCGAGGCTCGTGCACTACCTCGAGCAGCTCGAGGCGGGTCTTGCTAGCTTCGGTGGCATGCCGCTCGACGTGTTCTGCTTTGCCTGCACCGGCTCGTCGTATCTCGCGGGGCTCGAGCGGGAGCGCGAACTCGTCGCCCGCGCCGGGGCCGGGTACGGCTGCCCGGTGCTGACCGCCACTGACGCCATTGCCCGGACCCTGCGGCGCGTCGGCGCCCGCCGCATCGCCGTCGTTGCACCCTATCCGGAATGGCTGCTCGCCGCGGCGGCTGCGTTCTGGGGCGGTCTCGGCTTCGAGGTGACACGCACCCGCCAGGTACCGACCGCCCGCCCGGAGGATACGAACGCGATCTACGATCTCGGCAGCGACGATGCGCTGGCGGCGGTCCGCGAGGCCGTGCCGCTCGACGCGGACGTCCTGCTCCTCTCCGGCACGGGCATGGCGACGCTCCCGGCGCTGGCCCGGATCAGGGCCCTGGCGGGCGTGCCGGTCGTCACGTCCAACTCGGCGCTCGCCGAGGAAGCGGTGCGTCTCCTTCGCGCCTGAGATCAGCGGGGCGCCATCGCCGGCCGCGCCATCACCCCGCTTCCCGTGGGCCGACAGGAGACGCAACGCGGCAGTGCGCGGCCGTGTACGCTGCCGCAAAGTGCGGTAACGTTCCGGCTGGATGGTCAACGGAAGGGCGGGGGCGCGATGCGATACCAGCACGATCCGGACGGGCAGCGGTTGCCGATCAAGCTCGACAGCACCAGCAACGGCGAGTTTGCGCCGCGGCCACTAGAGACCCACAGCATGCTTGCGAACACCCTGGCCCGCGAGGCGCTCGGGCGCAACGCGCGGCGGCTCGGCATGACCCGCCGGGGGTTTGCGACCAGCGCGGCCGGCGCGGCGACCACGCTGCTCGCCTTCAACGAGGCCCACGCGCTGGCCGGTCTCACCGGCGGCTTCTACGAGCTCCCGCGTGTTGCCGCTCTCGACCAGGATGCGGCCGCAGCGTCTCTCGCCAAGCGGGAATTCATCTTCGACATCCAGGGGCACCATGTGAACGCGTTGGAACGCTGGAAGGCGCCCGACATGGCCACGGCAACGGGGCTCAAGTTCATGCCCCAGGCGAAGTGCAGTTATCTCGACCCGAACTCGGAATACGGGCACG
>CAZFWB010000040.1:0-21598 GCA_964522655.1 uncultured Chromatiaceae bacterium | reverse complement strand
GCCACGCCTCAACCCCCGCCGGAGGAGCCGGTCAATCGCTCCAGTGCGCTTGCTGCAGCGTCCTGCTCCGCAAGACGGCGGCTTGCGCCGTGTCCTGCCACCGCCAGCCCGGTCGCTTCTACCGTGCAGAGCACCTCGAAAGTCTGCGCGTGAGCTTCTCCGGCGACATCGTTGACCCTGTAGACCGGCGGTGACTGCCCGCGCGCCTGCAGCCATTCCTGGAGCCGGGTCTTCGGATCGATCAATTCGTGCTCTGCGGGCAGGTTTTCGAGCCGATCCGCGAAAAGCCGCAGGATCACGCGCTCGGCAGCCGCCATTCCGCCGTCGAGATAAACGGCGCCGAACAGCGCCTCGAGCGCGTTCGACAAGGTCGAGGACCGCTGCTGTCCGCCGCTTCTGCGCTCCCCGGTACCGAGGCGAATCAGCGGCCCGAGCTCGAGGTCCCGGGAGATTTCGGCGAGCGTTTCGCCACGCACCAGGCGCGAGCGGATACGGCTCAACGTGCCCTCGCCATCATCAGGCCGGCGCCGGCACAGCGCATCCGCAATGACCGCCCCCAGGATCGCGTCGCCGAGGAACTCGAGCCGTTCGTTGTTGCGCGCGGAGGCGCTGCGGTGGGTCAGCGCCAGATCGAGGAGTTCCTGACTCTGGAACCGGTAGCCGAGCATGCGCTCCGCCCAGAGCGCCCGCGCGGTCACAGCCGGATCTCGACCTCGTCGTTGAACTTGACCAGGAGCCACACGTTGGCGACGAACGGGACCTCTTTCTCGTAATCAGCGGCGACGCGGAAGCCACTGTCTATTTTCTGAATCTCAAACTCGCTCGCCTGCAGCCCGTAGACCATCTCTATGTTGATCCGCGTGTCGATCGCACGGCGAATCAATTGTGGTGTCGGCCCCTGGCCGTCAAAATCCGCTTTCACGTCATTGAGAATGCGCCTGATCTTCATGTTCTCCAGGTACACGGGCGTGAGCCTGAGCCCGGCGAGACCCACCATGCCGATCAATGCCGCCAGCAATACGAAACCGATGAGGGTGATGCCCGTCTGCCTGGAACGCATATGCGGATTCTCCCTGACCGAAGGTCTTTCGTTGCGTGAATGACTCATGGTCTGAATCGCTCCGTTTCGCGCCGACCGTCTGCGGGAAAAAAACACGCCGTGCCTCGATTGTCAACGAATTGCGACACAGAATCTCGCGGACCCCGCCGGCTCAGCGGACCTCTCCGCCGATCCGTTGCCACTTCGGCAGGCCGGGGAAATCCCAGCTCATCCAGATCCGCACCGCGCGCCCGACGAGGTTGCGTTCCGGTATGAAACCGACCCCATCGTAGCGGCTGTCGCGGCTGTTGTCGCGGTTGTCCCCCATCATGAAATAGTGCCCGGGCGGAACAACGAATGTGCCCTCGAGGCTGCGCTGGCCAGGCAAAAGCAGTACGTCGTGCTCCACGCTCCCGAGCCGTTCACGAAGCAGCAGCGAGCCGGGCTGATCCTCGCCGTCATAGATCCCCCTCGCGACGGCCTCTACCGGTTGATCGTTGACATATATCCTCTGGTTGGCATACCGGATGGTGTCACCCGGGAGGCCTACCAGACGCTTGATGTAGTTGGTCCCCGGGTCGGAAGGCAGACGGAAGACGATGACGTCGCCACGCTCCGGGCGCCCTATCTCGAGTATCTTCGCATTGAGCACCGGCAACCGCAGGCCATACGCATACTTGTTGACGAAAATGAAATCCCCGACCAGTAATGTCGGCATCATCGAACTCGACGGTATGCGGAACGGCTCGAAAAGAAACGATCGAATCAGCAACACCACCAGCAGGATTGGAAAAAAGGAACGCGCGTATTCCACGATCACGGGCTCTGGGGCCTTCTCTGCCCGGTTCCGCCTCAACCAGACCGCGTCGAAGGCCCAGATCAGGCCCGCGAGAGCTGTCGCAACCACCAGAATCAGCGCGAAATCCACGTCCAAATCCGTTCGGCTACCAGACCGGTGCGCACTTTATCACGGGCGGACATCATGAATCCCTGGAATCCCGTCCCGTATGGAGAATGGCCAGAAACGCTTCCTGGGGAATCTCGACGGAGCCGAATTGCTTCATGCGTTTCTTCCCGGCCTTCTGCTTTTCGAGCAGTTTGCGCTTGCGGGTGACGTCGCCCCCGTAGCATTTCGCGAGCACGTTCTTGCGCATCGCCTTGACCGTCGCCCGCGCGATGATGTGCGAGCCTATCGCCGCCTGCAGAGCAACTTCGAACATCTGGCGGGGGATGACCTCCTGGAGGCGTTCCACGATCTCCCGCCCGCGCCGCTGGGCGAAGTCGCGGTGGACGATCAGCGACAGGGCATCGACCCGTTCCTTGTTGATGAGTATGTCGAGTTTCACGAGGTCCCCGGGGACAAATCGCGAAAACTGGTAATCGAACGAAGCATAGCCGCGACTGATCGACTTCAGCCTGTCGAAGAAATCGAAGACCACCTCCGCCATCGGGATATCGAACTCCATCGCCACCTGGTTTGCCAGGTACTCGATTCGCTTCTGTACGCCGCGCTTGCCGACGCACAACTGCATGACCGGGCCGACGTACTCATGCGGCACGAGGATGCTGGCGGTGATGTACGGCTCGCGCACCTCCGCGATCTCGTTCGGGAGAGGCAGGGAGGCCGGATTTTCGATCATCCTGGTCTCGCCACCCGTGGTGACGACCTCGAACACGACAGTCGGCGCCGTCGAAATGAGGTTCAGGCCGTACTCGCGCTCGAGCCTCTCCTGCACAATTTCCATGTGCAGAAGACCCAGAAAGCCGCAACGGAAACCAAACCCCAGCGCGGCAGATGACTCTACCTCGAAGCGCAGCGCCGCATCGTTCAGGCTGAGCTTGTCGAGGGCCACCCGCAGAGCCTCGAAGTCGTCGGCCTTGACCGGAAACAGGCCCGCGAAGACCCGTGGCTTGATCTGCCTGAAGCCGGGAAGCGGCGCCTCGCAGGGACGGGAATCCAGGGTCATCGTGTCTCCGACCGGGGCACCGTGCACGTCCTTGATGCCGGCGATCACGTAGCCAACCTCGCCAGCCTGCAGGCTCTCACGTGGCGTGGCCTTTGGCGTAAAGGCGCCAACCTCCGAAACGAGATACATCCGTCCGGTTGACCAGATGCGAATCTTTCCGCTCCTCGGCAGGACGCCGTTGACCACGCGCACGAGCGATACCACGCCGACGTAATTGTCGAACCAGGAGTCAATGATCAGCGCCTGCAGCGGCGCCTCGCGATCCCCTTTCGGGGCGGGTATGCGTCGAATCAGAAGTTCCATCAACTCGCGAACGCCTGCGCCGGTCTTCGCACTGACCAGCGCGCAACCCGTCGTGTCGATGCCGATGATCTCCTCGATCTCCCGCTTTACCCGCGGCGGGTCGGCGTTCGGCAGATCTATCTTGTTGATGACGGGCAGCACCTCGAGGCCCGCCTCGATCGCCGCATAGCAGTTCGCGACGCTTTGGGCCTCCACCCCCTGAGCCGCGTCAACGAGCAGCAGCGCCCCCTCGCAGGCGGCCAGCGACCGCGAAACCTCGTACGAGAAGTCCACGTGACCCGGGGTGTCGATCAGGTTCAGCTGATAGGTCTCGCCGTCCGCCGCCCGATACGACAGGCACACGGTCTGTGCCTTAATGGTGATGCCGCGCTCCCGCTCGAGATCCATCGAGTCGAGTACCTGATTCGCCATCTCTCGGGCATCCAGCCCTCCGCAAATCTCGATCAAGCGGTCTGCCAGGGTGGACTTTCCGTGATCGATATGCGCAATGATGGCGAAGTTTCGGACCTGGCTCAGGCGCTCGTTCATTTCCGCGGCGGGTGGAGGAAAAAACGCGCGATTATACCCGGATCAGGCAATCGGGCGCCCGCTTGCGAGCCACCGGCGCACCCGCGCCTCGTCGAGCGGCCAGGCGCAGATTTCCTCCTCGCCATCACACACGACAGGCACCCGCTCTCCGAAGCGCTCTCGCCACGGCTGCCTCGTATCCACGTCGACGATACGCAGCCGGACGGCTGCGGCTTCGCACATCGGCGCCAGTTCCTCGATCACCAACTCGCAAAGGTGGCAGCCGGGTCGGCTGTAAACGGTCAATTCGCGCATCAGCGCGAGGCGTCCCTTACCGATGTCGGCTTCGTGGGCTGCGGCATGCGGCCCGGACGAGCCGACAACGCGAGAATCTCCACGGTGCGGGCAGGGACCTCGCCAACGGCGGTCACCATGTGACCGTCCCGCACCGTGGTATAGGCATTGGCTGCCCCGATCTGCGAGAGGCCCTCGGCCTGCTCTGCGGCCGCGACCGCAGGCTCAATGAACAGCGACACCGTGGCGAGACCGTCTGAATAAACGAGGTGCCGCAGGCCGCGGTCCGCGTCCGACGCCGTGCGAGCCTGACGTACCGCGAGACTGAAGCCCGCGGGCAGCTCGACAGCGCCCCAGTCAACGTCGTTCTGCACTACCGCTTTTCCCGGAACAGTCTGCGACCGTCGGACGGCAAAGGTGTCAATGGCGATCGATGGTCGCACGGCTTCGTCCGGTATTCGGTCGGCCAGATCGATGTCGCTGAACAAGATCTGTTCCAGCAGTTGGCCTTTCTCGTCGACCAGTTGCGTCTTCAGCGGCATGGCCGTCTCGCGATCGACCGAGACCCGGTAGCCGTAACGATAGCCGTCCTTCGGGCGGATCGTGATGATCCGGGCATTGCGCCCGGCGATGCGCTCGGTGCCCGCAAAGGCAACGTGATAGTAGGTCTCGCGGATCTCCGCATTGCCCGGCAGCCTGCCACGCAACGGGCTCTGGTCCCGATCGAGATCGTCACGACGTTCGACCAGGACGACTTTCTGGTCCCGGAAAATACAGGTCACCTCGTCATCGTTGCGGATAATCTCGCGTCCCGCGTCGTCGGAGGTTATTTTCTCGGTGACGCGGCCGCCGTCCACGCGATGCGCGATTTTCAGGACGCTGGTCTCGCCGCCATAGAAGTGCACCAGGGTACCCGAGTAATTCAGGAGCTCCACTGCCTTGCTCATCCGCTCCAGCCAGACGCGTGGACTGTCCGCCGCGACCGCGACGATGGCGGGGAGGAACGCCGAAACAACAAAGAGGATCGCGCCGGAAAACAAACGGCGCGGTCTAACGTACATCAGCGGGATCCTGCGACTGCCGCCACGCTGCCCGCTCGGCGCGCGCCGTGACCAGATGGGAATCGAGGGTATTGCGCGAAAACTGGTTGACGTATTCGCCGTGCGCAACGAGGTAGCCCGTCAGTCGCGCCGCAGAGCGGGGATCGAGCCGGTGACTCACCGCGGAGCTGACCGTGCTGATCTCCTCAGCCGCGCCAGACGGCCGCATCGGCTCGCGCTGTGCAATCAGCGGCTGCTCGTCGGCGCCCTCCCGGGTGCCGGTCTGCGCAACCACAAACGCCACCGCGGCCATTGCGGCTGCGGCCCCGGCAAACTTCAACCAGCCCCTCTTAATGACCTCGTGCCGGGCGCTGACGCGTAGGTCACGGCCAGACACCTCGATCAGCTGCTCGCGTACGCGATCGGCAACCCGCAGCGCGTCGGGCTGCCCCGTTCCGGTCCTGAGGCATTCGCCGATCAGGGCATAACGCCCCAGCCGTGCCCGGCGCCCGGCATCGCGGTCGAGCCGCGTGAGAAAAAGGTCCAGTTCCTCCGGCGGCAATTCGCCATCGAGGAACGCCGAGAGTTGTTCGTCGAGTGTCTCGCTCATCGTCGCCTTTTCTCTTCTCGCAATCCGCTAGCGGCCAACCATCTCGTCGATGCTGCGGTCGATTGCCTCGCGGGCACGGAAAATCCGCGACCGTACGGTACCGACCGGGCACTCCATGGCGCTGGCGATGTCCTCATAACTAAGGCCGTCGATCTCGCGCAGCATGATGGCGGTCCGCAACTCCGCTGGCAACGACGCAATCGTGCGCTCTACCGTGTGGCGGAGCTGCTCCTGCATCGCCAGTCCCTCGGGGGTTTCGTCGTCACGCAATCGGGGATTAAGTTCATAATGACCGGGCTCATGGGCGTCGAGCTCATAGTCGATCGGCTTGCGCTGCAGGGCTGCAAGGTAGTTTTTCGCGGTGTTTATCGCGATGCGATACAGCCAGGTGTAAAACGCGCTCTCGCCACGAAAGGCAGGCAACGCACGATAGGCCTTTATAAAGGCCTCCTGGGCCACGTCCTGGGCCTCAGCGGGATCGTGCACGTAGCGCATGATCAACTTCACAATTCTCTGCTGGTAACGCAGGACCAGCGCATCGAATGCCCGCCGGTCGCCCTCCTGGACGCGCCTGACGAGCAGCTGATCACTGGTCTTTTCTGCCATGCCGCCCCGCTACCGCAGCGAGCGGCGCGAGACTGCACTGGTTGCGTAGACTGCCTCGCACCGCAAAAGTTTCGAACAGAGTCCGCAGACGCCCATCACACAGCCCCCACTGTGCTGATGCGTCGCAGCGGCCACCGCGGCATTCTACGCGAAGCGCAACCGGACCCGCAGCCGTCGCCATGTGCAGGCCGGAACCTGCCGCCGCACCAGCCACGCCTGGCGGCGCTGACCATCGTCGCAATTCCACTCCAGCGCGATGACGGGTCCGGCCGAGATTCCCCATGCGCGCGCGAGCCGACCGCGAGTCGGCGGCCCGTCCATCGGGACGATGTGCCAGCTACCGTCGGTGCCAAGCACGGCGCGACGGACCCGCCGCCTTGCACGAACGCCGAGATGCAGTCGAAGTTCACCGCCAGCAACAGTCGCTGTCACGAGCGCCAAGGCAGTCTTGCCGAACGGCGACAGTTGCGCACCGGCGATGCAGGCGATTGCAAGCGGCACCGCGAGCAAGGCAACTGCCATCACGAAAAGTCCCGCATCGGGCCTGATCTCTATGGCCTCAAGGAACCCGTTCGCCACGCATCCGTTCCAGGACCCGGTTGAGACCCGTATCGTCACTGCGCAGCCTGCCGGTCAGCAAGTCGAGAATCTCCGGGTCCGGCCTAGAAAGAAGGCTGCGAAAGGCGGCCTGCTCGGCTTCGCCGGCTGCGAGGTAGTGGCGGTCGGCGAAGCCCATGAGAAGGGCATCGAGTTCCCGCATGCCACGCCGACATCGCCAGCGCAGGCGATTGAGTTCCGGATCAGACAACGTAGGCGGTGGTGTGGCGGTGGGTTGCAGCGTGCTATCAGCGACCGCCGGATTACAGATGCCGGGCCGCAATCATCTTCTTGATCTCCGCGATCGCCTGCGCAGGATTCAGCCCCTTCGGACATGTTTCCGTGCAATTCATGATCGTATGGCAACGATACAGCCGGAATGGGTCCTCAAGGTCGTCCAGCCGCTCGCCCTGGGCCTCGTCGCGGCTGTCCACGAGCCAGCGGTAGGCGGCAAGCAGAACGGCAGGACCGAGATAGCGATCGCTGTTCCACCAGTAGCTCGGGCAAGCCGTCGAGCAGCAGGCGCAAAGAATGCACGCCGAGGGCATGTTGATCTTTTCCTGCTCCTCCTTGGACTGAAGGCGCTCGCCGTCGGGCGGAGGTGGCGTCCGGCTTTGCAACCAGGGGCGAATCGAAGCGTATTGAGCGTAGAAATTCGTCAGATCCGGCACCAGGTCCTTTATGACCGGCATGTGTGGCAGCGGGTAGATATTCACATCGCCGCGAATGTCGCTGATTGCCTGCGTGCACGCGAGGGTATTGCCGCCATCGATGTTCATCGCGCACGAGCCACAGATGCCCTCGCGGCACGAGCGGCGAAATGTCAGCGTCGCATCGACCTCGTTTTTGATCTTGATCAGCGCATCGAGCACCATCGGCCCGCACTTGTCCAGATCGACCTCATAGATATCCAGCCGCGGATTCTCGCCGGATCCCGGATCGAACCGGTAAACCCGGAACCTTCGAACGCGGGTCGCGCCGGCCGGCGCTTTGTGCTCGCGGCCCGCGTGAACCCGCGAGTTTGCCGGTAACCTGAATTCAGCCATTCTCCATGCCTCACCTACACTCTGGTACCGGCCACCCGGCACACGCCCTGCGCCGCCCAAGACCCGAGGAAGCAGAGTCTCGCGGCGTTGGCATCTAATAGACCCGCGCCTTCGGCGGGATCGACTCGACTTCTTTCGTCAGCGTCTGCAGGTGAACCGGCCGATAGTCGATCCTCACCCGGCCGTCCCGACCGACCCATATCAGCGAATGCCTGAGCCACTTCACATCGTCGCGGCGCGGGAAGTCCTCGCGCGCGTGGGCGCCGCGACTTTCCTCCCGGTTGGCGGCCGCGGTGATTGTGGCCAACGCCTGGCATAACAGGTTGTCCAGTTCCATCGTTTCGATCAGGTCGGTGTTCCAGATAAGCCCCCGGTCGCTGACGCGGACATCGGCGAACGACGTGACGGTACGGCCGAGTTTCTCCATGCCATCGCGCAATGATTCGCCAGTACGAAATACCGCAGCGTGAGCCTGCATGGTCTTCTGCATCTCGAGGCGAATCTCGGCGGTTGGCCGGCTGCCGTCGGCAGTACGCAGGCGTTCGAGGCGTGCGACGGCGGCCTCGCCCGCACCGGCCGCCAGCGGGCGCGGCCGGCCGGCGCCGCGCAACATCTCCGCGCATCGCCGGGCCGCGGCGCGGCCGAATATCACCAGATCGAGCAAAGAGTTCGACCCCAGACGGTTCGCCCCGTGCACCGAGACACAGGCCGCCTCGCCGACCGCCATCAGCCCGGGAACCACCGCATCGGGGTTTCCGTCCTCAAGCGTCAGCACTTCGCCGTGATGATTGGTGGGAATTCCGCCCATGTTGTAGTGCACCGTCGGCAGTACCGGGATGGGCTCCTTGGTGACATCCACGCCCGCGAAAATACGGGCTGTCTCCGCGATGCCGGGCAAGCGCTCGTGAATGACGTCCGGCCCCAGGTGCTCCAGATGCAGATGAATGTGGTCGCGTTCTTCCCCGACTCCACGACCCTCGCGGATCTCCACCGTCATCGAGCGACTGACCACGTCGCGCGAGGCGAGGTCCTTGGCATTGGGCGCGTACCGTTCCATGAAGCGCTCGCCCTTTGCATTCGTGAGATACCCCCCCTCGCCACGCGCACCCTCCGTGATCAGGCACCCCGAACCGTAGATGCCCGTCGGGTGAAACTGAACGAATTCCATGTCCTGCAGCGGCAAGCCCGCCCGTAGAACCATGGCGTTGCCGTCGCCGGTGCAGGTATGCGCTGACGTGCACGAGAAATAGGCCCGGCCATAGCCGCCAGTGGCGAGGATGACCCGGTGCGCGCGGAAACGATGCAGCAGCCCGGTAGCCATGTCGATCGCGATGACGCCCCGGCACTCGAGACCCTCCATGATCAGGTCGATCGCGAAATACTCTACAAAGAAAGTGGCATTGTGCTTGAGCGATTGCTGATAGAGCGTGTGCAGCATCGCGTGCCCGGTGCGATCCGCAGCAGCGCAGGTCCGCTGGGCAGTGCCTTTCCCGAAGTGGGTCGTCATGCCGCCAAATGGCCTCTGGTAGATCCGGCCATCCTCAGTGCGAGAGAACGGCACCCCGTAGTGCTCCAGCTCGATGACCGCCTGCGGCGCCTCCTTGCACATGTACTCGATCGCGTCCTGGTCCCCGAGCCAGTCCGACCCCTTGACGGTGTCGTACATGTGCCAGCGCCAGTCGTCCTCACCCATGTTGCCCAGCGCGGCGCTGATGCCGCCCTGCGCCGCCACCGTGTGGCTTCGTGTGGGAAACACTTTGGTGATACACGCGGTGGAGAGACCCGCCTCTACCAGGCCGAAGGTCGCGCGCAGGCCGGCGCCGCCGGCGCCGACCACGACGACGTCGTAACAGTGATCGGTGAATGCGTGCTCGGTCTTCATTGCCTGGTCCCGGGAAACCGTGGTACAGGCAGCGTTCGGCGCATCACTGGCCACCCGCCGAAAGCGTGACGATGGCATAGATGCCCGATACCGCCATGACAAGATGCGCAAACTGAACCAGCACAAGAGCCGTCACTTTCGCGGGACCACTGACGTAGTCTTCGATGATGACCTGGACTCCGAGACTCGAGTGATAGAGCAGGCTGATCAGCATGAGAATGAGGAGGATCGCGTGCAGTGGCGAACTGGCCCACGCCGATACGGCCCAGTAATCGGTGCTCGGGAGGCCGGCGATGCTGAGCGCGAACCAGAGGCAGAGCGGTACCAGGGCTGCCCCCGACAATCGTTGCCCCCACCAGTGCCCGAAGCCTGATTTGGCCGAACCAAGCCCGAGTGCCCGACCGAGGGGGGATCGCAGGCTCATCCTCAGCCCCAGCGATTCGCCAGGACGGCGAACCAGAACGCCAGCGTCAGAAAAGAGCTGGCTGTCACAACCAGGATGCCACTGCGCCGCGCCTGCGCGAGATCGAACCCGAGCCCGGCGTCCCAGAACAGGTGTCTTACGCCATTAGACAGATGGTAGAAAAAGCAGAAGGTCCAGCCGAAAAGCAGCACGATGCCCGGCGGCGAGCCCAGCACATCAACGAAATCGAGAAAAAAGTCGGGACCCGCCGCAAGCGCAACCAGCCAGAGCGTGAACGCCAGCGCCCCGAGTGTCAGTGCTGCGCCGGTCAACCGGTGCAGGATGGACAGCGTATTGCTGATCTGCCAGCGATATACGCCCAGGTGCGGAGACAGTGGACGATTCGACTGCCCCATCATCGTGTACCCTCTCCCTGAACGAAACACGGCCGTGCCCCAACCGCCGGCCGTTTACGTGGACCGCGGCTGCTCGGTTCTGAACGAGCAGCGGAATCGGCCTGCTTCAGCGAAGCAGGCTGGCCTTCAGAAATCGATGCAGCGGCCGTTGCGCTCCCAGTCCCCGTAACGCGTCGGCTCCGGACCCTGCGGCCCGCCGGACTCCTTCGGAGGCCCCTCCGGGGCGGGCCGGGGCGGCCGGACCCGCCGCGTCGCCTGTCCTTCGTCCGGGCGGCTTGCAGGGGCGAATTCCTTATGAGTACCGGTTTCTGACATCTTTTTTAGTGTGCCAGAATGACGCCTCGTTCTCCAGTTGTGGAATCCGCGAATACGAATCCCGTAATCGCTTCAGGCCCGTGGTGCGTGTTGTCCAGCTCGATCATTTGCGGTTGATCACAGTCACCGGTCCCGATCGCGATCAGTTCCTCCAGGGGCAACTGACGCAGGATGTCGGGCGCCTCGGGGATTCCACGACCTGTCTTGGCGGCTGGGCCGACGCCCGCGGGCGGCTGTTATGGGCAGGGCACCTGTTTCGCCGTCCCGACGGCATTTGCCTGCTGGCTCCGGCCACAGCCGCCGCCGCGCTGGTGGCCAGGCTGAAGTTGTTCGTCCTGCGTTCCCGTGTGCAGGTCGCATGCACTGAACTGCGACTGCGCGGGATGGTCGTTGCGGGCCCGGAACGAATCCCACTACCTGGCCATGGCGCGCAGACTCTGACACTGGCCGCAGACCCAGGCCGGGCGTTAATCGTGCAGGCGGCGGATCACTCCCAGCCTGCGCCGGACGGCGCCACCCCGGGATCACCGGATGAGTGGCGCCTCTGCGATATCCGCGCCGGCATCCCCGAGATCGTTCCGGCGACCAGCGGCGAATTCGTGCCGCAGATGGTCAACCTCGACCTCCTCGACGGCATCAGCTTCAGCAAGGGCTGCTACACGGGACAGGAGATCGTCGCCCGCACGCGCTTTCTGGGTCGCGTCAAGCGCCGGATGCTGCGTTTTGCGGTCACGGGCGATCCGCCGCCGCACGGCGCCACCGTATTCGCCGCGCACGGCAGCATCGGCCGGGTGGTCAATGCGGCACCGTCCGGAAAAGATGGCGAGCTGCTTGCCGTCATCCGTCTCGACGCGGCAACCGGTCCCTGCTTTCTCGACCCCGACGACGGCAGAGCGCTCACGCGATTGCCCTTGCCTTACGACCTCCCTGAATTGTCCGGAAGCTAGCGCCAGAGCCGTCAGTTCTCGCGCATGTGTGGAAAGAGAAGCACGTCGCGGATCGAGAGGCTATCGGTCATCAGCATCACCAGCCGGTCAATGCCGATGCCCAGCCCGGCCGTCGGGGGAAGGCCGTATTCGAGCGCAGTCACGTAATCGGCGTCGTAAAACATCGCTTCAACGTCGCCGGCCTCTTTCCGCTGCAACTGCGCCCTGAATCGCTCGGACTGGTCCTCCGCGTCGTTCAGCTCGGAGAAGCCGTTCGCGATCTCCCTTCCGCCAATGAACAGCTCGAAGCGGTCCGTGAGGAACGGATCGTCATCATTGCGGCGCGCCAATGGCGAGACCTCGGCCGGAAATCCCGTGACGTATGTCGGGGCATCGAGGCGGTGCTCGGCCGTTTTTTCGAATATTTCGGTCAATAGCTTGCCAGGGCCAAAACCGGCCTGCACCGGGATACCGAGCGCGGAGCAGCGGTCACGTAACGCATCCACGTCGCGCAATCGCCCCGGGTCAAGCTCGGGATTGCTCTCCGCAACGAGCTCCTCGATGGAGGCGCGCCTGAACGGCGCATCCATGTCATATGTGCGGCTCTGCCAGGTCAACAGTGGAGTCCCGAAGAGAGACTCCGCGAGGCTCTTCAGGAGCTGCTCGAGCAAATCCATCAGCACGCGGTAGTCCGCGTAAGCCATGTAGAGTTCCAGCATCGTGAACTCCGGGTTATGCTGCGTGGACACCCCCTCGTTGCGAAAGCTGCGATTGAGTTCGTAGACCCGTTCGAAACCGCCCACCACCAGCCGCTTCAGGTACAGCTCCGGCGCAATGCGCAGGTACAATTCACGGTCGAGGGCATTGTGGTGCGTCACGAATGGCCGCGCGATGGCGCCACCGGGAATCGGTTGCATCATCGGCGTCTCGACCTCGAGGAAATCCATCGCGTCGAGATAGCTGCGCAGGAACTGCACGATCCGCGAGCGCCGCCGGAAGACCTCGCGCGATTCCTCGTTCATGATGAGGTCGAGATACCGCTTACGGTAGCGAATCTCCTGATCCGTGAGCCCGTGAAATTTCTCCGGCAGCGGCCGCAGGGCCTTCACCAGCAACTCGATTCGGGTGGCGCGCAACGACAGCTCCCCTGTCCGGGTACGAAACAGCTGGCCTTCGGCCCAGGCGATGTCCCCCAGGTCCCACCCCTTGAAGTCCTGGTACAGCTCCTCGGGAATGGCGCCCTGCTGCACGAATACCTGAATCTGGCCGCTGCGGTCCTGCAGCTTGATGAAGCTCGCTTTGCCCATGACCCGTTTGGCCATCATGCGTCCGCCAACCGAGACGGAGACGCATTCCGCATCCAGCGCTTCCCCGGAATGCGACTCGTAGGTGGAATGCAGTTGCCCGGCAAGCGCGCTGCGCCGGAAGCGGTTGGGGAAACGAAAGCCCGCACGGCGCAGTGCCTGCAGTTTCCGGCGCCGTTCCGCAACCAGGTGGCCTTCCGCTCCTTGACCGTCGTTACCCATCAGCAATGCCCCACAGCAAATCTGCGCGAATGATAAGCGCTCTGCGCGCCAACCCGGCCCCATGCAAATGGGCAAAGGCCCGCCACCCGCCGGCTGCCCGCCTCTACAGGCCCTGCTTCAGGCTCGCGACGATGAACCGGTCGAGATCCCCATTGAGTATGTCGTCCGGGTTGCCGGACTCCACACCGGTTCGCAGGTCCTTCACCCGCGACTGATCCAGAACGTAAGAGCGGATCTGACTGCCCCAGCCGATGTCCGCCTTGCTGTCCTCCTGTGCCTGCGTCTCCGCACGCCGCTTCTGCTCCTCGATCTGGTAGAGCTTCGCCTTGAGCTGCTTCATGGCGGTCGCACGGTTCTTGTGCTGTGAACGCTCGTTCTGGCACTGCACGACCACGTTGGTCGGCAGATGCGTAATGCGCACGGCCGACTCGGTCCGGTTGACGTGCTGGCCACCCGCGCCACTGGCCCGATAGACGTCTACGCGGAGGTCGGCCGGGTTGATCTCGATCGCTATTTCGTCGTCGAGTTCCGGGGATACGAACACGGCCGCAAAGGAAGTGTGACGCCGATTTCCGGAATCGAACGGCGACTTGCGAACCAACCGGTGCACGCCGGATTCGGTACGCAGCCAGCCGTAGGCGTATTCACCGGCCACTCGCACGGTAGCACTCTTTAGCCCGGCGACCTCGCCGGCAGACGCCTCCAGCAGTTCGGTCGTGAAACCCTTGTGCTCGCAGTACTTCAGGTACATGCGCAGCAACATTTCAGCCCAGTCCTGGGCCTCGGTGCCACCCGATCCGGCCTGTATATCCACGAAGGCATTGGCCGCATCGTGTCTGCCGCTGAACATGCGCTTGAACTCGAGCTGCTCGATCTCGCGACGCGCAGCGTCCACGTCAAGTTCAACCCCGGTTACCGCGCCCTCGTCCTGCTCGGCTTCCGCAATCTCGAGCAGTTCGGCCGAATCGTTCAGGGAGCGCTCGATTCGATCAAACTGACGCACGAGCGCCTCGACCTGGGCCCGCTCGCGACCCAAGGCCTCCGCGCGCCCGGGATCTTTCCAGACCGCCGGGTCTTCCAGGGCCGCCTGCACCTCGTCCAGCCGCTCGCGCGCCCGGTCGAGGTCAAAGATACCCCCGGAGAGCGGAAGATCGGTCGCGCAGGTCGCGAATGGCCTGCCTGATCGGGTTGGTTTCCACGGCGGTGCCGGCGTCTTCGAATGGAAAAGGCGCGTAATGCTATTCGTATTCAATACGTTCCACAACCAACTGCTGCCGTCTGCGCCCGCCGTAGGCGTTGAGCCCAAGCCGGTAGAGGAAGCGCGCGCGCTCGTGTGGCAGCCGGGTCTGGTTGAACGCGACGGCTTCCAGCGGCTCGCCACCGTCCGGATGGCGCAACCTCAGGCGCAGGTGTGCGTCGCGAAGCACGCGCCGCTCGAGAATCGCGAACTCGTTGTCGAACAGCGGCTCGGCAAAGCCCTGCCCCCATGGCCCGCCGAAATGAAGCTCCTCGGCAACTGCAGGCTGCAGCTCCTCGACCGTGAGCGGGCCGTCTGTCCAGAACACCTGACCGGCCTCCGCGCCATCGCCTTGCCTCGCGACCTCGGCACTGAACTCCTCGCGGAACGTTTCGAGCTGAGAGCGCGGGAGGCGCAGCCCCGCCGCCATCGCATGCCCGCCAAATACCATGCTCCTCACCTTGCCGCGGGCCGCAATTGCGGCCAGCACGTCGCGGATGTGCAAGCCGTCCACCGAGCGCGCAGACCCCTTCACGATTCCCGGCTCCTCCCCCGGCGCAAAGGCAACCACGGGCCGACCGGTTCTTTCCCTTACCCGCGATGCAACCAGGCCGACGATGCCCTGGTGCCAGCCCTCGTCGAACAGGCATAGCCCGTCGCGGGCCTCGCCGGCGAAGTCCGCAGCGATCCGCAGCAGTTGCTCGTGTGCCTGCGCCTGCATGCGCTCCTGCAGATCGCGCCGCGTGCGGTTGAGTTCGTCCAGGCGCCCGGCGAGCATGCGTGCGTCGCGTTCCTTCTCGGCAAGCAGGCAGTCGATGCCGAGCGACATGTCGGTCAACCGGCCGGCCGCGTTCAGCCGGGGTGCCGCGCCGAACCCCAGATCCGCACTGCACGCCGACGCCGGATCCCGGCCCGCCGTATCCAGCAGTGCCAGTATGCCGGGCCGCGCCGCAAGCGCGCGGATGCGTCGCAGCCCTTCGTTGACGAGGACGCGGTTGTTGAAATCGAGCCGGACCAGATCGGCGACGGTGCCGAGCGCAACGAGGTCCAGGCACGCGCTGACGGCGCGCCGGGATACGTCGGTGTCCGCCTGCCGCTGCCGCGCCAGCTCGCGGGCCAGCGCGGCCATGACGTAGAACGCGACGCCGACGCCTGACAATGACTTGCTTGCGAAGGTCTCGCCCGGCAGGTTCGGATTGACGATCAGCCGCGCCTCGGGAAGCTCCTCACCCGGAAGGTGATGGTCGGTGATGACGACCTCAATTCCCAGG
This sequence comes from uncultured Chromatiaceae bacterium, assembly GCA_964522655.1. Classification (GTDB taxonomy): domain Bacteria; phylum Pseudomonadota; class Gammaproteobacteria; order Steroidobacterales; genus QUBU01. The sequence goes on along the minus strand of CAZFWB010000040.1, from coordinate 5,613 downwards.
GCGCGGGCGCGTTCCACCCCCTCGTGGCTGCTGATGCCATTGTCAACCGTAATGATGACGTCGGGGCGTCGCGTGGCGGCAAGATCGACGACGGCCGGAGACAACCCATAGCCGAATTCGAAACGGTTCGGAACGAGATAGGAAACGTTGCGGAAACCCATCGCCCGCATCGAACTCACCACCAGCGCAGAGGCGGTCGCTCCGTCGGCATCAAAATCGCCGATGACCAGCACGTCGGCCTGGCGCAGGTATGCGCCGGTGAGGAACTCGGCTACAGCCGCCGTGCCGCCGAGACTGCTGACCGGCAGCATGTCGCCCAGCGCCGTGCTCACTTCGCTAGGCGCTACGTTGCGGGCAGCGTATATGCGCCGAAGCAAAGGGCGCATGGCCGCCGGCAGGGCCGAGTAAACGTCGGAGGGAATCGCGCGGCGACGAATCGCGACGTCGCGAATGACAGGGCGCGCATCCATGGCTATCCTGCACCCGAAGACGCGCCGGACGCTGTGCCGTTGCGACACGGGAGCGCGCTACGCAGTATCGTGAAACTTGACCTCGACAAGACCGGCGGCAATCTCATCCGCAGTTTCTCCGCAGGCCGGGTACTGGTAGGCGACGAGAGTTTTTCGAGGCCGGTGATCGTCACGACGGAGCGAATCATCGCCGATTGGCGTCCGCCGCCACCCGAGCAACTTGCCCTGGGCGACCTGCAGCCGGTACTGGAGCTGCAGCCGGAGGTCATCCTGCTCGGCACCGGGTCTCGCCAGCGTTTTCCGACCATGGTGGTCACTACCGCGATTCTGCGCCAGGGCGTGGGGCTCGAAGTCATGACCACCGCCGCCGCCTGCCGGACCTATAACGTGCTCGCCTCCGAGTACCGACGTGTAGTGGCGGCTCTCTTCGTCGACTGACCGCCATCGCCCCGGCTTGCCCGTCGATCACTCAGTGCGACCGTGGCAGGTAATCCAGCGGGTTGACCGGCTGGCCGTTGCGGCGAATCTCGAAATGCAGCGCCGCCCGCCGGCCCGGCCCCTCTCCCATCCGCGCAATCTGGGTGCCGGCTCGCACCCGCTCGCCCTCCGCTACCAGCAGCTGCTGATTGTGTCCGTAGGCGCTGAGCCAGGCGGCATTGTGACGCACAATCACGAGCTGGCCGTAACCCGCCAGCCCGCTGCCCGAATAGACCACCTCGCCGTCGGCTGCAGCCACGACCGGCTGGCCGCTGCGCCCGCCGATGAGGATCCCGGCGGCCGTGCGTGCAGACTGTCCGTAGCCGGAGATCACCTCCCCTGCCGTAGGCCAGCGCCAGCCAGAGACCGCCGGCGCACCCTGCGCCTCCGTGCCCCTCCCCGCGGCGTCGTCAGGCGCCGCTGACAACCGCAATCGCTGCCCCGGATAGATGAGCGATCCGTCTCCAAGACGATTCCAACGGGCCAGGTCGCGGTAGTCAATACCGTAGCGCCGCGAGATTCCATAGAGCGTCTCCCCCGGATGCACCACGTGAATCCCGGCGGCAACAGGCTCGCCAGCCTCGTCCACCCGCACGCCGCCACAGCCTGCCAGCACTACGAGCGAGGACAGCAGCAGCGCCTTCGCTAACGGCACCAGCGGCCCGCGCGTAATTCGTCCGGCCCGCCGTTCCGCGCCTTTGCGACCCGGTGTCGCAACCGAAGCGCCAGCCGGGCTCAGCTCTTGCCCTCCACCAGCGGTACGAACGTAACCCAGCCGAGGTGTTCGCGCTCCAGTTCGGTGCCCCGGCGCGTATAGCGCACCAGTTCCTGGTTGCCGCTGCGGCCGACCGGGATTACCAGCCGGCCTCCCGGCGCGAGCTGATCGAGCAACACCTGCGGCACTTCCGCGGGCGCCGCGGTCACCAGGATGCCGTCGAACGGAGCCTGTCCCGGCCAGCCTTCGAAACCGTCGCCGTGCCGATAGCGGACATTGCCGAGACCCAGTTGCGCCAGGCGCTGGCGCGCCGCACGTTGCAGCGTCGCGATACGTTCGATCGTAAACAACTGCCCGACCAGAGGCGCCAGCACGGCGGTCTGGTAGCCACAGCCGGTGCCGACTTCCAGCACCTTTTCGAGCCGCCCGATCTCGCCGTTTTCGAGCAGCGCCTGGGTCATCAGCGCAACGATATAGGGCTGGGAAATGGTCTGTCCCTGTCCGATCGGCAGTGCGCTGTCCTCGTACGCCCTGCTCGCCAGAGCCTCGTCAATGAACAGGTGCCGTGGCACCGTGCGAATGCGCTCCAGGACCGTGGCACTGCGTATGCCGTGACGCGCCAGCCGCTGCACAAGTCGTTCGCGGGTGCGGGCCGACGTCATGCCGATCCCCTTGTGATTGCCCTCGTTGACGCTCATCGGCGCAGCCAGTCTGCAATCGCACTGATCCTTACATGGTGCGTCAGGTCAATCTGCATCGGCGTCACGGAGACGAGATTGTTTTCGACCGCGTGAAAATCGGTGCCGGGTCCGGCATCCTGGCCGGCGCCCGCAGCCCCCACCCAGAACACCGGCCTGCCTTTCGGATCGCGTGACTCGACCACCGGTTCGGATCGATGGCGGTAGCCGAGCCGCGTCGCCTCGTAGCCCGCGATGTCCCCGAAGGGAACATCGGGCACGTTCACATTGAGTATGGTGTCCGATGGCAGTGGCTCTGCCTGCAACCGCTGCAGAAGCACGCGAACAGCCTGCCCGGCGGAATCGAAGTGCCGGGGAGATTGACTCGCAAGCGATACGGCGATGGCCGGCAGGCCGAGAAACCGTCCTTCGACAGCGGCCGCAACCGTGCCGGAGTAAAGCACGTCGTCGCCAAGGTTTGCCCCATGATTGATGCCGGCGATTACCATGTCGGGCTCATGATCCAACAAGCCGGTAATCGCCAGGTGCACGCAATCGGTGGGCGTGCCGTTGACGTAGTAGATTCCCTCGCGGGTTCGGCCCACGCGCAACGGCATCTCGAGCGTGAGGGAATGGCTCGCGCCGCTCTGATTGCGGTCCGGAGCCACGATCGTCAGTTCCGCCAGGTCGGAAAGCGCCAGCGCGAGCGTCGCCAGGCCCTCCGATTGGTAGCCGTCGTCGTTACTTAGCAGTATCTTCACGCGGAGGTCTCTCGCCCGGGCGCCAAACACGATCTACCGGCGTCGCGGGCGATGCGAGCAGGTGATGCAACGGAAACGACCAAAAAATATCAATTCGGAAGACGCCGCGCTATTCCGTGATGCCGCGGCCGGTGCGCGCCCGGTCGCTTCCCGTCGGCTGCACCTGCGCCAGGCTCCGCCTGCGGCCCGCGCCAGATTTCGCCGCCAGGATGAGGAGCAGGTGCTGCGCGACTCCCTGCGGCTCGACCCGGCCGCGCTGGAACTGGAGACCGGCGAGGAGCTGACTTTCCGCCGGCCGTCGGTCAGCGCCGCCGTCTTCCGGCGCCTGCGCCAGGGCAGGTATGCAGTCAAGGCGGAACTCGACCTGCACGGCATGACCAGCGCCGAGGCCCGCGAAGAACTTCGCGCGTTCCTGTCCGAAAGCATTGCCAGCGGGATCCACTGCGTGCGCATCGTGCACGGCAAGGGGTTGCGTTCGGGCCAGCGGGGGCCGGTCCTCAAGGCGAGCGTCAACGGCTGGCTGCGCCGTTGGGATGACGTGCTCGCGTTCGTATCGGCCCCGGCGCGGGACGGTGGCACCGGCGCAGTGTACGTCCTGCTGCGGCACTGAGCCCCCAGCCGGTGCGCTCCGTCCGGATCGGTCAGGGCGCCTGAGGAGCTCACTTTTTCGCCAGGCGGTCCACCAGCGCCCGCATCCCCGCCTGCGTTTCCTCGCTGAACCAGAGATCAGCGGCAACGCGCGCATCGGCCTGCGGGTCGAGGGCGGCCGCGAGGCGCGCGCGGGCGACCATCCGGGTCCGGTTCATGGCGACCGGCGGCAAAGCCGCGACCTTTCGGGCCCATTCGCGCGCCTGCTCCATCAGCCGCGCCGGGTCCGCCAGGTCGTCGAGCAGGCCGCAGGCGAGCGCGTCTTCCATCGACAGCAGTTCGGCAGTCATGCCGAGACGCTGGGCCAGCCGTTCCCCGACCAGATACACCAGGGCGAGCATGATCCCGTCGGGAATCGGCAGCCCGACGGCCACCTCATTGAGGCCGATGCGGAAGTTGCCGCGCGCTCCGATGCGGTAGTCACAATGAATCGCGAGGACCGCTCCCCCTGCTGGCGCGTGACCGCTCACGACCGCGACCACGGGGACGGGACTCGCCGCGAGCGCTCGCGTCAGGCGGAAAAACCCGGACCAGAACCCCTCTATCTCCGGCCGTGCCTGTGGCAGAAGCTCGGGCACATCCAGGCCGGCGCTGAACATGCCCTCGCGTCCCGTGAGGAGAATGACCCGCGCTCCGGCCCGGCAGGCGTCCTGGTGAGCCTGCTCGAGACGGGTGACCAGAGCGAGGTTGAGCGCGTTGACCGGGGGACGATCCATCGCGATCTCGGCGATGCCGTCCTGCAGGGAGGTCCGGATCATGTCGCAGCTCGTTACCGGAGTGGCGACCTACGGGCCCGGAGCCGGGCTCGGCCCCTGGGGCTTGCCGGCTAGAATGAAAAAGCTCTCGTTCGGCGCTATCAGGCCGAGGTCGGATCGCGCACGTTCCTCGAGAGCGGAAAACCCCTGCCGCAGATCGGCGACTTCCGCTTCGAGGCGGCGGTTACGCTCCGCGAGGCGCCGGTTCTCGCCGACCTGCGCGGCAACCTGGCTGCGCAGCTGCGCCACGCCGCGGAAACCGTCCTCGGATACCCAGAGGCGAAGCTGCAGTAACGCCAGCAAGGCCACCAGGCAAACGACAATCAGCCTCACCGGCATCTCGATCAGCCTCCCAGCCGGACCGCAAAGGCGTCGCGACCTGCGAAAGCCGCCGCCCCGCCAAGCAATTCCTGTATTCGCAGCAACTGATTGTATTTCGCCGTGCGGTCGGAGCGGCACAGTGATCCGGTCTTGATCTGCGTCGCGGCCGTGCCCACGGCTATGTCGGCAATAGTCGCATCACAGGTCTCACCGGAGCGATGGGAAACGACGGCCGCGTACCCGCTTTTCGCGGCAAGCTCGATCGCCTCCAGCGTCTCGGTGAGAGTGCCGATCTGGTTGGGCTTGATCAGGATCGCGTTGGCAACCCCCCGCCGGATGCCTTCCTGCAGAATGGCCGTGTTGGTCACGAAAAGGTCGTCTCCGACGAGCTGCACTCGTTTCCCGAGACTTTCGGTCATAAGCCCCCACCCATCCCAGTCATTCTCCGCCATTCCGTCCTCGATGGTAACGATCGGATATGCCTCTGTGAGTCCTTGCAGGTAGGCGGAAAAATCCCCCGGGGAGAAGCTCCGCCCTTCGCCTTCGAGGTGATAGCGGCCGTCGCGGAAGAACTCGGAACTTGCTACGTCGAGCCCGAGGTATACGTCCGCGCCGGCGCGCAGCCCGGCCCGGCCGATGGCGGTCATGATGGTATCGAGCGCCGCGGCGTTCGACGGCAGATCCGGCGCGAACCCTCCTTCGTCGCCAACAGCGGTGTTGAGCCGGTTTTCGCGCAGCACCGACTTTAGCGCATGGAATATTTCCGCACCGTAACGCAGTGCCTCGCCG
>CAZFWB010000039.1:0-22030 GCA_964522655.1 uncultured Chromatiaceae bacterium | reverse complement strand
GGTTGACCATGGAATCCATGTTGCCGGCGGTGATCCCGAAGAAGAGCCGGGGCCGGCCCAGCGCACGAAACGCCGCCGCGTCGTGCCAGTCGGGCTGGGAGAGGATGCCGACACGAAATCCCTGCGCCTCGAGGAAGCGACCAACGATCCCCATGCCGAAGCTCGGGTGATCCACGTAGGCGTCCCCGGTGACCAGCACGATGTCGCACGCCTCCCAGCCGAGCGCGGCCATCTCCGCGGCGCCCAGGGGCAGAAACGGCGCCGGCGCGGCAGGAGAACCGGCCGGCTTCGGGTAGGAAAAGATGTTGCGCGCCGCGTGCATGTCGCCATGTTACCGGAGACGGATGCGGGCGGGCGCAGCCCTTCGGTACCATAGCCGTATGCGATTACTGCTGGTCGAGGACGACGCCATGATCGGCGAAGCCGTGCGCCTCGGGCTGCGCCGGCAGGGACTGGCCGTGGATTGGGTCCAGGATGGCGCCGCGGCCAAGGCCGCGCTTTCCGCGGAGAACTTCGACCTGGTGCTGCTCGACCTCGGCCTGCCCAAGGTCGACGGATTGCAGGTGCTGCAGTGGCTGCGCGGCAGCGGCAGCAAACTGCCCGTGCTGATCCTCACCGCCAGGGATTCGGTCGACGACCGCATCAAGGGCCTCGACGCCGGCGCCGACGACTACATCGTCAAGCCCTTCGACCTCGACGAGCTAGCCGCGCGCGTGCGCGCCGTGCTTCGCCGCCAGACGGGGCGCGCCGAGAACCTCGTCGAGCATCTCGGCGTGACGCTCAATTCCGCCAGCCACGAGGTGACCCGCGATGGGGTGGCCGTCAATCTCTCCCACCGGGAATTCGCGCTGCTCGAAGCGCTGATCGAGAGGCCCGGCCAGGTGCTCTCCCGCACCCAGCTCGAGGAACGGCTCTACGGCTGGGGCGAGGAAGTGGAGAGCAATGCGGTCGAGGTCCACATCCACAACCTGCGCAAGAAGCTCGGCGCCGAATACATCCAGAACGTGCGCGGAGTGGGTTACCGGCTGCGCGCCGCTTCATGACCACCATCCGCACGCGGCTGCTCGTGTGGCTGCTCTCCGCGGTAATCGCCGCCGCCCTCTCCGGTGCCTACACGACCTACCAGGTCGCGCTCGGCAGCGCCGGAGAGGTCTTCGACGAGCAACTCCAGCAGACCGCTTACTCGCTGCGCGACCAGTCGTTCGAGTTCGCCCTCCCACCGCAGCTGCCCGCCTCCGAGACGCGCAACAGCGTAGTGGTCCAGGTGTGGACCGCCAATGGTGTGCGGCTGTACTTCTCCGAGGTCTATCGCGAGCTGCCCGGCCTGCAGCCGCCGGGGTTTTCAAATGTCCGGGCCGGCAAAGTCACCTGGCGGATTTTCTCCCTGCCGAGCCGCGGCTACGTGATACAGGTGGCCCAGCCGCTGGTGGTGCGCCAGAACCGGGCCATCGGACTGGCCCTGCAGACGCTCACGCCGCTGGCACTCATGCTGCCGGTGCTGGGCGCAGCGATCTGGTTGATCGTCGGCACCCAGCTCAAGCCGCTCGACCGCCTTGCGCAGTCGGTGCGGCTGCGCAAGGCCGACGCACTCGACCCGTTTTCAGAGTCCGGCCTTCCGGACGAGATCCGGCCGCTGGTGATCGCGCTGAACGACCTGCTCGCGCGCCTGCGCGCGGCCATCAACGCGCAGCAGGCCTTCATAGCCGATGCGGCGCACGAACTGCGAACGCCGCTCACGGCGGTTCGCCTGCAGCTGCAGCTCGCCGAGAAGGCGGAGGGTGCCGATGAGAAGGCCGCGGCGTTTGTGCAGCTTCGCAGCGGCATCGACCGCGCCGCGCGCATGGTCGAACAGATGCTGAATTTGGCACGTCACGAGGCGGCCCCCGCCGTGCGCGAGAAGGTGGCACTGGAGGCGCTCGCGCGCGAAGTCGTCGCGGATCTGGCGCCGCTCGCGGACGCGCGGCGCCAGGACCTCGGGCTGGCGCAGTCATCGCCGGCGGCCGTGCGCGGCGACCCTCACGCACTGCGCATGCTGCTGCGCAATCTGGCCGACAACGCCATCCGCTACAGCCCGGAGGGGGGGCGGGTCGACGTCAGCGTCGGGGTGCTCGACGGCGCGCCTTACCTGCAGGTGACGGACTCCGGCCCCGGTATTCCGCCCGAGGACCGTGAGCGGGTCTTCGCCCGGTTTTTCCGCCGCGCCGGCAGCGGGGTGAGCGGCACCGGCCTGGGCCTCGCCATCGTCCAGAGCATAGTCAAAAACCATAATGCAAACATAGTGTTGGGGGATGGCCCCGGCGGCACTGGGCTGAGCGTCACGGTGACTTTCCCGGCAGTTGACGAGGATTAAGCTCCCTTTAAGTAAGCACCCCTATCCTGCCCACCATCGATTTGGAAATGCGGCTGCCGAGGATGCCTCCCCGTGGCGGGGCGAGGACGCCGGAGCAGCCCACTCGAAGATCCTCCAGAGCGAGTCACGAATCGAGCAGGCCGGTGTCCCCCCCGGCCTGTTTTTTTTCCACCGGCGATTCAAGCCGCAGCGACGGCGTGAACCCTGCCGTGCGCGCTCGGTCAGACACGAAGCGGACAGGCAACGCGAGCGGCGTTGCAGCGGCGCGTGTAAGCAAGTCTTAAGCGAGGATCACTAGGGTGAAAATCCAACGGTTTGCACGGTGCGAATTGCTACGTACATGGCATCCGTAACATGAACACGAGATTGGTCGTTATCACCGGCGTCGTCGTGGCTGCTGTCGCAGGCGCGGCCGCTTTCCTCCCCACGGCATGGCATTCCCCCGCCATCGCCGCGATCCCCCCAGAGCCGCCCGCGGCATCGTCCGTGCCGGCGCCGGTGTCTTCCTCTCCCGCCTTCGCGGGGCTGCCCGACTTCAGCTCGCTGGTCGAGCGCTTCGGCCCCGCGGTCGTGAACATCAACGTCAAGCAGGAAGTGCGCACCTCGGCTCGCGGCCCGTTCGACGGCTCCGCCGACGAGCTGCCGTTCGCGCCGTTTTTCTTCCGCGGACTGCCTGCTCCACCCGCGCGGCCGACAACCGGCGAAGGGTCGGGGTTCATCATCTCCGCCGATGGGCTCGTGCTCACCAACGCGCACGTGGTCGACGACGCGGCCGAGGTCACCGTCAAGCTGACGGACCGGCGCGAGTTCACCGCGCAGGTGCTCGGCAAGGACAAGCTGACCGATGTGGCCGTGTTGCGCATCGACGCGCGCGACCTGCCCGCCGTTCAACTCGGGGACCCGGCGGAGCTGAAGGTCGGCGAGTGGGTCGTTGCGATCGGCTCGCCGTTCGGTTTCGAGAATTCGGTGACGGCGGGTATCGTCAGTGCCAAGGGTCGCGCCCTGCCCGACGAGACCTACGTGCCGTTCATCCAGACCGACGTGGCGGTGAACCCGGGCAACTCCGGGGGCCCGCTGTTTAATTTGCGCGGTGAAGTCGTCGGCATCAACTCGCAGATCTTCAGCCGCACCGGCGGCTACCAGGGCGTGTCTTTCGCAATCCCGATCGACGTCGCGATGCGGGTGCAGCATGACCTTGTCGCCGACGGCCGCGTCTCGCGCGGCTGGCTCGGCGTCGGCATACAGGGCATGAGCCGCCAGCTCGCCGAGAGTTTCGGGCTCGACCAGCCGCGCGGCGCACTCGTGTCACAGGTCGTGCCGGGCAGCCCGGCCGACGCGGCGGGGCTCAAGGCGGGTGACGTCATCCTGGAATTCGGCGGCAAGACGATCAACGACTCCTCCGACCTGCCGCCGCTGGTGGGTGCCACCATGGTAGGGGCGGATGCGCGCCTGAAGATCCTGCGTAACGGCCGCGAGAAAGACGTCACGGTCCGCATCGCACAACTCGCGGACGGCGGCGAGGCCGAGGCGAGGCCTGCCTCCGCAGGCGGTGAGCCGCGTTCGAACCTGGGCGTGGCCGTCGCCGATCTCACCGATAACCAGCGCGCGCAGCTCGGCATCGAGAGCGGCGGCGTCGTCGTTACCCAGGTCGACGATGGCCCGGCCGCCGAGGCGGGTATCCGGCGCGGCGACGTGCTCCTGCAACTCGGCCAGAAGCAGATCGACGACAGCCGCCAGTTACGCGAACTGCTCGACGATGCGCCGAAGGACAAGCCGATCCCGATCCTGGTCCGGCGCGGCGAAAATACCCTGTTCCTCGCGGTGCAGCCCCGCTCGCGAAACGGCTGATCCCCCCTGTGACGCGCCCTGGTGACGGGCGCTCACTCCCCGGCCGGGCGGTAACGCCCGGCTTTTTTTATGGGGCGGGACCACCGCATGATCGGCCGACGACCGACCGCGTCCCGCAGCGCTGCGAAGCGCTTTCACGCGGACAACGGCCGGCACTCTGGTGCAAACGCCCCTGCGGCAATTGAGTACACTGTCCCCGCTTTTCCGGGGATCGGTGTCCCCGAAACGGGGAGCCGCATGAACTCGATCTTCCGCCGCCGGCCTGTGGACTCCGATCCGCATCGCGACACGGGGCTGCACCGCAGCCTCACCGCCTTCGACCTGACCCTGCTCGGCATCGGCTCGATCATAGGCGCCGGCATCTTCGTGCTGACGGGTATCGCCGCCGCCACCCGCGCCGGTCCGGCTATCGTGCTCTCGTATGTCGTGGCGGGACTCGCCTGCGGTTTCACCGCGCTTGCCTACGCGGAACTCGCGAGCATGCTGGGCGGCGCCGGCAGCGCTTACAGCTATGCCTACACCAGTTTCGGTGAACTCATCGCCTGGCTGGTCGGCTGGAACCTGATCCTCGAGTACGGCGCCTCGGTCTCGGCCGTAGCGGTCGCCTGGTCGGGCTACGTCGGTAACGTGCTCGCGGCCGCCGGGATCGGGCTGCCGGATGCACTCATGCGCGCACCGGTCGAAGGCGGCATCGTCAATCTGCCGGCGTTGCTGATCATTCTCGTGCTGGGAGTCCTGCTCGCTGCCGGCGTCAAGGACAGCGCGCGTGTGAACAACGCGATCGCATTCATCAAGATCGGCGCCATCGTGGTCTTCATCGTGGCGGCGCTGCCGCACGTCGAGCCCGCCAACTGGCAGCCCTTTCTGCCCTTCGGCGTGTCCGGCATCTTCAGCGGCGCCAGTTTGATCTTCTTCGCCTACATCGGCTTCGACGCCATATCCACCGCCGGCGAGGAGGCCCGCAACCCGGCCCGCGACATGCCGATCGCCATCCTCAGTTCGCTCGCTGTATGCACACTCATTTATATACTGGTGTCGGGCCTGCTCACGGCGATCGCGCCCTACCAGTCACTGAACGTGTCCTCCCCGGTCGCCGACGCGCTGCTCAACGCCGGCGTGCGCTGGGGCGGGGCCGTGGTTGCTGCCGGCGCCATCGCCGGGCTGACCTCGGTCATGCTGGTGCAGTACTACGGCCAGACGCGGATCTTCCTGGCGATGGCCCGCGACGGCCTGATCTCCCCGGCCTTCTCGCATCTGCATGCAGAACGGCGCACGCCGGTGAAGTCGATCATGATCTGCGGCGCCGCGATGGCGCTTTCCGCCGGATTCATGCCGCTCACGATCATCGCCGAGATCGTCAACATCGGCACCCTGTTCGCGTTCGTGTTCGTGTGCGGCGGCGTAATCGTTTTGCGCCGTCACTATCCGAACCTGCACCGGCCCTACCGGGCGCCCGGCGGCGATCTCATCCCGGTGTTGGGCATCGTGAGCTGCCTCGGCCTGATGGCGTTCCTGCCACTGGCAACCTGGGTCCGCTTCGCCGTGTGGATCGTAGTCGGCCTGGTGATCTACTTCGGCTACTCCCGGCACCGGAGCACCCTCGGCCAGGCGGGATGAGCAAGGCATGTCCACCGCGGCCAGCGAAACGGCGCTGCCGGCGATCCGCGCCCGCGGCCTGACCAAGGTATACGGCACCGGCGAGGTCGCGGTGCACGCGCTGCGCGGAGTGGACCTCGACCTCGCTCCGAGCGAACTGGTGGTCCTGCTCGGCCCGTCGGGCAGCGGCAAGTCCACGTTGCTCAACATTCTCGGCGGTCTCGACTCGCCGAGCAGCGGGCAGGTCTGGTTCCGCGACCGTGAACTCACCCGGCTCACCGACCGCGAACTGACCCGTTACCGGCGTGAGAACGTGGGCTTCGTGTTCCAGTTCTACAACCTCATCCCGAGCCTGACGGCGGCTGAAAACGTCGCGCTGGTGACCGAGATCGCCGCCGAGCCCATGGCGCCCGAGGAGGCGCTCGGACTGGTCGGTCTCGGTGCGCGAATGCACCATTTTCCGGCGCAGCTCTCCGGCGGCGAACAGCAGCGGGTGGCGATCGCCCGGGCGATCGCGAAGCGGCCCGGCATCCTGCTCTGCGACGAACCCACCGGTGCGCTCGACAGCGAGACGGGGGTGCTGGTGCTGGAGGCGATCGAGCGCATCCATGCCGAGCTCGGAACGACCACCGTGCTCATCACGCACAACGCCGTGATCGCCGACATGTCCGATCGGGTGCTGGTGATGGGCGATGGCCGCATCCAGGAAGAGCGGCGCAACGCGCGAATACGCCCGGCGCGGGAGCTCACGTGGTGACGATCAGGGCCAAATCATGCGCCCGTTGAACCGCAAGCTGCTGCGCGATCTGTGGCGGCTGCGTACGCAGGTGATCGCCATCGCGCTGGTGATCGCCTCCGGACTCGCACTGATGTGCATGTCGCTCACGTCCATCGAGGCGCTGACCGACACGGCTGCCGCATATTACGACCGCTACCGTTTCGCGAACGTCTTCGCCCGCGTGGAGCGCGCGCCGGAGCACCTCGCCGGTCGCATCCGGCTCATTCCCGGGGTCGAAGCGGTCAATACCCGCATCGTCAAGACTGCGGTGCTGGACGTGCGCGGCTTCGCCGAGCCGGTGATCGGCCAGCTCGTCTCGCTGCCGGCAACCGCCGAGGGGGCCCTCAACCTGCTCGCCCTGCGCCGCGGGCGGCTGCCGCACCCTTCCGCCCCCGGCGAGGCGGTTCTGGCAGAGCCATTCGCCGAGGCCCACGGTCTCGGGATCGGCGACCGCCTGCGGGCGATCATGAACGACCGCTGGCAGGAACTGACCGTCGTCGGCCTGGCGCTCTCCCCGGAGTACGTCTATACCATCGGGCCGGGCGCGCTGATGCCCGACGACCAGCGCTTCGGCGTGATCTGGCTCGGACACCGGGCGATGCAGGCCGCCTACAACCTCGACGGCGCCTGCAACGACATCACGCTCACGCTCCTGCACGGCGCAGACACCGACGCGGTGATCGCGCGCCTCGACGAGTTACTGCGCCGCTATGGCGGAATAGGCGCTTATGCGCGCAAGGACCAGATCTCGAACTGGTTCCTGATGAACGAGATCGAGCAGCTGAAGTCGCTGGCGAGCATCCTGCCCACCGTATTCCTCGCGGTCGCCGCCTTCCTCACCCACATGGTCCTCGGCCGCCTGGTCTCGGTGGAGCGCAGCGAGATCGGTCTGCTCAAGGCATTCGGCTACCCGAACCGGGAGATCGCCTGGCACTACGTGAAACTGGTACTCGGCATCGGCGCCGTCGGCATGCTGCTCGGCTGGCTCCTCGGCTACTGGCTGGGCCTCACCAACACGCGCATCTACGCGGACTTCTACCGGTTCCCGTTCCTGCTGTTCTCCCCGGGGCCGGCGCCGTTCATCGTCGCAGGAATAGCAAGCCTCGGCGCGGCGCTGATCGGCGCCCTCGGCGCCGTGCGAGCCGCGGTGGCGCTGCCGCCCGCCGAGGCCATGCGGCCGCCCGCGCCGCCGCTCTTCCGGCGCAGCTCGCTGGGGCGATTGAGCGTTTTTCGCGGCCTCGACCAGCCGACCCGCATCCTCGCGCGCCAGATCGTGCGCTGGCCCGCTCGATCGGCCATGACCAGCGTCGGTATCGGCATGGCGGTCGCGGTGCTGGTCAGCTCCATGATGTGGCTCGATTCCATCGAGCGGATCGTGGACGTGTACTTCCTCCAGGCTCAGGGCCAGGACGTTACCGTCGGATTTGCCGAGCCGCGCTCGGGCCGCGTGGTGCGCGAACTGGGGCGCCTCGACGGCGTAGTCACCACCGAGGCGATGCGCGTGGTGCCCGCCAAGATCCGTTTCGGACCGCGCGAGGAACGCGAAAGCGTGCAGGGCGTGCCCGCACGGCAGGAGCTGCACCACGTGTTCGATGCCGCGGGGAGGCGCCTGGCGTTGCCACCCGACGGGCTCGTTGTCTCGACGATGCTCGCCGAGATGCTCGGCGCGTCCACGGGCGATATCGTCACGGTGGAGGTGCTGGAAGGCCGGCGGCCCGTGCTGCAGGTGCCGATCGTCGATCTCTTCGAGACCTACATCGGCAGCCCGGCGTACATGGACATCCGGGCCCTCAACCGATTGATGAAGGAGCAGTCGAGCGTATCGGCCGTGCACCTGCGCCTCGACGGCAGCCGCGAGGCCGACGTGTTGCGGCAGCTCAGGGAACTGCCGAAACTCAGCTTCATAAACCTGAAGGACGCAGCGGTACGCACGTTTCACGAAACCATGGCCAGGACGCTGTTGATCTACATCTCCTTCTTCGTCGTTTTCGCCTGCACGCTCGCCTTCGGGGTGACCTACAACGCCGCCAGGATCTCGCTCTCCGAGCGCGGCCGGGAACTTGCGACGCTTCGCGTCCTCGGGTTCACCCGCGCGGAGATCTCCTACATCCTGCTCGGTGAGATTGCCATGCTGACCTTCCTCGCCCTTCCGCTCGGCTGCGCCGCGGGCTACACGCTCGCTCGCATCACCGTCGGCGCCTTCACGACCGAACTGTTCAGGGTTCCCCTCGTGATCGAGCCGGCAACCTACGGTCTAGCCCTGTTGATCGGCCTCGCCGCCACCATTGTCTCCGCGTTCCTCGTCCGGCGCCGCGTGGACCGCCTCGACCTGATCGGCGTGCTGAAGACGCGGGAGTAGGTCGTGAACGACGTCACCAAACGCCGTGTGCGCCTGTGGCTGCCGATAGGGCTCGCCACCGCCGCTGCGATCGTCTGGCTGTTCTGGCCGCGCGCGGTAACGGTGGATTTCGCCACCGCCGGCGCCGGCCCGATCGAGGTATCCGTCAGCGACGAAGGGGAAACCCGCGTAAAAGACGTCTTCGTCGTATCCGCACCGGTGCCCGGACTCATGCGCCGCATCACGCTGAAAGCCGGCGACGAAGTCACCGCCGGCGAGACGGTGATGGCCCGCATCGAGCCGAGCGACCCATCCTTCCTCGACATGCGCAGCGAAACGGAGGCCCGCGCGGCAGTGCAGGCGGCCGACGCTGCCCAGAAACTCGCGGCCGCCTCCGTGCGCCGAGCCGAGGCGGAACTCGACTTCGCGAAGGCGGAACTGGCCCGCTACCGCGGGCTGGCCGAGCGGGACACCGTGTCGGCGAATGATCTCGACGCCGCCGAGCGCCGCGAGCGCACGGCTGCAGCCGCGCTCGATGAGGCGCGAGCGGCCCTGCGGGTGCGCGAGTCCGAGCTGGCCCAGGCCCGTGCCCGGCTGATGGTGCCCAACAGCGCACGACGCATGCGCACCACGGATTGCGACTGCGTGAGCGTCTATTCGCCGGTAAGCGGCCGCGTGCTGCGCGTCCTGCGCGAGAGCGAGGGCGTCGTTGCCTCCGGGACGCCGTTGATCGAGATCGGCGACCCGGCCAATCTCGAGATCGTCGTGGACCTGCTCTCGACGGAGGCCGTGCGGGTACGCGCCGGCCAGCCAGTGCGGATCGAGGCCTGGGGCGGCGACACGCTCGCCGGTACCGTGCGGCGCGTGGAGCCGTTCGGTTTCACCAAGGTGTCGGCGCTCGGTATCGAGGAACAGCGCGTGAACGTCATCATCGACTTCACCGATCCGCCCGAGCGCTGGCAGCGGCTGGGGCACGGTTATCGCGTCGAGCCCCGCATCGTCCTCGCCTCCGCCGACGACGCGCTCAAGGTGCCGCGCGCCGCGCTCTTCCGCGACGGTGAGTCGTGGGCGGTGTTCGTAAACGACTCGGGCCGCGCGGAGGTGCGCCACGTCGAGCTCGGCCTGGAGAACGGGCTGGAAGCGGAGATCCGCACTGGTCTCTCGGCGGGCGAGAAGGTGGTCCTGCAACCGGGCGACCGGGTCAGCGACGGCACGCGGCTCAAGGCGCGGGGCTGAAGGCCGGAAGATTTTTTCGGTTCTTCGCCGGTTGGTGAGGACGCCATCGCCTCAGTAAGGCGTGCCATCCTTGCGAACATAGCCGCCGGCACCGCTGTAGCGGCCAGGCAGGAATTTCATGTCGATGTCCGGGTACGCGCCGTGATCGTCATCGTCGCGCCCGCCGACGACGAGCAGCAGAGCATCCGCACCAGAGCGGTTGATGAAATGGTGGCCGTTGCGGTCGCCGCCGCGGAAACCGGCGCAGTCGCCTGCTCGCATGCGCTGTTCACCGTCGTCGTCCACCATGACCACTTCACCGGAGAGCACATAGACGAATTCGTCCTCGACAGCGTGCCAGTGACGCTGGCTCGACCACGCCCCGGGCCGAAGCGTCAGCAGATTGACTCCGAACTGGGTCAGGCCCGCGGCCTCGCCGAGGCGGCGCCAGCTGCGCTCGCGGCAGGGCTGGTCGAATGGAGCTGGATAGCGGCAGCCCTCGCTTAGCGGCGCCTCGCGCACGTCGATCTTAGGCATGGTTCACTCCACTCCGGCGGCAGGAATGCCGCCTGTCAGTTCCACTGCGACCAGTCGCGGCGGTTCTCGGCGATGTGAAAGAGCGCCGCAACCACCCGCCGGTCGAACTCGGTGCCGGCGCCGCGCATCAGCTCATCGAGCGCCGCCTTCACCGGCATCCCCTCCCGGTAGGCGCGGCGGCTCACCAGGGCGACGAAGGCGTTGGCGACCGCGAGCACCTGGCCGGCGAGTGTCACGCGCTCGCCGGTCAGTCCGCGCGGATAGCCACGCCCATCGAGCCGCTCCTGCTTCTGGGCGATGATGTCCATCACCGGCCCTTCGAACTGCAGCCCGCGCAGAAGCTCCAGGCCGTACTCGACGTGCTTGCGCAGCAGCTCCTGCTCGGCCGCGCTCAAGGGCTCCTGCTTGGTCAGTATCTCGACCGGAATCATGATCTTGCCGATGTTGGCGAGGCTTGCCGCGAGATCGAGCACGCCGCGCTCACGGTCGCTGAACCCGAGCTCGCGCGCCAGCGCATCCACCACCTCGGTCATGCGCCGGGCATGGTTGGCGGAAAACGGGTCGTGGCGGTCCACCACGCTGACGAGCGTGAGGACCAGGCGCCGTAAAAATGCCGTGCTGCGCCGATGGGCTTCTTCGCGCTCGGTGACATCGCTCAATACCAGCAACGACGGCGCGTACTCACCGCCGATGCGCTCGACCGGAATGAAGCTCGCGTAATAACTGCGCGCCGTCTCCCCGGAGGGCCACTGCAGGAGCCTGTGCACTGCGACTCCCTGTTGGCGGGCCGCCTCGATGCCCTCCTCCAGCTCGCGCAGCGAGCCCGAGGGCAGAAAACTCGCCAGCCTGGTGCCGAGCACGTCGCCGATGGCCGAGCCCACGGCCGAGGCGGCCGCTTGGTTCACGAACAACACGCGCTCCTCGCGGCTCACGAGCAGCGTGAGCGCATCGAGATTGTCGGTGATGGTGTGCAGCAATTCGGTTTGGCGTTGCAGGCGCGCAGCCTTGTCCGCGAGCTCATCGGCCTGGTGGCGGGAGCGCACGCTGCTGCCGTGGCGCCATGCCGCCACCACCACGGCGATCACCGAGAAAAGCAGCAGCGACAGCGCCAGGACCAGGAACCGGCGCCGTTCATCGGCGAGGCTGAGCGCCGCGGCCGCGTCCACCTGCTGCGCCAGCATCCAGCCTTCCTCGCCACGAATGCGACGGCTCACCTGCAGCACCGCCCGGCCGCGATAGTTGTCGAGTGCCGCGAAGCGGCCCGGAGCCGCGAAGGCCGCGACCTCGGCGAGGTCCACACGGTCGGCGGGCAGCGTACGGCGCAGGCCCGGCGAGCCGTCGCGCGTCGGCGACAGCAGGACAACGGTGTCGTCGCGGCGCTCGAGCAGCAGCGACTCGTTCTCCTCGACGAAGGCCGGGCTGCGAATCAGCAGCGGAAACAACTCCTGCTCCGCGCTGCGAATGCCGACCAGCACCCCGAGCGGGCGCTCGATGTCCGCGCCCCGGGTGCCGGGCACCGCGGTCACCGCCACTGCGATGACGATCACCGCGTTGTCCTGCGCATCGCGCATCAGCACCGCGGTGGAGCTCGCCGGATCCTGCAGCGCGCCGCGCGCAACCTCGCCGAAGGTTGGGCCCAGCTCCACCAGTCCCGGGGTCGCGATGACCGGCTCGAGCGCGGCGTTGAAGACTGCCAGACCCTCCGACCGCGGCTGGGCGAGGTTCGCCGGCACGCGCGTCCTCGACGCCGAGCCGTAGCCGAAGCGCTCCGCGGCTGCGAGCAGCAGATTGCGCAGGTAACCGAGCGCGGCCGGCTCGGCGCCCGCGGCGCCCGGGGGTTGCCCCAGCTGCCAGAGATAAAATCGCAGCGAGGCATTGGCGGCAAGCTCCTGCAGGTCGCGCCGGTCGGCGGCGAGCAGCCGGTAGATCGCGTCGGCCTTGGCGTCGGCGACCAGTCCGAGCCGGGATTCCCATTGCAGCAGGTCGCGTTGCCGCTCCTGTTCGATATAGGCGTTGATGAGAAACGCCCCGAAGGCGACCAGCGCCAGCAGGACTAAGACTCCTGCGGCAATGGAGGCCCTGACCGGGGCCTTCACGAGCGCGAGCCGGGCGCGCCCGGCGTGTGGATCCACCAGCCGCGTTCGTTGATGGAATAGACCGGCGCGTAGTGCACCACCTGCCGGTGCCCGAGCACGCCAGGCACCTGGTTGTCGAGCACGAGTATGTCGGAGCCGCGTCCTACGGCCAGCACGGCGTGCGGGACGGCGAGGTTCGTGTCCTGGACCACGACGATGCGCATCGCCTCCTGCGGATAGCCCAGCCAGCGCAGGGAGAAATACTTGGTGATCGCGAAGTCCTCGCAGTCACCGCCACTGGAGAAAAACTCCCGTGGAATCGCCCAGTAGTCCTCGACGCCGTAGTTCTCGAGGTCGAGGGTGTAATCCTTCTCGTTGGCGTAGCGGTTGACCTCGCGCAGTTGCTCGGACACCGGTAGTGAGCGGATCCGGTCGAGAAACCCGAGCCAGCGCTTCATGTGACAGCGATTGATGCGCCGCTCGCTGCAGTCACCGTCGCGCAGGTCATCGCGCAGCTGCCGCTCGAGCGCCCGCAGCCATTGCGGGAACACGGCGAGATCCTTCTGCGCAGCCTGCCGGTAGCCGAACAGGTCCGCGGGAAACGCGCCGGCAATCGCCGGAGCCAACAGCAACAGCAGGAGAACCCGGGCCGCACCCCGGCGGAACTGCGACATGATCGGTTGAGCCGGCGACGAGCAGCCCGTAGTATCCCGTAGTCTCTGGCGATTTAACAATATCCGTATGCGCGACCGGCACCCAGCGCGCCGATACGTCCGGGCCCTTGCCGCCCTCGTGCTCGTCCTGCTCGGCCCTGCCGTCCCCGCGGACGAGCTGCAGTCGCACTTCGACGAAGCGATGCGCGCCATCGAGGCGGACCAGCTGCGCACCGCGCGCGACGAACTGCTGGCGCTGCTCGCGGCGAATCCGAGCCTGCACCGCGCGCGGCTCGAACTGGCCCGCGTCTACTACCTCACCCGGGACTACGACAAGGCGCGCGCGGAGGCGCAGCGGGTGCTCGACGACCCGAACACGCCGCCCGGCGTGCGCACGACATTGCTCGCCTTCCTCGCGCAGATCAACGAGGACGAGCGGCGCTATATGCAGCGCCACCAGTGGACGCCGTCGATCTACTTCGGCGCGATGTACGACAGCAACGTCAACGTCGGCCCGGACCGCGATCTGGTCGACATCGGGGGACTGCCGTTCATCGTGCTGCCCGACTCGCGCGAGCAGAGCGACTGGGCCCTGGTGGTCAATCCGGCCATCACCCACACCTACAACCCGGGCAAGCGCTTCGACGCCGGCGAGCACAGCGGCTTTTTCCTCTGGCAGAGCGAGGCTTCGGCCTACTACCGCAATTATTTCGACGAGGACGACTACAACCTCGGCGTGCTGACGTTGCGCACCGGCCCGGTGTGGGTCGTGCCGCGACGCTGGCGCGCCTGGATCGGCCTGCAGGGCGACCAAATCTGGCTCGGCGAGGAAAGCCTGGCCCTGTACACCAGCCTGAACCCCGGCGTCACCTGGCAGGTCGGCCCGGCCACGGAGCTCAGCCTCGAAGGGGTGATCACCCACCGCAATTACTGGGACGACGAGGAAGAGGGCCGGGATGGCTGGTATGAGGCCGCTTCCGTGTCGGCGACGCGGTATTTCAATCAGCGCCAATTCGGCCTGTTCGGCGGCATCGGCCTCATCAACTTCGATGCCGATGACGACCGCTTCGGCCACGACGGGCCGGAGGTCTACGGCGGGTTCTTCTGGGAGGCCTGGCGCAACGGCGTCATATTCGGACGGGTGGGCTACACCGGCTACGACTACGACGGCATCGAGCCGGGCTTCGGCACCGCGCGCGACGACGACGAGATGCGCTACACGCTCGGCTTCGGCCACGACATCCAATCCGGTCTGCTCGAGGGCTGGTCCCTGCAGGGCAGCTGGGTGTACACCGACAACAACTCCAACCTGACGCTCTACGACTACGACCGCCACGTCGTGAACCTCGGCCTCGCCCGCAGTTTCTGAGCACTCCATCCCCCACCCTTGAGGGGCCGCGGCGAAATCAGTTTCGTGCTGGTCCGCGGGACGGCTGCCTCGCCGGCGGACGATCTGTGCATAAAGCGACCCGAGTGTTCCAGGCGTGATCACGCTGGCTGACCGGCTGCGACGTCCTCACGAGCAGGGCCGACGACCGCGCCCGTGCGTGTGGAGCCGGCTGCCAGGACGGTTGCAGCCGGCGTAACCCGCAGCGACGAGCACAGGGACGTGCGAGGAGCGTGCGGGCGGCGGTCATCGGCCCTGCCGCCCTTTCCCGTCGCCAGTGACCGATGCAGGTCCAAGCCTCGGCGGGTCGGCTTAAGCCGTCACTGGCGCCACAATCGGTCCGCGCCCCCGTTCGAAGAACGAAAAAAATGCCGCGGTGCGCCGCGAACCATTTCATTTACCATATTGCGCGAACGGCTTCTCACTGCGGCGCTGCCGTCAGTGAACGCGTGCTCAATTTGCGGTACAAAGAAAATGAGGCGTAAACAAGAACAGGGAACGACACGCCCCGGCGCAACGACGCCGTCCCGCGGAGAACAACGAACAATGCGCGCCCTCGCCTTCTGCCTGGCCCTCCTGTCGCTGCTCTGGTCTGCCGGCGCCGCCGCACAGCCCGCCTCGCTCGACGACGCCGAATGCGGGGCCATCCTCGAACGCTGGGCGAACGACCCGAAGTCCGTGCCCAAACCGCTGGTGGACCGGTGCAAAGACCAGCTCGCCGCGGCTGCCGCCGCACCACCGGAACCGCTGCCCGAGACCGCTGCCGCGGCGATCGATCCCTGCGCCGGCCCGGGCGCCGCCGACTCGGTGCTCTGCTGGGGACCGTGGGCCATGCTCGCGCCGGCCGCTGCCGGCCCGGTGCCCGAGCTGCCACTCACCGACGCGGTCGAGGGCTATGAGCCGCGTCCGGAGCTCGCGGATGCCTTCGATCCAGATGTGGAGCCGGAGGAACCCGTTCCTCCGGAACCGCCGCTGCCGCCGCTGCCGCTCGGCTCGTGCACGCCCGGTGCGCCCTGCGGTTTCGCCACGGTGGTCGACGGGCGCACGAGCAGCGCGGATCCGGCCGATACGAGCTTCCGGCGCTTCGACCTCGCTCCGGATGGCACGCAATTCACCGTCGACCCGGGCGGCGACGGCGAGATCAATTCCGTCACCGGCATGGACACCACGTTCGGCGACCGGCCCGACGAGTACGAGAACCTCGTGGCGACCGGACGCAGCGGCGACGAGCAGTCGCGCATCGGCGCCCGCGTGATCCGCAGCGAGGGTGACGGTGAAATCGAGGTCGCGGCTGACATATGGACGCACGGCAACCGCGCGACCGGAACGATCCGCTCGGGGTATTTCGCCTGGGGCAACGCCACGACGCAGGCCGGGCTCGATGCGCTGCGCGGCCAGAGCGCAACGGTGAGCTTCAGCGGTCCGATGTCGGTGGACAACGGCACGATCGGCTCCATGACGCTCACGTTCGGCACGCAGCCGGCCTGGACCGGCAATTGGGTCAATCCGGGCTACAGCTTCTCGGCCGGCGGCCGCATGAGCGGGGTGGACATCATCTCCGACAGCGACAAGTTCAGCGCCAACGTGCTCACCGACAGCGTCGTGCAGGGCGCGCTGCTCGGCGAGCCGGGCAACCAGTCGATCGCGCACATCATCGACGTGGACCTCACGGAAAAGGGCCGCATCAGGGATGTCGGCCTGCTGCGCCAGGCCGGCACCACGCCCGGCAACGGCATCGTGCCGGAACCGTGAGCCGCGGACAGACAGGACACCAGTTCATGATCACCCGATTCATCGCGCGAACACTGGCCGTACTGGCCCTGGGCGCCACTGCGACCACCCAGGCGGCGACCATCACCCTCGTGCCTTCTGCGCCGAGCGTCATCGAGGACACTATCTTCACCGTGAACCTCGTGCTGAACGCGAGCGATGCGCCCGGCACGCACCCGGGCCTGTACATCGGCGAGGTGATCGTGGATTTCGATCCCGCACAGCTCTCGTATCAGGGATTCGCCTTCACGGCGCCCGTCGAGCAGATGGGTGGCGCTCCGGCCGTAGGCTCGGCCGGCGGCCGGCAAACCGTGACGCTGGGGTTTCAGAAGGCCAGTGACACCAGCACCATCGGCACATTCAGCTTTCTTGCGATTGGCAGCCCCGGCGCGGTCGCAACGCTCGGCGTCGCCGACGCGGACGACTTCATCGGAACCTTCATCAGCAAGCTGCCGACGGACCAGCCGTTCGATCCCCAGTTCAACGGCGCCTCGGTGACCATTGCGCCGGTGCCGCTGCCCGCGACCGCCTGGCTGCTGGCCACGGCGTTCGCAGCCGCCGGCGCGCGCGCGCGAATGGCACGGCGCCGCCACGGCGCCTGAGCCGCAAGTCCGATGCCGTTGATCGCGCGGCCGGCGCATCCGCCGTGGGCCGCCGCGATCCTCGCCGCTCTGGTCGCGGCCGGGCTGCCTCCTTCCGCAACCGGATCGACCACCGGCGCTGATCCGCGTCTGGGCGAACTCGAGCGTGCCGACGAGCACGGGCTGCTGCCGGCCGACTACGACGTCGAACGGCTGCGGGTGCTCGCAGCCGAACCGGCTGCCGGGCGACGCGCCGGGTACCACCGACTGCTCGATGTGGCCTACGAGCGCTATAGGCGCGACGTCAGCGGCGGGCGGGTCGCGCCAGCGCTCGCAGACCCCGACTGGCACATCCCCGCCCGGCCGGCGGACGGCGATCCGGCCGCAGCGCAGTCGCCCGATCACGCACAGTACCGGCTGCTGCAGCAGGCGCTCGTGCAGCACCTCGCCATCGAGCGCGCGGGCGGCTGGGCGAGCGTGCCGGAGGGGCGCATCCTGCGGCTCGGCGAGCGTGATCCGCGCGTGGCGGCCCTGCGTGACCGGTTGCGAGCGGGCGGCGATTTCCGCGCCGAGATGCAGGCCGATGCCTGGTTCTTCGACACCGCGCTGGAGGATGCCCTGCGCCGCTTCCAGGCACGCCACGGTGTGGCCGTCACCGGGCAACTCGACGAGCGCACGCTAGGATTCCTGAACGTACCGGCCGCGGCACGCGCAGAGCAGCTAGCCGCGGTGCTCGAGCGCTGGCGCTGGCTGCCGTCGGCATTCGGGCCGCGCTACGTCTGGGTCAACACCGCCGGCACCACGCTCGAGGTCTTTGCGAACGGGCAGCGCGAGTTCGCGATGCGCACCATCGTCGGCCACGCCAGCCGGCCGACGCCGAGTCTCGCGAGCGAGCTGCGCCAGGTCGTGTTCAATCCCACCTGGTCGGTGCCTTACACGATCGCGGTGGAGGACCTGCTGCCGCGCCAGCAGCAGGACCGCCTCTACCTCGCCAGGCACGCAATCCGGGTGTTCAACGGTTCGCCGGACGCTCCGCAGGAGCTCGATCCGGCGAATATCGACTGGGCCTCCCTCGGCCCGGGCAGGTTTCCCTACCGTCTGCGGCAGGATGCCGGGCCGGCCAACAGCCTCGGGCGCATCAAGCTCGCGATGGACAACCCCTTCGACATCTACCTGCACGACACGCCCGCGCGCGCGCTCTTCGACCTCGCCAGCCGCACGCTGGGCTCCGGCTGCGTGCGCCTCGAGGATGCCGCGCGCTTCACGACGTTCCTGCTCGCCGGCGACCGGGAGTGGACCGCCGCCGACACCGAGGCCCGCATCGCGAGCGGAGAGACCACCACGCTCAACCTGCAACACACGCTGCCCATCTGGATCGTGTACCTGACCGCCTGGGCGGATGCGGACGGCACGGTGAACTTCCGCCGCGACGTCTATGGCTGGGACGCGCGACTGCTCGCCGCGTTGCGCGGGCCACGGCCGGCGGCCGGGATCGCCGCCGAAGCCGGCCGCCCGCCACCTTGAAGCATGGTTCAAGGTAGGCGGTTCCGATAAGATCAGTACAGGGCGCCCGGCCGGGCAACACCGGACCCGGGCTCCGCAGACGATCACCATGGCCAGCAAACCGCTCACCATCGGCGCCCTTGCCCGCCGGCTCAATGTCTCGACCTCGATGCTGCGGTTCTACGAGCGCGAGGGCCTGCTGGCGCCGGAACGGCGCAGCGCCTCCGGATACCGCCTGTATCCGGCCAGCGCCGAGAAGACGCTCCTGTTCATTCGCCGCGCGCAGCGGCTCGGCTTCTCACTCAACGACATCAAGTTGCTGCAGCAGGGCGGCAGCACGACGAGCACCAACGAGGTGGTGGACATCGCCGAGCAGCGCTTTCTCGACATCGAGCGCCGCCTGACCGAGATGCTGGTGCTGCGCCACGAACTCGAGTTCTTTCTCGAGGACCTGACCGATCGCGTCGGACGCGCGGCCGGCGGTCCGACCGGCAGACTCTACCGGGAACTCCTCAACCAGGTGTGCGGGCACGAGGCCCACCACAAGGCGCCCTCCTCCCTGACGCGCCTCATCAAGCGGCTCGGCTGCGCGCTTGCAACCGGGGAGCGCGACAAGCTCTTTGCCACGCTGCGCGGCCGTCACATCCACATCTGGCGCGAGGACGACGGCTACTCGATACTCGTCGCGAGCCGCGATCCGCAGGTCGAGAAAGCGCTGCGCCAGCTCGCTGCGAGCGAGGCCAAATGCGAGGCGCACGTCGAACCGCGCGTCTCGGAGGCGGACGAGGGCTTTTTGTTCCAGGCGCGCGGGCCGAACGCCTTCCTGTTCGCGCAGCTCTTTCTGGCGCTGGAGACGGCGGAGACCTGACCGGTCTGGCACACGGGGCGAGCGCTCTGATCATCGCAGAGAAAGGGTGGCCGCTCGCGGGTTGCCGGGCAGGTCACCGGTCGGCCCGTTCTTATGTCCATTGTCCGAATTGGCGACTCACGCTGCCTGCTAATATTCTGCTGCCGGGCAACACCACCTGAGAACGCTCTCGGCCCGGGCAGCAGCCCGTCATTTCAAAAGGATCACCATATGCAGCGCCTGTCTCTCGGCACTACCGCTATCGTTCTGCTCGGTATTCATGCCATCGCCACGGGGGCCGAGATAAACACCGTTGTCGTCGGCACCATGGCGAATTCCGTCAACGGCTGCATCAACATCATTCCGGTCTTGACCGGCAGTGATTGCAGCTACGCGGGCACCCGTTACCCGGCGATGGCAACCTGGCGCGGGCCCTACTTCAGCGGCGGCTTCTATGCGCAAGGCAGCAGCGCCGACGGCGACGTGAACTACGTCCCCACACCGGGTGACGGCAAACTCGCCGTGCCGCTCACCGGCACCGTCACCATCGACGACAAGGGCACCGCGACCGACCCCACCGACGACACCATCGCGGCCACCTGGACCTTCGGGGCTGCGGTCTTTTCCGGTGAGACCGGCAACGGCGACCACGCAGTGGAACGCTGGGACAGCTGGACGCACCTGATGAGCGCGACCGCGGCGAATTTCGTCACGCCGAACGGTGCCGGCGGCTTCGACTACGTCATCGGCAGCCGCGGCGCACCCGCGATGCTGGCATCCGCCAGCAATCCCGCCGACCGTTTCGGTTCGGAGAATGCGGGCGGAGCGCTGGACTCGCCGGGGTTCTGGAGCACGACTGGCTCTACGGGGCTTTCCGTCGGCGAGCGCATCGGCATCGAGCGCTCGCCGGGCTACGGCAACACCGATGGCTCGGGCGGCGTGGCTCTGCAACCGAATGTGGGCGCGCAGACCACGGCGAACTTCGTCAACTACGAGTGCTTCGACTCCTCCGGCGATAACGATTGCGCCACCAGCGAACTGCTGTTCGGTTCAGGGCTGCCGTCAGGCTCCACGGCGAGCCCCCCGGGCTTCGAAAATCTCATTCTCCTGCTCAGCACCGGACCGGACGGCCTCGTGACCTTCGCGCAGGCCTGGTGGACCCGTGAATTCCTCCTCCGAAACGGCCCCGCGATCGGCGACGACCCGAGCAACATCAACGCCTGGACCACCAATAATTCCTGGATGGGCGGCAGCTTCAGCTTCACCGCCGTGCCCCTGCCCGGCACGGCGTGGCTGCTGCCGACCGCCTTCGGCGCGGCGACCGCGTGGCGACGCCGGAGAAAACAGACCCCGACGGCCTGAGGCGACGTTAGCGCCGCACTCAAAGGCGCCAAACCGCAGGCACCATTCACGTCTCGGACGACGACACCGCCTACTCGATCATCGTCGCGAGCCGCGACCCACAGGTCGAGAAAGCGCTGCGCCAGCTCGCTGCGAGCGAGGCCAAATGCGAGGCGCACGTCGAACCGCGCGTCTCGAAGGCGGACGAGGGCTTTTTGTTCCAGGCGCGCGGGCGCGAGCGCCTTCCTGTTCGCGCAGCTCTTTCTGGCGCTGGAGACGGCGGAGACCTGATCGGCCCCGCGTCCTCTGCGCTACCGACAGCCGTTGACCACGGTCGCCGGGCCTCGTCCTGTGAGACGCCCAGGGTCCCGTTATTGACGAGTGTTTGAAGCTTTTCATGGCGCCGGTGGCCTGAATCCGGCTCTCGCTCCGTTCGTTGGTCTCGGACTCCCAGGCATTAGTGAACGCCTTTTTTGTTTCATCGCGTATTTGCGAAGAAGTGTTCAGCGCAGTGGACAGGAACGCCGCGCGTCAGCGGGGCTCGGCTGGACCTGCGACGGGCGTGTAGAGCCGCGCGGAGCAGGATGCGCAGCGCGAGCGGAACCCGAGTGAGCGAAGCACACGGAGGTGCGTAGCGAACGTCCCGGCGCAGATTCTGCCGAGCCCAGCCCTGGCAGCTCACGATGACTTTTTCTCCGCCTCATATGGCCCCAACCTGCGGATTGTCCGTATA
This sequence comes from uncultured Chromatiaceae bacterium, assembly GCA_964522655.1. Classification (GTDB taxonomy): domain Bacteria; phylum Pseudomonadota; class Gammaproteobacteria; order Steroidobacterales; genus QUBU01. Next base: position 478 of record CAZFWB010000039.1, on the reverse strand, counting down.
AGATGTATGTGATCTATTGCTTTAAGCGGTGCCGCATGTAAGATAAGAACGATGTGAAGTATATCTTTAAGGCACCTCGCTGAAAGAAATCACCATGCACCCCACCCGTCGCCTCTGGCAGGCGCTTGCCGCCATCTTCGTCCTGTCGTTTGCCGTCCTGGGCTGGATCGGCCGGGAGATTTACCTCGCCGCGCCACCGATTCCGGACGCGGTTGTTTCCGAGGACGGCGCCGTGCTGTTCACGGGCGACCAGATCCGGCACGGTCAGCAGGTCTGGCTGTCCGCGGGCGGGCAGCAACTCGGGTCGGTCTGGGGACACGGGAGCTACGTGGCGCCGGACTGGTCGGCCGACTGGCTGCACCGCGAGGCGCTGGCCTTGCGGGCATTGCAGTCGCAGGAGGCCTTCGGCGCAGCCTATGAGGAACTGTCGCTCGACCAGCGCGGCGGCATCGACGCGCGCCTGCGCCTCGAGATGCGG
>CAZFWB010000038.1:0-22254 GCA_964522655.1 uncultured Chromatiaceae bacterium | reverse complement strand
GTGGCTCATTGAGCGCCGTCCAGCGCCCGTCGATCTGGTGAAAGGCGGCGTCGAGTAAGAAAGTGAGGCTTGGCCGGAGAGCACCCTGGACGAGCCTCTCGAGTGTGCCGACAACCGATGGCGGCAGCCCGCGCCCGCCGCCCTGATACGCGTAACTGGCGTCGGTAAATCGGTCACATACCACCCACCGGCCGGCCTCGAGGGCGGGCAGAATCAGTTCCTCCAGGTGCGCACTCCGGGCAGCAAATATCAGCAGCAACTCGCACATGGGTGGCAGAGAAGCGGTCTCTGTTGAAAGCAACAGCTCGCGGATGCGCTCCGCTATGGGCACACCACCGGGCTCTCGGGTGACGACTACATCCATGCCCCGCCCGCGAAGATGATTCGCGATGAGTTCGATATTCGTAGACTTACCGACGCCTTCGATGCCCTCCACCGTGATGAGGCGGCCGGGTCGGTCACTTGTTCCGGCACTCACTGCCCGGAGTTCCTGGTCGAATCGATATATCGTTGCACCGCCGCATTATGATCGCGCAACGTGCTGGAAAACACGTGGGAACCGTCGCCCTCCCCGCTTGCCACGAAATACAGCGCCTTTGAGTCATCGGGTTGCACGGCCGCCAGGAGCGAGGCGGCTCCGGGCAGGGAGATCGGTGAGGGAGGCAGGCCGGGCCGCGCGTAGGTGTTGTAGGGCCCGTCTTGCTCGAGATGCCGCCGCGTCAGATTGCCATGGAAATCGTCACCCAAGCCGTAAATCACCGTTGGATCAGTCTGCAGTCTGATGCCGGCGGCGAGCCTGCGAACGAATACCCCGGCGATCCGCGTTCTTTCCCGATCGAGTGCGGTTTCTTTCTCGATGATCGAGGCAAGAATCAAGGCGTCATATGCGTTCTTCAGTGGCAGGTCGCCGTGCCGGCCGGCCCAGGCCTGTTCCAGCATGAGTTTCATGCGCGCGTTTGCTCTTGCCAGCACCTCGAGATCGGTTGTACCGCGCGGAAAATGGTAAGTGTCCGGAAAAAACCAGCCCTCGGGGTTGCTCGTCGGGAGCTTGAGAGCATCACTTAGGCCGTCAATGCCACCCTGGCGCAGCGTCTGCCGGATGGCCGGATGCTTGCGGATGGCCCTCATCAGCTCACGGGTCGTCCACCCCTCGACTATCGTCAGTGCATGCAGTTTTACGCGCCCGGAAAGCAGTTGCTCGAGTAATTCCAGCGGCGTGGTGCCTGATAGTACGTCGTACTCGCCGGCCTTGATGCGTGCGGCTTCGCCAGTCAGACGGCCATACAACACCAGTGTTCGCGGACTGGCGAGAACGCCTTCGGTTGCAAGTCGGTCGGCCAGTGATTGCAGCGAGGTTCCCGCAGGCACGACCATGGCATACCCGGTTTCCGGGACGTTGAGCGGCTCGTTCAGTGCCCGGTAGCCGGTTGCGAGAGCTGCAGCACCGAGCAGCAGCACACACAAAGCCAGGGCTGTTGCCATCCTGCTCAGCATGGGCACTCGTCGACCCCGAGATTTCTCAGCATTGCGCCGATTTCGCGCGTGAGCGGCCCGGTATTGTACGAGCGGCCTGCACATTCGTGCACGGGACGGATTCCCCACAACGCGTTAGTCAGGAAGAGTTCGTCTGCTCGCTCGACATCGTCCAGGCGAAGGTCGGTTTCCTCGACTTCCACGCCGGCATCACGCGCCGCAACCAGAACGACGGCTCGCATGACACCACGGATGCCACAGCGTTTTAGTGAAGGGGTAAACAATTGTCGGCCGCGAATGAGGAACACGTTGGACATCGTGCCACCGATTACGCGGCCATCCGGATCAAGCATCAGGCCTTCGTCGCAATCCGCATTCAGCCATTCCCTTGACGCCAGCACGTTATCCAGTCGGTTGAGTGTCTTGAGTCCGGCCAGAAATGGATTCACGCTTGCGGGGGTCCGGCACACGACTACTCGCGCCGCGTTCGTGGTGCCGAGCGGGCTCGCTGGGCCGGCTCCGGTCAGCCCTACGATGCGTGTCGGCTCGACCCGCGGCGGCGTCGCGTAGCCGCGTGGTCCTTTTCCTCGTGTGATGAGTATTTTGATTACCCCGTCGGGAACGCTGGCACCAAGCCGGTCGATTTCGCCTGCAATGAGCCCTGCATCGGGCTCCGGGATGGCCAGCCGCCGGCATCCGTGGCGCAGGCGCTCCATGTGACGTTCCAGAAAACGGGGACGGCCATCGCGCCAGGCGATGGTCTCGAACAGTCCGTCGCCGTAGGCCAGGCCGCGATCAGTGACGGAAACCTGATTGCCTGCTATGCCGTTGATCAGCCAGTCATCCATCGCTCTCAGTCCGGCCCCTCAAGTGAGAGCAGCACGCCCCTGGCCTTTGCGCGTGTTTCCGCCACTTCGTTCTCGGGAATGGAGTCTGCCACGATACCGCTGCCGGTAGCGAGGCAAAGCCTGTCGCCCTGTAGTGTCATGCTGCGTATCAGGATATTGAAATCACAGCTGCCATCGTGGTTGAGATAACCCATGGATCCCGTATAGGCGCCGCGCGGCTGCTTTTCCAGCGCCCGGATGATGCTGATGCAGCGCACTTTCGGACACCCGGTGATGGTTCCGCCGGGAAAGATGGCTCGCAATGCATCGCCCGGTGTCGTGCCGGGGCGCAAGCGTCCCGACACGTTGGAGACGATGTGATGCACGTGCGCGTAGGACTCGATGGTCATGAACTCATCGACGCGTACGCTGCCAGGAAGGCATACGCGCCCGAGGTCGCTGCGTTCGAGGTCAATCAGCATGACATGCTCGGCTCGCTCCTTGGGATTGGCAAGCAGTTCGGCGCGATGCGCGTCGTCCCTGCCCGCGCCGGCGATTCTGGGGCGCGTTCCGGCTATGGGGCGCGTCTCGATCCGTCCGCCTTTCACGCGAAGCAGCCTCTCCGGTGAGGATGACAGGATGGCCATTTGGTCGAACGACGCCAATCCGCCGAAAGGCGCGGGATTCGCGCGGCGCAGCCGCTCGTAGAGCATCCACGGTCTGGTCCGGCTGGTCACCTGAGCCTGCCATCGACGGCTGATGTTGGCCTGGTACACGTCACCGGCAGCGATGTGCGCCTTTACTCGTTCCGCGGCCTCCAGAAACGCGGTGGGATCGTCCTCTTCGACGGTTCCCGGGACCACAACCGGCCACCGCCCTTGGCCGCAGCCGCGGAATGACGGCGACTGCGAGCGTCTTGAGTCGGATTGCATCTGCCGCAGGAGATCGTTCCGGCCGGCCTCGGCGACCGCATGGAATTGGCCGGTGTGCCGGTCCCGTATGATTGCCGCCGGAATTCTGATCGCCATTGCGACGGGGCAATCTGCAGCGGCCTCGAGATGCAGACTTGGCTCGATCTGCCGGGCGAGCTCGTAGGCCAGGAACACGAACCAACCGCCGTGAAACGGCACAGCCTGCGGTGGCGGCGACGACCCGGCCTCCGCACTCCACCACTCGTCAAGCCCGGATAGAAAGGCTCCCGCGCGCCGTCCCGCAGCTGCCGGACCCGACAGATACCACTCGCTGTCGAGCTTCAAGACGTCACCCGGAAACGCCATCAGCACGTCGAAGCGACCGACGCCGGAGACGGGTCCGCCGCTCTCGAGCAGCACCGGGTATCGATCTGGATGCCGTGCGTGCAAAGCCAGCAGGTCGGTTGCGCCGTCGAGGTGCACCACGAGCGCGGGCTGGCCGAGGCGCTTATCGGCCGGTGCGGCTGCGACCCTGTCCGGATGCAAGACGATGGGCATTGTGCGACTCGGACGGGAGCCCGTGATGGACGGGGAAGAGCCGGTCAGATGCGGCGGAAGATCACCGTTCCATTCGTACCACCGAACCCGAAGGAGTTCGATATGGCCGCATCGATACGCATCTCCCGCGCCTCGTTAGGAACGTAGTCGAGGTCACACTCCGGGTCCGGGTTGGCGAGATTGATGGTCGGAGGGGCGAGCTGGTCGCGAATGGCCAAAACCGTGAATACGGCCTCAACCGCGCCCGCAGCTCCCAGCAGGTGACCTGTGGTCGATTTCGTGGAGCTGATTGCAAGACGATCAGCGTGGTTGCCAAATGCGCTTCTGATCGCACGTGATTCTGCAACGTCTCCCAGCGGCGTCGAAGTTCCGTGGGCGTTGACGTACTGGACGCCGGTTGGATCGAGCCCGGCATCGTGTAGCGCCGCGCGCATGCAGGCATCGGCGCCTTCACCATGGTCAGGTGGCGCCGTGATGTGGTGAGCATCCCCGCTCATGCCGAAACCGATCAATTCGGCCACTACGTTTGCCCCTCGCCGGCGGGCCGACTCGTACTCTTCGAGGACAAGTGCCGCTCCGCCATTGCTCAGCACGAAACCATCACGATCGCGATCCCAGGGGCGACTGGCAGCCACCGGGTCATCGTTGCGTTGAGACAAGGCTCGGGCGGCACAGAAGCCGCCGAGTCCCAGTGGTGTCGTCGCATACTCGGCACCGCCCGCGATCATGACATCGGCGTCACCATAGGTGATCAGGCGGCCCGCCAGTCCGATGCAGTGCGTCGAGGTGGTGCAGGCCGTGACCAGGGCGAGGTTCGGTCCCCGAAAGCCGTACTGGATCGAAATGTGTCCCGAGATCATGTTGATGATGCTGCCGGGCACGAAAAACGGAGAGATCTTGCGCGGAGACGGACCCTCGGAGTACTTACGATAATTTGCCTCGATGGTCCCTATTCCACCAATGCCTGATCCCATCACCACGCCGATTCGGCCTGGGTCGTGACCGGAATCCACAATTCCCGCTGCATGCACGGCCTGTTGTGCAGCGGCGATGCCGTAGTGGATGAAAGGATCCATCTTCCTCGCCTCTTTGGCGGGAACATGCTCCTCGACGTTGAAATCCCGGACTTCGCCGCCGAAACGCGTGGAAAAGTCGCTTACGTCGAAGCCCTTGATCGGGCCAATGCCGCTGACGCCGCCAACGACATTTTTCCAGGCGGTATCAACGTTGTTGCCGACCGGGGACACGATCCCCATGCCCGTAACGACTACCCGTCGTTTCGACATATCAGGCGCTCAGGGCGAACGGACGAGGCAGAGCGCTGCGGTGCGCAGGTCCGGGCATCAGGCGCACGCCGGGCGTCAGGCTTTGCTCTGCCGTGCGGTGATGTAGTCGATTGCTTCCTGAACCGTCGTGATCTTTTCAGCCTCCTCGTCGGGGATCTCTGTCTCGAATTCCTCCTCGAGGGCCATAACCAACTCGACCGTGTCCAGAGAATCCGCGCCCAGATCCTCAACGAAAGAGGCGTCATTAGTGACCTCCTCCTCCTTCACACCGAGCTGCTCCGCCACGATGCTCTTAACCTGCTCCGCAATGCTACTCATTGTTCCTCAGACCTCATGAAACCAACGGAAAAGATTTCGCCACACGGGCACGGAGGGATCCAGCGCGCGGCGTATTTTACGGAATTAACCATCCTCCGGCTAGGCCGGTCCACCCCGTGTCAATTCCAGTTCAGATCATGTACATACCGCCGTTGACGTGCAGGGTCTCGCCGGTAATGTAGGACGCCTCGCGCGAGGCCAGAAACAGCGTCGCATTCGCTACGTCCGCAACCGAACCCATGCGATGCAACGGCACCTGCGCCAGCAGTATCTGGCGTTGTTCATCCGTCATGCCGGCAGTCATATCCGTCGTTATGAACCCAGGCGCAACGACGTTTACGGTTATCCCGCGGCTGCCGACCTCGCGGGCCAGCGACTTCGTCAGACCGACGAGCCCCGCCTTGGCAGCGGCGTAATTCGCCTGGCCCGCGTTGCCCATGACGCCGACGACCGACGCGATATTGATCACCCTGCCGTGCCGGGCTTTGAGCATCCCCCTGAGGAATGCACGACTGAGCTGGAACGCCGCCGTCAGGTTGGTGGCGATCACCGCGCTCCACTCCTCGTCTTTCATGCGCATGACCAGGTTGTCGCGGGTGATCCCGGCATTGTTCACAAGTATCCTGACAGCTCCCTCGGCAAGTTCGATTTCCTGGCGGATGGCTTCGATGGCGTCGGACTGGCAAACGTCGAGGACCAGCCCGCGTCCGCGGTAACCGCCCTGGTTCATCCGATCTGTGATGCCCCGGGCGCCGGCCTCGGTGGTCGCGGTGCCGATCACCGTTGCGCCGGCGGAAGCAAGGCGGTCCGCAATCGCTGCTCCGATGCCGCGCGAAGCGCCGGTGACCAGCGCTACTTCGCCCGAGAGACTGAAACACTGAGACATGCGCTGCTGAATCCTCGCGTTGCCGGTCGCAATGCAGCGCCGCGGATTATACCCATGCGCGAATATGACGCCACGCGGTTTCGACACCGAGGAACAGCGCCCCACCGGCCGCACCCCACAGGTGAGCATCCGTGACGACGCGCCCCCCAGCCAATGCATCGGCCCAGGGCATATCGCCGCCGGCCTGCTCCCACCAGAGCTTCGCTGCCACCAGTGCGAGAAACAGCCAGGCGCGACGCTCACCGGCCATTATCCAGCCACCGAATCCGACAATCATCAGGCCGTGAAGGACACCGGAGAGACCCACACACCAGCCTACGGCAGGGCTGAACCACAAGAGGCCGAGACCGCATGCCAGGGCGGACAGCAGAGTTGCCAACAGCCACTGCAGCGGGCTGCGGTCGGAACCGAACAACCACGTGCCCAGGCCGAGACCGGCGAGATTGAGCCCGAGGTGTTGCCAGCCGAGGTGCAGGAAGTGACCACTCAGAATACGCCAGTATTCACCAGCCATTACCGCCGCCCGGTCGTACCTCAGTGCTGCGCGAAAAGCCTCGGGCGTGGCCTGCAGGACGATCATAACCAGCATGGCGCCGGCAACGACCCGTGAGATCGTTCGCAGCGAACCGGGTTGATAATCGGCTGCTGATTGCATGTTGGTATAATGCCCGGCAATCTGACGGATTTCTGCAGCAGGGACGCGTTGTACGGCAAGTGTGCCGTCAGGATCGGTTCAGCTGATTGTGACAACCCGGTGCCATCGGGCGCGTTCCGCAAGGCGGTTTGAAGACATGACTTTTCGACGATTCTGGCGATCGCCGTGCATGGCGCGTGGTTTCACTCTGATCGAAATCATGGTCGTGGTGGTCATCCTCGGGATTCTTGCCGCACTGATTGCGCCCAATGTCATCAGTCGTATCGACGAGGCCCAGATTACCAAGGTCAAGCAGGATATCCGGGCGATCGAGAGTGCGCTGAAGCTCTACAGACTCGATCGCTTTCGCTATCCGACCACCGAAGAGGGTTTGGCCGCTCTCACGACTCCGCCCAATGATCCCGGCGTGGCGTGGCCCGAGGGCGGGTATCTCGACCGTCTGCCGAAAGATCCCTGGGATCGGCCCTACATATACCTTTATCCGGGAAGCCGTGGCGAGCTCGACCTGTACACGCTGGGGCGTGATGGCGTCGAGGGTGGCGACGGAGTTGATGCCGACATAGGCAACTGGGAGAAGGAGTAGCCCTCTGCCAGTTACCCGACGCTGCTCGCGTTCAGTAATGCGGGATGCGACGGTGAAGAGATTCCCGAGCCGGGGATTCACCTTGCTCGAGCTGCTCGTGGTGATGTTCATCGTCGGCATCATCGCCGCGATGGCTACCCTATCAGTCGGGGTGGCGACGAGCGACAGGGGTGTCGACAAGGAACTGCAGCGGATTGCGGATTTGCTCCGCCTTGCCGGCGAGGAGTCCATGCTTCAGGGCCGGGAGTTCGGCATCACCTTTTATGCAAGGGAATATGAGTTCAGCACGTACGACGTCGCGACCGGTCGCTGGTTGCCATTCGACAAGGGCAGCGACCCCTTCTCACCCCGGCGTTTTCCGTCGGAAGCCGTGGTGGATCTCTCGATCGAGGGCCGGCTGGTAAGCCTCAGCGAAGAGATACCCCCCGAGGAGCCGTCGCGGCGGCCCGGCAACGACGAGCAGGACCCACGGACGGACCGTGCTGAACCGCAGGTGCTCATTCTTTCGAGCGGAGAATTCACGCCGTTCGAGCTGCGGGTACGGCAATCGATCGGTGCCGGTGGAGCAACCCTCCGGGTCGCGGAGAATGGCGCTACTGAGGTGATCCGCGATGAGCGCTGAACGCAACCAGGCAATAAAGGGATTTACCCTCATCGAGGTGCTTATTGCACTGGCAATCATCGCCTTTGGCCTGATTGCGGTGTTCGGGCAGCTCAATCAGTCCGCTCTCGCGGCGGCCCGCCTGCGCGACAAGACGATTGCGCATTGGGTTGCCATGAATCTGCTGACCGAGCGGCGGCTGAGCGGCGAGTTTCCCGGCACCGGCACTGAGTCCGACGAAGTCGAGATGGCCAGGACTGTCTGGCGTTATGAAATCGAGTTTTCAGAGACTGCCGTGGCAAACATGCGGCGGGCCGACGTTTCGGTTGCATTCGCCGTCGATCCTGATCGACCAGTTGCTACGGCCTCCGGCTTTTTCATGGAGTCACCGTCCGGTGCCGGCGCGACGCTCCCGGGAACGGGTTGGCCCATCGCGGGCACGCAGGACGCTGCCGGCGTCATACCGGGCGACTCGTCTGCGCCCCCCGTCCCTGAAATCACGCCGGAGGACGCGAGAAAGTGATCGCGTCCAACGGCCCCGGCAAGGGTGCGTCGCGCGGTTTCACTCTGCTGGAATTGCTGGTAGCGATGGCCATTTTCGGCCTTATTGGTGTGATGGCCATGGGCGGGCTCAACGCCGTGCTGGGCCAGCAGGAGATCTCCCGCCGTCAGCTGCAGCGCTTGCAACAGGTTCAGCACGCCGTTCGGATAATTTCCGCGGACTTCTCGCAATTGAATCCGCGGATCGTGCGCGACGAGTTGGGCATGGACGTCGAGCCGCCGCTGATGGCGGAATGCCGTTCTGAAGGACTGGTTTGTCTGACTCGGGACGGCTGGCGAAACCCTTTCTGGCGCCAGCCGCGAGGAACGCTGCAACGAGTTCGTTATCGCGTCGAAGACGACTCGTTGGTTCGTGAGTACTGGACCGCATTGGACGTGACCCTCAGCAACGAGCCGCGCAGCGAGGTTCTGCTGGATGGTGTCGTCGAGTTCCGCGTCGAGTTCCTTGACGGCCAGGGTGAGGTGCAGACCGTGTGGCCCCCGGCGCAGGCCGGCGGCATCGATGCCCGGCTTCCACGTGCGGTTGCCATAACCGTCGAACTCAACGATTGGGGGGAAATCGTGCGCATGCTGGAGGTGGCAGGATGAGCATGGCGGATGCGATGCGTGGGAGACAGAGAGGGGTTGCGGCGATCACGGCGCTGCTCGTGGTAACGATCGCAGCGGTGCTGGCAGTCGAACTCGTATGGCAGACGAACCTCGATCTGCGGCGGACGGAGGGGCTCATTGCATGGGACCAGGCGCGCCAGTTCGCCTATGGCGCAGAGACGCTGGCCGTGAAGGTGCTGCGCGAGGACCTGGAGCGGGCCTCGGCGGAGCCGGTCGACTGGCTCGGTGAGGACTGGGCGCAGCCCACATCATTCGATCTCGACCAGGGTGGAATGACCGGTGGCATCGTCGATCTCCAGGGTCGTTTCAACCTCAATAACCTGCTCCGCCGGGACGGCTCGCGCGACGACCTGGCGTATCAGCAGTTCCAGCGGCTGCTCGTGGCGCTTGACCTGGACCCCGCGCTGGCCGACGCTGTTGTCGACTGGATCGATCCCGATACGACTGCCGAATTCACCGGGGCCGAGGACGACGCCTATACGGGCCTTGTCCCGCCCTACCGTGCAGCCAACTTCTGGTTCACCAGCGTATCGGAATTGCGCGCGGTGCGTGGGGTGGAGCCTGACGTCTTTGAACTGCTCTCGCCGCACCTCGCGGCACTGCCGATTGGCGCGGGACCGACCACCATCAACGTCAACACGGCGACCCCTGCCGTTCTGCAGTCTCTCGGCGAGAATGTCAGTCAGTCAAATGTCGAGCAGTGGGTCACAGACAGGGTCCGGGAGCCGTTCGAAGATCTGACGTTCTTCCAGGAGTATGTCGACGCAGCGATGCAGCCTTATCTCGGCGTGACGAGCAGCTACTTTGCGCTGCAGGGAACGGTCTTCATTGGCAGTAACCGGCTCGCCATGTACAGTCTTCTGGAGCGGGCGGGACAAAGCGTCGCAGTGCGCCTTCGAAATTTCGATGTGGTCGAACTGGTCCCGGCCGGCGACCGTACAGACGCGCCCACGGACGATGCCGAGGTTGCCGACGAGAATGGCTGAGTTCCTTGTGATGCGGCTTGGCATACAGCCGGGCGATCCGGCGAAGTGGATCGCTGTCGACCAGACGGGGGCGCTTCTGGGACCGGCGGCAAGCGGCTCGCTGGAGGAAGCGAAACCTGCGGCCGATGGGCGTCAGTTGATCGTGCTCGTTCCATCGCTGCACGTCGTGCGGATGACCGCGGACGCGCCGCTCAGGAGTGGCGCCAGGTTGCTCCAGGCGCTGCCCTTCGCGCTCGAGGAGCAGGTCGCGGAGGATGTTGACGAACTTCACTTTGCGGCCGGCGCCCGCTCCGAGGGGGGCAAGGTGGCTGTCGCTGTGGTGCGTCGGGAGACCATGGACTCCTGGTTACAGCGCCTGATAGCCGCGGGACTTCGACCGTACCGCATGTATGCTGATGCAGAAGCAATCGGGAGCACGCCAAATACTGTCACGCTGTTGCTGGACGAACACGGGGCGGTGCTTTCGGAGCCGGACGGCACTCTGACCGCCATGGATGCGGATGTGTGCGGGGCGATATTGAGCCTGTGGGTAGCGCGCCGGAAAGATTCCGGCGTCGATGGGAACGGCCTGCCGCACCTCGTCGTGTATGCAACCCCCGCGTTGCTCGACAGTCACGGCGAAGTTTTCGAGCGCCTCCGGCCGCAGCTCGAATCAATTGATCTGCGCCGCCTGACCGAGGGTGCGCTGCCGCGACTCGCGGCCCAGATCGTTACGACGCCGGGCATCAATCTGCTACAGGGCAATTACGCGGAGCGTTCCGCTTTCTCTTCCTATTGGCCGGCCTGGCGCATGACGGCCGCACTCTTGGTGTCGCTGGCGGGTCTGGCACTGGCGCTGCAGTTTGCCGAGATCAATCGGCTTCGGCAGCGGGTTGCGGCGCTCGACGCCACCATCGACCAGGCTTTTCACTATGTTTTCCCGGATGTTGGGCCGATCCAGGATGCCAGGGCACAGTTGTCGGGCCGCCTTCGCCAGCTCGGTGAGCGCGACAGTGGCGCGTCGCGCGACTTCCTGGATGCACTCGATGTAGTGGCTCAGGCGATGAAGGGAAGCGCCGACAGCCGTATAGAGGCGATCAACTATCGTGCCGGGACCGTGGAGCTGCGGGTGCGTGCTCCGACGGTCGAGGTTCTCGACCGCATTCAGCAGAGCATTACCTCAGCGGGCAGCCTGAAGGCCGAGATTCAGTCGGCGAATGCCTCGGGTAGCGAGGTTGTCGGGCGCTTGCAGATCTCACGGGCGGGAGGCTGAGTCATGCCAATCGCGCGCTGGTTCGAAACACTCGCACCTCGCGAGAGGCTGCTGGTCGCAGCGGCCGGGGGGCTGCTCCTGCTCGCTATGCTCACGATCGGGTTGTTGCGGCCCCTTGCGGCCAGCCACCGCAGGCTCAACGAGCAACTCCTCGACAAGCAGTCCATACTTGCGGACATCGAGCGCGTGGCGGCTCGTTTCGGACAGGTCGGTGCCGGCACCGCTACCGCCAGCCAGTCGAGCGGTGAGTCATTGGTCGTGCTGATTGATCGCACCTTGCGCGCGCGCGGACTGGGTGGATACCTCAAGCGCAATGAGCCGGATGGACCTGCCAGCATACGTCTGCGCTTCGAGAGCGTTCCGTTTGATGAATTCATCGGCTGGCTGGTCGAGATGCAGTCCGGTCATGGTGTCGGAGTGACATCACTAAGCGCCGACCCGGCCGCAACCGGTCGTGTGAATGCCAGCCTGCAATTGACGCGGGCTGCTCCCGGTTGACCGGCGTGAGGCCGAACGTAAGATTGGCTGCGTGCGGACTCGTGGCCTTTCTCGTCACCCTGGCCGGCAGCCTCCCGGCGTCCGTGGCTCTGGACTGGCTGACCCCGGATACCGTTAGGTTCAACGGTATCGCGGGCACTATCTGGCGAGGCTCTGCACTGAGTGTCGGAGTTGGAGGCGCCCGCCTGGGGGAAACCAGCTGGAGATTGTTTCCTCCTGCCCTCCTGCTCGGCCGGCTGGCCGGGCATGTGAGGACGTCGCTCGGTGACGGTAACGCTGAAGGAGATCTCTCCATAGCTGTCACAGGATCAGTGGCCTGCAATTCGTGCCGCTACCAGGGACGCCTGAGAAGCCTGCAGGCTCTGGTGCCGGCACTGACTGCGCTGGACGGCCGCGCGGAGATTCAAATCGAGACCATCGAGTTTCGCGACGCTTGGCCATCGCGAATCGTGGGCGTCGCCAACGTGCTCGACGTTCCACTCGGGCCAACCGGTGAGGCGCAGACCGGATCTGATCTCGCTGCGTTCGTGGCCAGTGTCGACAGCGATCCCATAGAAGACGACGGTCGGATCGAAGCAACTGTCGCTGACATCGGCGGTCCGGTTGAGGTCAACGGGCGGCTGGTCGTTGTTCCGTCTGGGTCGTTCACGTTCACTGGTCGCGCGAAAAGCCGGCCGGGGGCTCCTCCGGGCGTGGTGAGCGCTCTCGGAGTGCTCGGCCCCAGAACCAGCGACGGCAGCACCGAGCTGTCCTTTTCGGGCTCATTGTGATGAGACATGCCCGTTGGACGGGCATGGACTACAGCTCGAGCAGTTCCCGCAGCACCGGAAAATACAGCGCCGATCTGATCGGCTCGCTCCAGATTGCCGCCAGTGCCTCGCGATACTCGCACAGTTGCTCGCGATACCGGGTCGCTTCGGCCTGCAGAAACGCGCCGAGGTCGCCGCCCTCGTGCGCGCTCGTCTTGTAGTCGATCAGCCATCGAGTTCCGTCCGCGCCGACAAAAGTCCGGTCGATTACGAGATTTCTGAACTGGCTGCCACTGCATACTGTCACGGCAAGTTCGCATTCCGCCTCAGCGTGCTCGGCCGACAGCACCCAGCGACCCTTGGCATCGCCGAGTACGCCGGTGAGGGCGTGGACTACACGGTCGGTGGCTCGTTCGAGTTCCGTGGAGGCCGTGCCGAGACCAGCCAGCTGGGCGCTGAAAACCGGACGGAGCTTTTCAATCGCCGCTGCGTGAAAGTTCTCGATGCCTTGTTCGGCGATGAACTTCAGCCAGCGATGCACCACGGAGCCAGCGCACATTGCCCAGTTACTTGCCCATTCGTAGCTGAGCCCATCCGGTCCCTCGGGCATCGATGAGCCGGTAAACGACAGCGGTTCGGGCGGCGCCGGCGGGCGCCAGTTCAGCGGCAACCGACGTATCCTCGGTTGAAGCCAGCTCCGCCTCGTCTCCTCGGCAGAGCTACTGTGGGATCGGAGGGCGCCCGCATGCGCGATAGCCTCGTCGGCCAGGACCGGCCAGAGGTGTTCCAGCAGGGATCCGCTGGTTGGTTTCCGAATCCGCGGTGCGTGCCTTGAATGTTCCGGCAGAGTCTGGATCTGGCCCATGAGGTGCAGCCGCCTGCGGGCGCGGGTACAGGCGACGTAGAGCAGCCGGGCCGTTTCAGAAGCCTGCTTGCGGCGCTCGAGTCTCATCAGGTACCGGTACAACGGATCGTCGTCGCCCCCGGTCGCAGAAATCGGCGCCAGAACGCCGGCCGGGCCCCTTTCGTCCATGATCACATCCTGCCAGGCAAGCAGCGGCGGATCGTTTTTGCGAGTGGTGCGTGCGAGCCCGGGTAGAATCACTGTATCGAATTCGAGACCTTTGGCCTTGTGCATGGTCATGACCTGCACACCGGGATTCCCACTGCCGAGCGACCCACGACGTCTGGTCATCTGGCTGCCGAGTGCCAGCAGGTCGCGACAGTCGCCACCAGAATCCGCCGACTCGAGTATCTGCAGAAAAGACTCGGCTGATTCCATCTCGGCCTCGTCGCGGATTGTTGCCGGCCCTGACAGGTCCAGCCAGACCGCTTCGACAAGGTCCCGAAGCGGGCAACGGCCCCGGGCGGTCTCGGCGCGCTCGACCACCGCCACCAACCGCTCCACGGCCACCTGCCCTGCCTCGCTCAGACAGCCTCGAACAGTGGCATGATCACGAAGGATTTCCGGCACCGGGCGCGACCCGTCGCCGCCGAGGAGCGCATCGAGATCCTGCAGAGAAAGGGCGGACCATGGCGCGCGCAGCACGCCGATCCAGGCCAGGCGGTCGGCCGGATGCAGTAGCGCCCGCGTCAGGGCCAGCAGGTCCTGCGCTACGCTCGATTGCTCGAGATTCTCAATCTCAGGCGCAACGAACTCCAGGCCTGCGTCTCGCAACTTTGCGATGATGTGGCTGGCGTGCCCACGGCTCCGCACCAGAATGCATACGCCCTCCTCCGGCCACCGAGTCAACGTCTTCCGGACTATTGCTAATACGCGATCAGCTTCCGTTTCCTCATCGTCGCTCGGCAACCAGTGCACGGTGACTCCGGCGGTCTCATCGCCCTCCGTGGTCCGCAGCGCCAGGCTCGATGCAAACCGGACACCGCCGGTGCCGGCATCATCCCGCACCGGAAATATCCGGTTGAAGACCGCGTTAACCCAGTCGACGATGGGGGGATCCGAGCGAAAGTTGGCCTTGAGTTGCAGGAACGAGGGTCGCAGGTCGCCAACCCCTTGGTCCCGCACCTCCATGAAGAGCCCCACCTCGGCCTCCCTGAAGCGGTATATGGACTGCATCGGGTCGCCGACCAGAAATATGGTTCGCCCGTCGCCATGCTCCCAGCCGGCGGTCAGCTGTTGGAGCAATCGGAACTGCGACAGCGATGTATCCTGAAACTCGTCCACCAGGATATGTGTGATGCGGTGATCCAGGACCAGGCCGAGCTCGGTAGGCTCGGTGGCATCGCCCAGTGCGCCCAGGGCATCGGCCGAGATCTCGGCGAAATCGGTTTGGGCGCGTGCAGCGAACACGAGCTTGAGTTCTGCCGCTGCCAGTTTCAGAACCTCCAGCAGCGCCTGCAGCATCGCCCATTGCTCATCGGTATAACAGATAGCGGCGATGAAGCGCAGTTCGGCGAGAGCCTCGCGTAAATCGGTGTGTGGCGAGAGATCCGCCAGAAGCTCTTCCATGCGCGCCTTCTCGGCACTTCGTGGCGGGAATCCGAGCCGTACGTCCACCTTGCGCCGCCAATCGTTGCCGTTGGCGGTCAGAAGTGCATGGGAAAGCGAACGCCACAAATGGATCTCGTCCGGTTCCGGCCGGGGAAACGCCACTTGTCCGGCCCATGCGCTCAGGGAAGATTCGCGCCCGTCCGCACGCAGCCGGGAAGCCGCGAAAGACAACAATGCCGTAAGCTCGGTCTGCAGATGCTGGTCCAGGCCTGCTGCTGCCCTTTCGAGGGCCTGTCGGGCGAGCTCGCGAAGTGGTTGCTCCATTTCGAGCCGGTCTCCACGCGCTGACAGTACCTGTCGGAGCCATTGGTCGCGTCGCGGCAGCATCGCGACCATCAGTCTCTCGAAGCGGTCGGTATCGTTGTCAAGATGACGAAGGACGGCAGCCAGATTTCGCGCCGCATCCCCGCGGCCCACGAGATGCCCCAGCGTGGCCCGCGCCGCCTCCTCATACAGAGTCTCGGGCGTTTCGCTGACCCTTCGCATAGTGCTGGCGCCGGTCGCCAGTGGCGCTCGCCCGGCCAGCCATGCGTTGACCGCGTCAATCGTGCTGATACTGAGGCGGGCCGGATGACGGTGCAGCTGCCAGTCCCGCCGCTGCTCATCCTGCAGGACAGCCCGTGCCAGATCACGGGATCGTTGCAGGTGTGGTTTGGCGGGAACTGACTGCTGCTCGGCTTCGCACAGCGCAGTGATCACCCGACTACGCATCTCGCCGGCGGCTTTGCGGGTAAATGTGACCGCCAATATCTCTTCTGGCTGGTCCACGCAGGCGAGAAGCCGCAGAAATCGCTGGATGAGCAACTCTGTCTTGCCAGATCCCGCGGGCGCCTGCACGATGAAAGAACGGGACGGGTCCAGGGCCTCGGTCCGCTGCCTCTCGTCCGGCAGTGCCTTTGCGGCGCTCACCGGGCACCCGGGTCCATGTCTGCGAGTTCGTGAACTCTGATGGCCATGGCCCACTGCCCCCGCGCCTCGTCGAGGTTCCATCGATCGACGCGAAAGTCGCCGCCGAGGAACTCCGCGGCCAGGCGATCGATCGCGGTCCACCAGGAGTTTGTCAACGTGTTCCAGTCTTCTTCGGGAACTTTCGTCAGCTTGTCCGGGCTCAGGATGCCGTCAATTCCCCAGCCACCCGTGCCTACGCCGAGCCAGGCCATACGCCCGCGGCTGACGTGAAGGAACGCCACCGCGTCGGATTCGGTTGCCAGCGCGTAAATCGGCAGCTGCGGCGAATGCGGTCGCGGACCACGCAGATCGCCCGGGGACGCAAGTTGACGCCCGGTCTTGTAGTCAATCACCAGGCGCCTGCCGTCCTCGGATTCGTCGATACGATCTATGCGCAGCGTAAGGTGCAGCGATCGCACGGAGGCCGGGGCTCTGAAGCCGGTAAGGACCTGTTCCGTTCCGATGACCCTGAACGGCCGTCTCTCGCGCTCCAGTTGCAACAGCTCGGACAACAGGATCTTGAGCCGCGCGCGCTCCTCGCGCGCGAGGGCTCGAACGAAAGGATCTCCGGATGTCGCAAAAACGCCGAGCTCCCTGCTGATGAGTTCGTCGAGAAGGCGGCCTTGTTGCTCGTCACCGAGACGTTGCAGGTGGTGCTGGTCGGGGATGCGACGGAAGAGCTCCTGCAGGATTGCATGAGTGACTGAGCCACGCGCTGCGGCGTCGAGTCCCGCCGACGGGGCGCGCATTTCGCGCGCTCCGAGACGGAACTCCAGAAAGGCCCGCGCCGGGCAGCGCGCCTGCCGTTCCAGCAGGGCGATTCCCCCACGCAGCGGCCGCCTGCCCGGACCAAGGGGGGGCGGGACATCGTCCGTGACGGCCTCGGTCTGTCGAGCCCGCACCAGCGCCTGGTGCCGAGTCGGGCGGTCCCACAGGGGCAGCATGCCGGGAACGAGGCGCGGCATGTGCGCGACCAGCGGGGTCTGAGAAATGGGCTCGTCGCCACGAAATTCGGGCCAGCTGAGGATGACCTCCGGCGCGCTCGATTCGATCCAGCGCAACAATCGCTCGGCGCGCTCGCGGACGGCGGGCGCGGACGCGGCGGGCATGTGCAAACGCCGCTGCAGGGAGATCGGCAATAGCGGATCCGGCCGGCTGGCTGGAGGCCAATTGTCGCTGGTCAGGCCGCAGACCCATAGCGCGTCGAATTGGTGCCCGACCGCCTCCAGCAGGCCCATCACCTGCACCGCGGCGTCGTCTCCCGAGGGCTGGAAAACCCTTTGCCGTGTCGTGTTACTCAACAGTTCCAGGGCGGTCTCGCGCCCGATTTCACCGGTGATCCGGTCACACGCCCCCATGTGGTCGAGTTGTTCCCGCCACGCCACCGCCGCCTGGAAATCGTCGCTGCCGAGCGTTCGCTCCCCGGGCCACCCCAATGCATGGATTGCCGCGCTGAAGCTCTCCGCCCAGCGGCTCGGTAGCTGCATTCGCGGCAGCGACGACGAGATCCCGAGGAACTGCTGTAAGCGCCCGGCAAGCAACGGCATAGCGTTGCGGTCCGCACTCAGGGCGAGGTCTGCCATCCGAACCTGTGTCCCGGGCCGTTCCCGGAAGGAGAGATCCAGGCTGGCCCTGGCCGCACTTTCCGCTCCGCTTCCGCCCAGGTAAGGGCTTCGCAGCAGCTGCCCGGCATCGCGGTAGTCGAGGCTGCCGCCGAGCGCGCGAAGCATCAGCAGCGCAGCATGCACCAGTCCTGCCGATGTCAATGGCCGGCCCAGCGAGAAATTGACCGGCATTGAGTCATCTGGCCTGAGCCGCCAGTCGGGGGCGAAGATGTCGAGAAAGGTGCGGCGAACCTGCGGGAGCCGTCCCGCGAGATCGGGCACGATTACGGCAACGCTCGCGTGCGCGTCGCGCTCGCGTCGTAGGCGGGCCCATCGGGCAGCACGCTCGAGTTCCTCGATTTCGTCGTGGCACGCGAGCGTCCGCGCCTGCGCTCCGCGGACCCGCGGGGCCGGCTCCTCGCGGACGTCGCAACCCGAGCTGGCAATCACGCGCAGAAACTCGCGTTGCAACGGCGTCCACTCCTCGAATCCGACAAGCCTCACCGCAGCGGGGCTTCGTATCAGGCCTCGTCGCAGGTCGGTCGCGAGAGTGCCGGGCAGCATCCCCGCGTCGAGCCAACCCATGCGGGCGCATGTCCTGCGATACTCAGCGGCCCAGGCGGCGAAAGTGAGCGCATCGGATGAATCCGCCGCAACCCTGAGGTCCTCGTCGCTCACTCGCCATTCCTGGCAGGTTCGCCAGGTTCTCATCGCGAGGTCGGCGACGGGGGCGTCACTACCGGGCAGAGCCGCGAGGGAGCCGTCCATGACGATCCGGCGCCATGCCGCTGCCATTTGGGCAGGAGTCAGCAGGGCTTGCCCGCTGGCAGAGCCGCCTGCAAGAACGGACTCCGAGCAGAGCTGTTCGATCCAGGCATGCCAGGTGAGGACCGCAGGCCGTCGCCATGCGCGAAGGCCCGCAGCCTGCTGACGGCGATTGAAAGCAAGAAGTAGGGTTCGGGCCAGGCGCTTGTTGGCCGTCACCACCAGCAGCCCTTCGGCCAGGGCGGGCAGCACGTCCTTCATGGCCCGGCGTAGCGCCGATTCAGGCGCTGCTCTTCGCCGCTCCCGCGGTTCGTCTCGTTGCCAGCCCGTCGAGCACGTCCTCCATCCGGCGAAAAACTTCGGCGAGGGTGCCTGCATCCGGAAGGTTCGTGACCCGGAAATGGTTGTTGTAAAGCGTATTGAAGCTGGTTCCGGGCGCGACCAGCACGTGGCGCTTCTCCAGGAGCTCCAGAGCAAATTCCTGATCGTCGAAACCCGGCAGCGCATCCGGATCTACCCCGATGAATGCGTACATTGCTCCCTCCGGTGGCACCATGCGCAGATAGCGGCTGGCAGCGACGCCGTCGATCAGCGCCTGACGCGACTCGAACAGGCGTCCACCGGGCGATACCAGCTCCCGAATGCTCTGGAAGCCACCAAGCGCCGTCTGCACTGCCCACTGGCCGGGCACGTTGCTGCACAGTCGCAGTGATGCCAGCAGGTCGAGCGCGTCGAGATAAGGTTGCGCTTCTTCGCGGTTGCCGGAAAAGACCACCCACCCGACCCGAAATCCGCAAGCCCGGTATACCTTGGACAGTCCGCTGAAAGTTGCGCATAGCGTATCGTTCACCAGCGTCGCCATGGGAATCGAAACGGCGCTGCCATAGGTCATCTGGTCGTAGATCTCGTCGCTGAAAACGACGAGACCGTGCTTTTCGGCCAGACCGGCGATCGCTTCGAGCGTCGATCGAGGGTAAACGGCTCCGGTAGGGTTGTTCGGATTGATCACCACGATCGCGCGGGTTCGCGACGTGATCAGCCTCGCAATCGCGTCGATGTCAGGCTGGAACCGGAGCTGTGGCGGACAAGGATAATGCACCGGCTTGCCACAGTTCAGAGTTACGCTCGCGGTCCAGAGCGGGTAATCAGGGCTGGGGACCAGCACTTCGTCACCCGGATCCAGCAGCGCGCGCAAAGTAAGGTCAATCAGCTCGCTGACGCCGTTACCCATGAAAACGTGGTCAGCGGTGACCCCCGCAACACCGCGCTCCTGTTGCTGCAGTACCACTGCCTCGCGCGCGGGGAATATTCCCTTCTGATGGCAATAGCCCTCGCTCGCCTGCAGGTTCTCGATCATCGCCAGGCGCATCGTTTCCGGCGTGCGGAACCCGAACAGCCCGGGGTTGCCGATGTTCAGAGCGATGATTTCATGGCCGCGGCGCTGCATCTCGTGCGCATGATTGGCAAGCTTGCCGCGAATCTCATAACGGACTCCGCGAAGCGAATCGCTGGGTTTAACGCGTAGGTTCATAGCGGGTCATGGCCCAAGATATTTACCAACAGTCATCAAAAAAATACGCCGCCTGGCCCACCAACTTCGCCCGCCGGCGTCATGAGATCCCGGCTGCGGGCCGTGTCCGATAAAGCGTAGAGAGCAGCAGCGCGACGGTTACGAGGATCGCGATCATGGTAAACGGGACTGTATAGGAGCCGAAACGGTCATACAGGACCCCGGTCACGAACGGCCCGAGCCCTCCCCCGAACGTGTCAAGAACCGTAATCGTGCCGAGGATCTTGCCGAGATGCCGCACGCCGAAGTAGTCCGCTGCCAGGAGTTGCAGGAGTGTGTACAAACCGCCCCAACCGAGACCGAACAGGAGCAGAGCCAGCCATACCACATTCTCGCTCGCCCCCGGTATCAGCCATGCCCCGACGCACATAAATGACAGGGTCCCTATGAAGATCGGTCTGCGGCCGAACTTGTCGGCGAGCAGACCGCTGCCGATCTTGGCCAGGAGTCCGGTCGCAAACATGACCGTCTGGCCAAACGCTGCCATCTGCGGCTTAAAGCCCGCATCGCGCATGTGCAGGTAGACATGCGTGGTCATCCCCAATATCGAATAAAAGGTACACATGGCAATCAGCGCAAGTATCCAGAAATTGGCGGTTCGCAAGGCGTCGCCATAACTCATGCCATCGGATTCGACTGCCGCGATGGGTTCAGTCCGTGCTGCCGGCAATTCTCTTCCAATGTCGGCTGGGCGCTCACGCAGCACGAACAGGACCAGCGGGATCATCACAATCGGTATGGCCGCAGTCCATTGAAACGCCGTCCGCCATCCCACCAGCTCGATCAGCCAGGCGTTCATCGGGGCAAGCATCGCGTTGCCAAGACTCGTTCCGGCCAGTGCAATGCCGATTGCGAAACCACGATTGCGCACGAACCACTTCGACACCAGCATCACGTTGACCACCAGGCCGCAGGTGGCGAGAGACAATGCAAATGCGGCGTGTATGCCGTAAATCTCTCCCAGACTCGCGATCATTCCGTAGTAAAAGTAGCCACCGGCCAGCAGCGCAAGGCCCACTACCATCAATGGGCGAACGCCAATCCGGTCGGCAATCGCGCCAGCCAACGGCGCGAGCGCTCCGCTGCCCCAGAAGGTGATCAGTGCGCGCAGATTGAGGTCGCCGCGCATCGAATGGCGCCCCGTGGAATCCTGCAGTGTGCCCAGAATCGCCTCGTCGAACACGGACAGGCCGCCGAGCGTCATGCCGTTGGTAACGACCAACAGGATGCCGGCGCCGAGGGCGATGACCCAACCGTAGTAGAAGCCCGTTCGCCCCTGCACCAACACACTCCTCGACCGGTCCCCGGCGGTTCGCGCACCATACCGGATCGCAAAATGGCGCCCAAGCGCGCCATTGCGCCGCCGACGTCCGGTCTCACTGCGCTGGCATCCCGGCGGCCGGCGGTTCGCAACAGCCGGGCAGAAGTCCGGATACGCCCGATGGTTAATCAGTATATGGATGAAGACAAATATATAACATATTAATATTTATTGATTTTTATGCAAAATCGATATGTTGCGCCAAAAGCGTAGCGCGGCCGACTCCAACGGAAGCCGGCCTGCTCCGGAGTCAGTGATGACGATATTGGCGCGCTCCCGGATGCCCCGGCGTTACATGACTGACACCGCGTCCGAGACATCCGTCTTGAACAGCTGAGACTTAATTTTCACCTCACGGCAGCCCCGTGCTCACCGGCACCCTGGCCGGTGCGCGCGTGCCATCAATCCTTGCTGTGCACCAGTTCGGTCAGTTCGTACTGGGTCTGCATGTACCCGCCGATGACCCCCTTCAGGAAAATGAACTCGTCGTCGGCGGTGCACCAGATGTCGTACGGCGGATGCTCGACCGGCAGACCGGGCGCCGAAACGAACCTGAAGTGCAACGAATCGAAGGAGCCGGCCGCCACCTCGAGCGGCTCTTCGCCGACGAAATCGATGCAGAGCCCGGCGCGAAACAGCAATGGGCCAGTCGCGCCTCGGTGGTCGGGCGAAGACAGGAGCAGTTCGTCGATCGTCTGGACGCCTCTGCGTCGCCCCCGGTCATACAGGCGAAGATGCCATGCGTCGCACTGAATCGCGTGATTCTGGAAGCTGCGCA
>CAZFWB010000037.1:0-22500 GCA_964522655.1 uncultured Chromatiaceae bacterium | reverse complement strand
CTCGCGGGTGCGCCTCGGCGTCTCGGGGGTGGTGTTCAGGATAAGGAACTCGGTGCACGTGGTGGAGATAGCGTGAACGCTCGATCACCTGAGCAATGGCCGCGTGATCTTAGGGATAGGTCTCGGGCACGTCGCGGCGCCGGGCTTCTTCGAGACCTACTCGGTCAGCAACCGCGACGCCGTGCGTCGCTTCAACGAAGGTGTGGCGGTGATGAAGTCGCTGTGGACGCGCGAGCGCACCGACTTCGACGGGGAGTTCTACCGGCTGAAGAACGTGTCGATGGAGCCCAAGCCGCTGCAGAAGCCGCATGTTCCGCTCTGGTTCGGTGGCCAGCACCCGAATGCGCTGCGCCGCGCGGTGCGCCACGCCGACGGCTACACCTGCGCCGGGCCCAACACCACGGCGGACTTCGCCGGCTTCGTGGCGCAGATCAGCCGCTTCCTCGATGAGGCGAAGCGCGACCCGGCGACGCTGCCGCTGTCAAAGCGCGTCTACCTCGCGCTCGACGGCAACGCCGAGCGCGCCAAGCGGCGGCTGGACGAGTTTTTCGCCGCGCGCTATCCATGGCAGATCCAGCGCAACCCCGATTTCGTCGCCGACATCTGCTGCTGGGGCAGCGCCGCGCAGGTGGCCGAGGGGCTGGCGAAGGTCGCGCGGATCGGCGCGAGTACGATCATTCTCAACCCGCTGTGGGATTTCGAGGAGCAGCTCGAGGCGCTGGCCGCGGAGGTCATCCCCGCGGTGCGGGCGCTCATCGCCTGAAGGAGACGCATGCAGATCGACGTCATTCTCGATACCCGGGCGAAGGCGCAGGATCTCGCCAGGCTCGGCCAGCTCGCCGAGAAGCACGGCCTCGGCGGGGTGTGGGTCTCGAGCCTGAATGACTCGCGCGACCCCTTCACCAACCTTTCCGTGCTGGCGCAGGCGACTTCGCGGATCGCGCTCGGTCCGATCGCGGTCAATCCCTTCGACACTCACCCGTTCAAGATCGCTGCGGCCTTCTTCACCCTGAACGAACTGGCAAAGGGCCGCGCGCGCATCGTCATCGGCGGCGGCGGGGAGGCGCTGGAGGCGCTCGGGCTCGCTCCGCAGCGGCGGGTGCGCGCGGTGCGGGAGTGCGTCGAGATCATGCGACGTGCCGGTACCGGTGAGACGGTGAACTTCGAGGGCGAGCTCTACAAGGTGCGCAACTGTCGCCTCGGCTGGATCGAGGCGCCGGTTCCACCGATCTACGTCGGCGCCGGTCAGCCGCAGATGCTGCGCATGGCGGCCGGTGCCGCCGATGGCATCATGATGAGCGACATGCCGCCGGGGCCGGCGCGCGAGGTGATCGCGACACTCGATGCGGGCCTGGCGGCGGCCGGCAAGAGCCGCCCGTCATTCTGGACCAGCGTCTTCACCGCCTGGCACGTGTATCCGGACGAGGCGGAGGCGCGGCGCGAGGCGAAGCGCTGGCTGCTGCTGCGGGGCATATTCCGCCCCTGGCTGCTCGCGGAATTTCTCGCACCTGCCGACGTCAAGCTCGTCATGGCGAGCCGGGCGGCCTTCGCGCGGGCCTTTGCAGCCGGCAGCGACGTGGTCGAGGGCGTACCCGACCGCGTGCTCGATGCGCTGGTGGACCACGTCACGCTCTGCGCCACGCCGCGCAGCCTCGACAAGGTGATCGTGAAACTGCAGGAACTCCGCGATGAAGGACTCGGCGGTGTCGCGCTGCGCCTCTACGCCAACCCGGCGGAATCCATCCGCCTCATCGGCGAGCGGGTGGTGGGGGTGTTGACATAGGGGACGCTACCCTATTTAGGGAAGCGTCCCCTCCAAGATCCACCGGCGCTCACCGGTGAGGCCATGCCAAGCACAGAGGTCGTGCGCACGTGCGTGTGCAGCGACCAGTTAGAACGTCGCTCCTATGGTTTGACGTCTTCAAGGCGGACTCCGCGGCCAGCGCGAAGGCTGGCCCTCGCCCGGGCGATTCGCTCCAGAAAGCGTGGATCGTTCTCGAGGCGATACTCCAACCACTCATCCTCGGACTTAAAGCCGATGAGTACACCCGCTGGCTTGCCGTGGCGGGTGATGACGATTTCCCGATTAGCCGCTTCCTTGAGGTAGCGCGACAGATCATCCTTGACCTCAGCAAGAGGCACCGACTTTACTGCGCTTTTCCGAACTGATTTAGCCATGCTGAGGTCTCCGATTTGGGAATGATGGCCAGAACCTGAACCTGGCCATCAACGACGTCGTAGAACACGCGTAAGTTGCCAACTCTCAACCGGTACTGCGGGCGCGACAGTCCGCGTAAACGCTTAATGCGGCTGCGGCTGATCTTGCTCGGCTCATTGCGAAGATGGACTTCAAGTGCGGCCTTTACTGAGGTGCGGCTCGCAGCCTTCAGATGCGCCAGGTCTTCAACCGCCTCCGGGGCCAGAATGATGGTGTAGCGCATTCTGGCCACATTATAGCCAGATTTCGTGGCGCTTGCGACGGCGGCGTTCTAACGTTGGAGTTCACCCGCGGACGGAGGCTGGCGACGCCAGCCGTAGCACGTCGGGTGCAACGACGGGTTAGGCCTCAGCGCGGTAGCTACGTGAACCAGCATAGATGCCGCCGAGGAACGGGATGCCAACGAAAGCGATTGGCCGCGCAAAGCTAGAGAGGAAAGAAAGGAACGACTCGAAGCGGTGCGTGCGATGCCACTCATTGCTGGGAAACACCCATGCAAGGGTGGAAAGGAGCAACCAAAGCCCGACCAAACCACAAGCCGCTATGGCAGGTGAAAGGCGCCGTGCCCGAAGCAAGAGAGCGGCAGCGGGAACGCCAAGCAGCCCAAGGAGCGGGAGCGCGACTACCAAAGACAGCACGAACGTGTAGACGGTCCAACCAGGAACCGTGGACCAGCGCTGGTGCTCCGGAAGGACGTTGGTGGTGACTCGTGAGCTGAACTCAATATACGAAGAACCGAAGTTCATGAGGAGAAGGCCTACCGCCGCCAGCAGATATGCAAGCGCGAGGGGTTTGTAGCCCACCGCGGGCCGTGCTTTGCCAAGCAGTACAGCCCAGATAGCAAAAGGCAGCGCGATGGCAGCAACTAGCACTACCAAGCCGCTTGGCCGCGTCATCCAGTGGAAGAGCCAGTCGGTCGGCATCAGTGGCCTAACTTTATCTAGGCGGAGTAAATTCCGGATGGCATCCGGACTATCTGGATGGAAGGGGTAGAAATACCCCTCGCATCAACGCGATGCCGCGGATAAAAGAAAAGCGGAAACCCCGCGTAGTAGTCATGCCGTGCCATCCTCCCGGCTGCTGCAGAAAGTCCGTGCCTGCATCCGGCTGAAGCGTTATCGCCCTCGCACGGGTGCCCTATCGTGTGCCGACTATACGTTCAGTGCCGGTGCTCCCGCGGCGGTGCGGGCGAGAACGCCGGAAAACGCGTCGTGGCGTACGCCGTGTGACACTCGATGCAGCCCTCCATCAGGCGCGAGTAGTGGTAGACGACGAGCTCGGCGTCAGCGGCCCGCGCGGCCGCGGTGAGCTTTTCCGCCCGCCGGTGGAATTCCGCGTCCAGTTGCCGGAACCGCGCCGGGAGCTTGCGCTCGAGCTCCTCGGCCTGTGCGGCCGTCAGCGACTTTTCCATGACGTAGCTCGCGCGGATTCGCTCGCCGGTCTGTGCGATGGCCTGCCAGTCGGCGGTCGCGAGCGACAGGGCCATGCCCTGGACGCCGCTGGCGATCTCGAGCATTTCCGCCCGCAGCAGCCCGAGCACGCCGGGCGACAGACCGAGCTCGTGCGACGAGGCATCCGGCCCGGCAGCGCGTACCGGGGGCGCGCCAGCCACGAGGCCGGCGATCAGAAGAACGGTGGCTGAGACGAAGTTCTGCATCGAGCGGTTCCTCCCGAGACGTGTGAAATCGTTCCCGCTAGTCTTCGACACCCACGACCCTGACGGCTCCGATTTCCAGCAGGGGGCCGAGCAGGTTCGCCGCGCCCCCATGCTCGACGATGCGGCCGTCGACGACCCGGTCGACGTTCACGCCGGTGAACACCACGGGTTTGCCGGTCGGTGCGATCCCCAGCCACTCACCGCTGTGAGTGCCGACCGCGGTGATGCATGACGCCACCAACTCGCCCTCGGCGATCTGCCGGTCGATGGTGATGCGCAGGTCCGGATAGGTCTGCCGGACGCCGAGAATATGGGCCGTGGCGCCCTCGATGCCGACGAGGTTTCTCGTGCCATCCACCACTTCGCAGTACGCCGGGGACACCAGGCTTTCGAGCAGGCTGACATTGCCCGTGTTCACGACTTCCTCGTAGAAGCGGCGAACGAGCCGTTTGTTCGATTCCGGTTGCGTCGTGTGTTTCGTCATCTGCCCGGCCTGTCAGTCTTCCGCGCTGATCCTCGCGCGCAGCGCCTTGGTGC
Source organism: uncultured Chromatiaceae bacterium (assembly GCA_964522655.1). Classification (GTDB taxonomy): domain Bacteria; phylum Pseudomonadota; class Gammaproteobacteria; order Steroidobacterales; genus QUBU01. The sequence continues at coordinate 18,088 of CAZFWB010000037.1, read as the reverse complement.
GCGCAGCCTTTTTCTTGCTCTCGATGCGGCGTTCCTTCGAGGCCCGCGTGGGCCGGGTGGCCTGGCGCGGCCTGCGCGTGACGAGCGCCGATCGGATGAGTTCCGTGAGCCGCGCGAGCGCCTCGTCGCGATTCTTCTCCTGCGTGCGGTGGCGCTGCGCCTTGATCACGACGACGCCATCTGCCGTGATGCGCCGGTCGGGGAGCGCGAGGAGGCGCTCCTTCACCGTCGCCGGCAGCGAGGAGGCGCGCACGTCGAAGCGCAGGTGCACGGCGCTCGCGACCTTGTTGACGTTCTGGCCGCCGGCGCCCTGGGCCCGGATCGGGCTGAGGGCGATCTCGTGCTCGGGAATGCGGACGGTGGAGGAGACGCGCAGCACTCAACCGGCGGCGCCGTGGCACTTCTTGTATTTCCGGCCGCTGCCGCAGAAGCAGGGGTCGTTGCGGCCGAGCTTCGGTTCCTCGCGCCGGTAAGGCGTGGCCGGCTCGTGGTGATGATCGTGGTCGTGGTCGCAGTCGGGGCCGTGGACGTGGGGCTCGGCCGTTGCGGGCTTGGGGTTACGTTTCGCGTTCAACTCGGTTTTCCTTACGACGCCGCCTTGTAATCGCGCGCTGCGCGGAACTGCATGGCGGTGAGCGCCGGCGCGCCGTAGGACTGGCGGACGCGGTCGGCCGACACGTCGCGGTAGAGCGTGGTGCGGTGCCGGGCCTCGCGGCCGAGGCCGGCGATCAGCGCGTCCATCTCCTCCGGCGGCAGTTCCTGGCCGTGCGCAGCGCCAGCGGCGCGCGAGATCGACTCGTTCATCAGCGTGCCACCGAGATCGTTCGCGCCCGACGCCAGGCAGATGGCGGCCCCTTCCGTGCCGAGCTTGGTCCACGAGGCCTGGATGTTGGCGAAATACGGGTGCAGCACCAGGCGCGCAACCGCGTGCATCAGCCGCGCCTCGCGCCAGGTCGGGCCCGGTCGCGCGCGGCCGCGGCGGTAGAGCGGCGCCTCCATGTGCACGAAGGGCAGGGGCACGAACTCGGTGAAGCCGCCGGTCTGCTGCTGCAGGTCGCGCAGCGCGAGCAGGTGCCGCGACCAGTGCCGCGGTTCCTCGAGGTGCCCGAACATGATGGTGGCGGTCGTGGGCAGGCCGAGCCGATGCGCGGTCGCGACCACGTTCAGCCACTGCACCGTATTGACCTTGTCCGGGCAGATCAGGCGGCGCACCGAGTCGTCGAGGATTTCCGCGGCCGTGCCGGGCAGGCTGCCGAGGCCGGCGTCCTTGAGCTGGCGCAGGAACGTCTCGATCGAAAGCCCGAGCGTGCGCGCGCCCTGGGTGACCTCGAGCGGCGAGAAGGCGTGCACGTGCATCTCCGGCACCGCCTCCTTCACCGTGCGCAGCACGTCGAGGTAGGTCTGCCCCGTGAACGCGGGATGAATGCCGCCCTGCAGGCACACCTCGGTGGCGCCGCGCGCCCAGGCTTCGGCCGCCCGCCGCGCGATTTCCGCGAGGTCCAGCACGTAGGGCGCGCCGCGCAGGTCTTCGTCGGTGCGGCCCTTCGCGAAGGCGCAGAACTGGCACTTGTAGCTGCAGAGATTGGTGTAGTTGATGTTGCGGTTGACGACGTAGGTCACCGTCTCGCCGCAGACCTCGCGGCGCAGCCCATCGGCGGCCGCGCAGACCTGCTCGACATCGCCGCCGCGCGCAGCGAACAGCCGCGTGATCTCGTCCTCGGTGAGCCGCTCGCCGGCTCTCGCGCGGCTCACGAGGCCCGTCAGCGCACGATCCGTAAACGACGGTGTGGTGCGCGTCGCCGGCGGCGGTCGGGCCGCGGCATGCCCGGCCGACCAGTCATCGTCGCGGGCGTAGCCCTCGGCATCGGCAACCGCGAGCACCGGCCTGACCAGCGCGGAGTCGAGCCAGCGCTCGCGCGCGCGCACGTAGGCGGGGTAGATCGTGAGCCGCTCGACCAGCATCTTGCCCGCCGCGGCCGTCTGTGCCGCGAGGTCGGCGATGTGCGGCCACGGTGATTCGGGGTTGACGTGATCGGGCGTGACCGGGGAGACGCCGCCCCAGTCGTTGATGCCGGCCGCGACCAGTTCGCCGAGGCGGCCTTCGTTGAGGTTCGGCGGCGCCTGCAGGTTCATCTCCGGCCCGAACACCAGGCGCGCGACCGCGATCGTCCACAGCAGCTCCTCGAACGGCGGAGCAGGCACGGCGGCCATGCGGGTGCCGGGCTTCGGCACGAAGTTCTGGATGATCAGCTCCTGGATGTGGCCGTGGCGCGCGTGGATCTCGCGCAGGGCGAGCAGGCTCTCGATGCGCTCGGCGCGCGTCTCGCCGATGCCGATGAGCAGCCCCGTGGTGAGCGGGACGTCCGCGGCACCGGCATCCGCGATCGCCTTCAACCGCACCGCCGGCTGCTTGTCGGGCGAGCCGAAGTGCGGCCCGCCGCGCGCGGCGAGCCGCGCGGCCGCGGACTCCAGCATGATGCCCATCGAGGGCGCCACGGCGCGCAGGCTGCGGTAGTCGTCCGGCGCGAGCACGCCGGGGTTCAGGTGCGGCAGGAGTCCCGTCTCGCGCAACACGAGTTCCGCCATCGCCCGCAGGTAGGCGAGCGTCGAGGAGTAACCGAGTGCCGCGAGCGCGTCGCGCGCCGCCCGGTACCGCAGCTCCGGCTTGTCGCCGAGCGTGAACAACGCCTCGTGGCAGCCGGCCGCGCGTCCGGCGCGGGCGATCGCGAGCACCTCCTCCGGCGCGAGGTAGGCGCGGCGCAGCCGGCGCGGCGTCTTCGCGTAGGTGCAGTAATGGCAGACGTCGCGGCAGAGTTCAGTGAGCGGGATGAACACCTTGCGGGAGTAGGACACGACGGCGCCGTGGCCTGTGTCGCGCAACGCGGCCGCGGCCGCCAGCAGCCCGGATAAACCGAGCGCCTCGGCGCGGGCGAGGATCTCATCGCGGGACAATGAGCGCCAGTCGTTCATGCCGGATTCACGCGCTGCGGGTTTCGCGCCGCGCCAGCACCCGGGCGCAGATGCCGCTGCGGCCGAGGTACTCGCGGGCTGCTGCGCCCGTGGCCTGTTCACACAACCAGCGCACATCATCCACGGTGTCGATGTCGCGCGCAAAGCCCGGCAGCGCAAGCCGCGTGGCAACGAGGCCCCGCTCGCGCGCCGCGGCGAGGTGCCGCGCGGCGCTGTCCGGTCCGAAAAGGCAGGGAATCGCGCCGGGCGGCGTCAGCGCGAGCCCGTTGGTGCCGCCGTCGCGCGCCGCCACCGCCACGGTCACGCCGCCGCGGTGCGCCGCGAGCAGCGCGTCGACGTCCCCGGCGGTGAGCGCCGGCAGGTCGCCCGGCACGATGAGGATGGTGGCGGCGCCCTCCGCGCCAAGCCGCCGTGCGGCTGCCGTCAGGCTCGCGCACAGATCCCCGGAGCGCTCGTCCGCGAGCAGGCGGCAGGGCAGGTCGCCGGCGATGGCAGCCGCGCTCTCGTCTGCCGCGAGCAACGCGACCGCGGCAATGGCCGGGGCGCCGCGCAAGGCTGCGAGCACGTCGTGCGCCATGTGCCGGGCAAGCTCGGCCCGCTCGTCGGGGCTGAGCAGCGGCGCAAGGCGGCTCTTGCCCGTCTGCGGCGGATTCACGGGCACCAGCGCCCATACGGGATCAAGAGCGCTCACGGCGTCAGCCAGCCAGGCGCAGCGCGAAGTCGGTTGCGAAGCGCGCCAGCGCGAGCCGGTCCTCGAGGGAGCGCATGACGGTGGCGGTGACCGCTGCGGTCACGCCGAGAGCCTCCACGGATGCGGTTTCGCCGGCGTCCACGTGGTCCAGTATGAGTCCGTCGAGCACCTCGCGGTAGTGCCGGGCGATGCTCGCGGAGTTCGTCGGCAGCCCGAGTTCGGCCATGAGCTTCGCGGTCGGTCCCTTCAGCGCCCGGCCGCCGACCAGGGGGGATACCGCCACGACCGGCACCCGGGCCGCAGCGAGCGCCTCGCGGTAGAACGGCACGGCGAGGATGGGCCCGATGCTGAGCCAGGGATTGGAGGGCGCGATCAGGATGGCGCGCAGGCGAGGGTCGGCGAGCGCCGCGCGCGCCGGCTCCGGTATCGACGCCTGTTCTGCGCCGGCGTAGGCAATGCCAGTCACCACGGGTTCCGACCTGCGGCGCACGAAGTACTCCTGGAACGCCAGTTCGCCCTCGGCGGTGCGCACGCGGGTGGCGACCGGCCGGTCGCTCATCGGCACGATATGGCTGCCGATGCCGAGCGCGGCGCAGAAATCGGCAGTGATCGCCGCGAGGGTCTCGCCCGCGGCCAGCCGGCGCGTGCGCTCGACGTGCGTGGCGAGGTCACGGTCGCCGAGGCGGAACCAGGTCTCGCCGCCGAGGCGTTCGAGTTCGGCCATGAAGTTCCAGGTTTCGTCGCGGCAGCCCCAGCCTGTCTCCGGATTGACCCGGTCGGCGAGCGTGTAGAGCAGCGTGTCGAGGTCCGGCGAGATGGCGAGCCCGAGGTGGCGGAAGTCGTCGCCGGTATTGGCGATGATCGTGACCGAGCCGGCGGGCAGGATGCGGTCGAGACCGAGCGCTAACCTGGCGCCGCCGACGCCGCCGGAGAGCAGCACCCAGGTCCCGTTGGCCGCGTGCGTGACCATCCGTTCAGCGGAAGAGGTCCTCGGCGCGCGGCCGCAGCACCGCCGCTGCCGGCCCCTCGCCGAGGGCGCCGGCTGCGCCGCGGATCAGCACCGCCGGAATGCCTTCCGCGGCCTCGCCCATGACCAGCGCCGCGGCGGCCGCCAGGCTGTCCGCCGGAGCGATCTCGCTCACCTGCAGGGCGCGGCCATGCCGGTCGCGGCGGCCGCGCAGGTCCACGAACGCCGCCACTCCGGCAACGCCGATCGCGATGCCGACGGTGCCCTTGCGCCAGGCGCGCCCCACGCTATCGGTGATGATCACGCCGAGCCGCGCGCCGCTCGCGGCCTGCAGCGCGTTGCGCAGCCGCGCGGCCGAGGCGTCGGGATCTTCCGGCAACAACAGCACGGTGTCGTCGTCGCCGGAGAGGTTCGAGCGGTCGATGCCGGCGTTGGCGAGCACGATGCCGAGGCGATGTTCGGCGATGATCAGCTCGCGCCGCGTGCGCACGATCTGCCGCGACTCGCGCAGGATCAGTTCCACCAGCCGCGGGTCCTTGCCGGTCTCCGCGCCGAGCGTCACGGCGCGCGGAGAGGGCGTGACCTCGGCGAGCCGGCGCGCGCGGCCCTCGGCCTTGGAGACGATCTTCTGCGTCACGGCGAGGATGTCGCCGTCGGCAAGGCCGATGTCTTCGTCGGCGAGCGCGCCGAGCAGGAGCTCGCCGAGATCGTCGCCGGGGCGCACCTCGGGCAGGCCGCCGAGCGGCGTGAGCGAGAGGGCAGGGCTGGTCATGGCGGGCACCGGTCGCGCGCGCAGGCGTCGCCGTCGTCTCAGGAAGCCGGTTCCTGTCCGACGCCGGTCAGGCGGATGCCGGCGTGATCGCCCCGGTAGTGCCGGTTCATGAAGATCAGCACCGAGGTCAGCGCCTCCATGGCCGCGGAGTTGGCGAGCGGACCGGCGTGCCAGGCCCGGAAGCCGGCCTCGCTCGCAAGCCGCACCACGACCTCGCGCGCCTCGGCCTTGTCGCCCGCCACCAGCACGTCGCACTCGGGCAGCTCTTCCGAGGCGAGCAGGTCGGCGGCGACGTTCTGGAAGGCCGACACCACGGTCGTGTCCGGCCCCACGATCTGCTGCGCGATCACCGCGGCCGAGCCTTCCGGTGGCAGCTGCACGCGCATCACCTTCGGCGGCACCAGTGGCACGGTCGTATCGACGAGTATTTTGCCGGCGAGCCCGGCGCGGATGTCCTCGAGGATCGGTCGCTGGTGGGCGAACGGTACGGTCAGCACCACCAGATCCGCGGCAGCCGCTGCTGCCGGATTCGGGTGTCCGCTGATTTCCCGGCCGGGAGGCAGGCGACCCGCGACGGCCGCTGCGGCCGCGGCGGCTTTTTCCGCGTCGCGTGAGCCGATGAGGATGCGATAGCCGGCGCGCGCCCACCGCCAGGCGAGTCCGCCGCCCAGCGCGCCGGTGCCGCCGATGACGGCGATAGTGCGGATCTCAGTGTTTGATGCCATGCGGCCATTCTAATGGAAAAGGGGACAGTGACCGTTTGAAAATGGGGACAGTGACCGATTTGCACGCGCACCGACACGTTGTGCCGTTGCAAATCGCAAATCGGTCACTGTCCCCTTTTGCTCAGAACCGCTCGAACTTCGGCAGCACGTGCCGGGCCAGTATCTCCAGCCCCGCCATGGGTTCGTCGAACAGCCGGATGGAAAGCTCGGTCAGCCCGGCCTTTTCGAAGACACGGAAGCGCTCGATCTGTGCGTCGATGTCGCTGAGGTCGCCCGCCGAGGAGCAGGCGGCGATCAGCCGCGTGACGATCGACTCGGGCACGTCCTCGATCACGCCGGAACGCGTCCAGAACGCCTTGGCGAAGTTCTGCCACTTGTCAATCACCAGCTGGCGCTCCTCGGGACTCACGTACGGCAGCATGTCGTATTTCGGGGGCAGCAGCTCGCCGCGGAACACAAGCTCCCGGCGCGCCTCGTACATCGACTTGTCGCGGTCCTCCTTGATGTGCCAGGCCCAGAAGTTGCCGATGCGGAAGTCTTCGGCCGCCGTCTTGCGCTCGGCAAGCCCCTTGCGCAGGTGCGCCATGTGATGGCCGATCTTCTCCGGCGTCACGTCGCTCATCTGGGTGCCGTCGGCGATGCGCCCGGCGAGTTCGAGCATCTTCTCGCCCGTGGAGCAGGTGAACACCTTCGGTTGCAGGAATCTGGTCCAGGCGGCCTTGAGCGGACGCGTCAGCTTGTAGAGTTCGCCGTCGTATTTCATCACCACCTTGCCGGAACAGGCGGCCTGGACGATCTCGACCGCCTCGCGCACGCCGCGCAGCATGCGCTGCGCCTTCGGGTCCATCTTGATGCCTATGGCGCCCATGACCGAGCCGCCCCCGCCGATGGCCACCACCGCCCGGCCGTTGCTGATGTCGTTGAGCGTGAGCAGCGCGTTGGCGATTTTCAGGGGGTGGGTTTCGTAAGGGCTGATCGCGAGCGCGCCAAGCCGGATGCGGCGGGTGGCGAGCGCGGCCGGCACCAGCGCGACGAACGCATCGGGGTTCTGGTGGTAATTGGAATGCCACAGCGTGCGAAAGCCGTGCTTCTCGGCGGCAACGGCGATCTCGGCGACCTGGCCCGGGGTCAGGTCGGGCTCCAGGATGAGGTCGATCTGCATGGGTCATTTCCTCGCGGCGGGCCGGTCGCCGGATCATACAGAAAGCACCGTGCGGGGCCGCCGCCCCTGCGGCAATTGCGTAGGGCTGCGGCCGCCTGCCGGTGGCTTCCCGGCGTTCACCTATTGCAGAATACGGGCGCAATGGCAACGAGGCGCCAGCGCAATGGCGAGAACCTCTTATATAAAGGCCAGCACAAGGTCCCGACGCTCACGCATTCCCGGTAATGGCGCTCAGGGCGGCGGCCGCAGGCGTTGACGCCACGCCGCGCGCACCGCAACCGGGCCGCGGCTCACCGACATGGAAATATATAAGGAGTTCATCTTCGAAGCTGCGCACCGGCTGCCGAACGTGCCGCCGGGCCACAAGTGCGCGCGCCTGCACGGCCACTCCTGGCGAGGGTCGATCTACGTGCGCGGCCGCGTCGGCGAGCGCACCGGCTGGATAATGGATTACGCCGAGATCCGGCGCGTGTTCCAGCCGATTTACGATCAGCTCGACCACAACTACCTCAACGACATCGAGGGGCTGGAAAACCCGACCAGCGAGGTGCTGGCGAAGTGGATCTGGCGGCGGCTGAAGCCGTCGTTGCCGAATCTCTCCAGGGTGGTGATCAACGAGACCTGCTCGTCCGGGTGCATCTACCGGGGCGAAGAGGAAGACGGCGGATGAGCGGCGGCGCAGACCTCGCCGCGTCGCGCGATCAGCCGCCGGCCGGCGCAGGCGGCGATGAGACCTGCATGCGACTCGCGCTCGAGGCCGCGCGCAGGGCCGGGCTCGCCGGCGAGCCGCCGATCGGTGCCTGCCTGGTGCGCGACGGGAAGGTGCTCGCCACCGCGTCGAACTGCGTCATTTCCAGTCTCGATATCACCGCCCACGCGGAGATCGCGCTGATCCGCGACGCCTGCCGCCGGCAGCGCACGCTCGATCTCTCCGGTTGCGAGCTTTACGTGACCGTCGAGCCCTGCCCGATGTGCTATGCGGCCAGCCACTACGCGCGCATCGGCCGCATCGTCTACGGGGCGAGCCTCGAGGAACTGCACGCGCTGACCGGCGCCGAACTGCTGACGCCACGCGAGGCACCCATGGGCGGGCCGGTTCTCAGCGGTGGCTGCCTGCGCCAGGATGCGCTGGCGCTGCTGCGGAACTGGGCGGGCGGAGGCTGCCGGTGAGGGCCGCGCAGGGCGAGGCGCGCGCACCGGCGGCGGCGACGCAGTACGACAAGATCGCCTCGCAGTACCAGCGCTCGAAGCATTCGCCGGTGCGCCGCTACGTGGAGGAGCCGACGCTGTTCGCGATGCTCGGCGACGTGACCGGGCTCGCCGTGCTCGATCTCGCCTGCGGCGAGGGCTGGTACTCGCGGCAGTTGCGCCGGCGCGGTGCGCGCCGCGTGCTCGGCGCGGACATCTCCGCCGCGATGATCGATCTGGCGTGCGCGCAGGAGCGCGCCGAACCGCTTGGCGTCGACTACTGCGTCTGCGATGCGCGCGATCTGCCGGTGCTCGGCGCGTTCGATGTCGTTTGCGCCGCGTACCTGCTGCATTACGCGCGCGACGGTGACGAACTCGCCCGGATGTGCCGCGGCATCGCCCGCCAGCTCGTGCCCGGCGGCCGGCTGGTGGCGCTCAACGAGAACCCGAACCAGTCGCCGGAACGCTATGCGGGGTACCTGCGTTACGGCTTCAGCAAGAGCGTCGTTGGTCCGCGGCGCGAAGGCACGCCGATCGCCTACGCCATGGTGAGCGGCCGGGAGCTGTTCCGCTTCGAGGTCTATCACTTCGAGGCCGGGACCTATGAGCGCGCGCTCGCCGCGGCGGGTTTCATCGACGTGTGCTGGCACCCGCTCAGCTTCGATCGCGCAGGCCGGGCGCAGATGGGCGCGGACTACTTCGCCGAATATCTGGACAACCCGCCGGTGATCGGGCTCACGGCCAGGTGGGCGGGCTGAGCGGTGGCGCGGCGATGAGCGCGGCCGGCGGCGAAACGGCGGTGAAGGGCGGCGCCAGCCCGGCGCGTTCTCTGCCGCGGCTGGTCGAACACCACGCCCGCGAGCGCGGAGACGCGGTGGCGGTCAGCTGTGGCGCGGAGGCGCTGTCCTATCGGGCGCTCAACGCCCGCGCGAACCAGATTACGCGGCGCCTCGAGGCGCTCGGGGCCGGGCCGGGCATGCTCGTCGGCCTGGCGTTGCCGCTCGGCCCGGACCTGATCGCGGCCCTGCTCGGCGTGCTCAAGTCGGGTGCGGCCTACGTGCCGCTCGATCCCGACTATCCGGCCGCGCGATTGCAGGGCATCGTCCGGCGGGCCGGCCCCGGCGTGCTGGTGACGGAAGAGGCGATGGCCGCGGCACTCGCGCCGGACGCAGCGGCGCTCTGTCTCGACCGCGATGCCGAAGCGATTGCCGTCGCGGACGCGGGCGACGCCGTGTCCCTGATCGGGCCCGAGCAGCCCTGTTACGTCATGTTCACCTCCGGCTCCACCGGCGAGCCGAAAGGGGTGGTCGTCAGCCACGGCAACGTCGCGCGGCTGTTCGACGACATCGGGCCGCGGCTTGCGCTCGGCAGCGCCGACGTGTGGGCCCAGCTCCACTCCTGCGCCTTCGGCTTCTCCGTGTTCGAGATCTGGGGCGCGCTCAGCCACGGCGCCTGCCTCGCGATCGCCCCGGTCGGCGCGCGTTCCGATGCCCTGGTGCTGCGCGACTTCCTGCGCCAGAGCGGCGTGACCATTCTCTGTCAGACGCCGTCGGCGTTTCGCGAGACGGTGCTGACGCCGGCGTTTTCCGGCATGTGGCCGACGCTCGCGGTGCGCGCCCTGGTGCTGAGCGGCGAGGCAGTGCAGTCCGGTGACCTGCAGGCGTGGTCGCATGCGCACGCCGTGCACGGTCCGCGCCTGGTCAATACCTACGCAATCACCGAGACCGGCGGCAACGTCATGTTTCGCGAGTATGCGCCCGCCGACCATGACGCGCGTAACATCGGCTGGCCGCTTGCCGACGTCGAGGTTTGCCTGCTCGACCCGCTGCGCCGCCCGGTGCCCGATGGCGAGCCGGGCGAGCTCTATGTGTGCGGCCCCGGCATCGCCGCCGGATACCTCGGCGACGAGGGGCTGACCGCGAGCCGCTTCGTCGAACTCGATCGCCCGCGGCGGCGCGCCTACCGCACGGGGGATCGCGTGCGCCGCACGGCGGACGGCAGCCTGGAGTTCCTGGGCCGTGTGGACGAGCAGGTGAAATGGCGCGGCCACCGCCTGGAGCTGGGCGAAATCGAGACGCTGCTGCGCGGCCACCCGGGCGTCAGAGCGGCCGCCGCTGCCATCCGCGCCGACGAGGCGGGCAACGAGAAACTCGTGGCCTATGTCGTGCCCGGCAGCCCGCTCGCCGCGGGCGAGCCGGAGTTCTGGCCCTCGCTCGGCGGCTACCAGGTCTACGACGGCTTCCTCTACGACCTGATGAGCGCGGATGCGGTGCGCACTGCGGCCTTCAGCCGTGCGTTCGAGCGTCATGCGCGCGACCGCGTGGTGCTCGATCTCGGCACCGGGCCGCACGCGCTGCTCGCACGCCTCGCCGTGCAGGCCGGCGCCCGCCGCGTCTATGCGGTGGAAGTCCTGCCCGAAGCGGCCGAACGGGCGCGCGCGGCGGTCGCCGCCGCGGGTCTCGGTGAGCGCATCATGGTGCTCGACGGCGATGCGCGATCGCTCACGCTGCCGGAAGCCCCCGAGGTGTGCGCGCAGGGCATCATCGGCAACATCGGCAGCGCGGACGGCATCGCGCCGATCTGGAACCGCGTGCGCGCGCAGTTCGCGCCGGGCTGCGTGCCGGTGCCCCTGCGCTGCACCACCATGATCGCCGCCGTCGAGCTCCCCGCGAAGCTGCACACGGCGCCGGCTTTCGCGCCGCTCGCCGTCAACTACGTGAAGCGGATATTCGAGGCGCAGGGCCGGCCCTTCGATCTGCGATTGTGCGTGCGCAACCTCCCCGCCGGGCAGGTGATCTCCGACAGCCTGGTTTTCGAGGAGCTCGATTTTCGCGGCGCGCTGCCGGAGCGCTGGCGCGGCCGCGGCAGACTCACGCTGCGCCGCCCGGCGCGCCTCGATGGCTTCCTGCTGTGGACCGTGGTGACCACCACGGATGGCGTCTGCCTCGACTACCTCGAGCACCAGCAGGCGTGGCTGCCGGTGTTCGTGCCGCTGCCGGTCGACTCGCCGCGGCTTGGCGCGGGCGCGCTCCTCGGCATCGAGTGGGAGTGGGCGCCGGGTGCGGACGCTCTCATGCCCGACTACACCATCCGCTGCGAGTTCGCCGGGCAGGGCCGGCTGCGCCGCGCGACCTGTGTCAGCCGCCACCACGAGACCGCCTGCGGCGGCAGCGCCGTACACCGGCGCCTGCTGACCCTGGCCGAGGAACCGGCGCCGGGAGTTGCGCCCGGCGAGCTGCGCGCATGGCTCGCGCGCCACCTGCCCGAGCCGCTGCTGCCCAATGCCTGGATGTATCTCGACGCACTGCCGCTCAATCTGAACGGCAAGCTCGACCGGCGCGCGCTGCCGGCGCCGGCGAGCCGCACCTGGGGCGGGCACGGCGGGGCGCCGCGCAACGCGCTGGAGTCCGATCTGGCCAGCCTGTGGTCGGAGATTCTCGGCGTCGCGGCGGTGGGCGTGGAGGACAACTTCTTCGACCTCGGCGGCGATTCGATCGCGGCGGTGCGCCTCACCACCCGCGTGCAGCAGCTGCTCGACGACGGGGTGATGCTCGCGGCGGTGTTCGAGGCGCCGACCATCAATGCCTACGCGCGACATCTCGCCGAGCATCACGGTGCGGCGGTCGCCGCCCGTTACGGCTCGCGCCGCAGCGGCGCGGCGTCGCGGCGTGCGCAGCGAGGGCCGCGGCGCAAGCACGGCGAACTATGAGCGCCGTGGAATTGCTCGACCACCTGCGGCGCGCGGGCATCGAGCTGTGGGCCGACGGCGAGCGGCTGCGCTACGAGGCACCCGAGGAGGCGCTCACCGAGGAACTGCTCGACCGGCTGCGCTCGCACAAGCCGGAGCTGCTCGAACTCGTTCGCGGCGCCGGCGGCGGGGGTGCGGCGTTCAGCGCGACTCCGCCGGGGCGCGTGCCACTCGGCGCGCTCCAGGAGGGCTTCTGGCTGCTGCAGTCGGTCGACCCGGGCAACGCCGGCGGCAACGAGCAGTTCGCTATCTTCCTCGATGGGGCACTCGACCGCGCCGCGCTCGAGCGCGCCTGGCGGGGCGTGCTCGCCCGCCACGCGATGCTGCGCGCGCGCTTCGGTGAGGACGGTGGCGTGCCGTGGCAGCAGCCGGGTGCCGCGCCGGTCGCCGGTTTCGATTTTCATGATCTGTCCGCCGATGCCGCCCGCGATCCGGTCGAACTGACCGCGTTCGCGGCGCGCTCGATCTGCGCGCCGTTCGCGCTCGGCGGCAGCGAGGCGCCGCTGCGCTCCTCGCTCCTGCGGCTCGGCGCGCACGCCCACGTGCTGCTCGTGACCGTGCATCACATCGTCGCCGACGGGCACTGCGTGGCGCTGCTGCGTGACGACCTCGCACGGGGCTACGAGCGCGCGCTCGGCGGCGAGACGACGACCGCCGCGCCTGCCGGAGCGCAATACCCCGACATCGTGGCGCAACAACAGGCCGGCTCGGGAGCGGTGGGCGCCGCCGCAAAGCTCGCCTTCTGGCGCGAGCGCCTGCAGGGCGCGCCGGCGCGGCACGCGCTGCCACAGCGATCGCGGCCGCTGCCCGGCGAGCGGCGCTCCCGCCGCGTCGCCTTCCGGATCGAGGCGACGAGCGCCGACGCGCTGCGCGCGCTGGCGCGCTCGCAGGGCGCCACCCTGTTCAGCGCGCTGCTCGCCGCGCTGCGAACGCTGCTCGTGCGCTACGGCGGCCAGGACGACGTGCTGATCAGCGCGCCGGTGACCTTGCGCGACACGCCGGAGAGCCAGCGCCTCGTGGGGTGCCTCATCAACAACGTCGTGTTCCGCACCCCGGCGGGCGGCGATCCGCCGTTCACCGGGCTCCTGGCGCGCGAGCGGGCGAACCTGCTCGAGGTGCTCGCGCGGCGCGACACGCCGTTCACCCGCGTGGTACAGGCGCTGCGCCCGGAGTGGCGGGCGGGCGAGCAGCCGCTCTCGCAGATCCTGTTCCAGTTCGATGCCGCCGTCGGCGCGCGCGAGGCGGGCGGCGTGCGATTCCGGATCGAGCCGGTGCACGCCGAGCGGCATTCCTGGTGGGATCTCGAGTGGTCGGTGACCGACCACGGCCCCGGCCGGGCGCTCACCGGGCACCTCGGCTATGCGCTCGCCCGCTTCGAGCCCTGGCTCGCGGAGGCGATGCCCGCGCATTTCGCGACCCTGCTCGAGGGCATCGCCGCCGACCCGCACCGGCCGCTTTCCGCGCTGCCGCTGCTCGGCGCGGCCGAGCATCATCGCATCGTAGTCGGGTGGAACGACACCTCGGCCGTCTATCCGCAGCCGGCGACGCTGCACGGGCTGGTCGCGCGGCAATGCCAGCTCACACCGCAGGCGCCGGCGCTCGTCTGCGGCGCGGAGCGGCTCAGCTACGGCGAGCTCGGCCAGCGCGTGGTGACGCTCGCGGCCCGGCTGCGCGAGCGCGGCGCCGCACCGGGCGATCTCGTCGCGCTGTCGCTGCAACCCTCGGTGGATCTCGTCATCGGGCTGCTGGCGATCCTGCGCGCCGGCTGCGGCTTCGTGCCGCTCGATCCCGCCTATCCGCAGGCGCGCCGCGCATTCATGTTGCGTGATTCCGGTGCGCGCCTGCTCGTGACCGGGACGGGTGTCGCGACCGATCTCGACGGCATTTTCGAACGGGTCGACGTCGACCGCTGCGACTGGTCGCAGGCTGCTTCGCTCGATGAGCCGTCCGGCGAACCGGACGACGTGGCATTCGTGCTCTATACCTCCGGCTCCACCGGCGAGCCGAAGGGCGCCGTGGGGCTGCATCGGGGCGCGGTCAACCGCTGCCACTGGATGTGGCGCGAATACGGCTTCGACGCATCCGACGTCTTCTGCCTGCGAACGAGCATCAACTTCATCGACTCGCTGTGGGAGATCTTCGGCGCCCTCGTGCACGGCATCCCGCTCGTGGTGCTGCCGGGCGAGGCGGCGCGCGATCCCGCGCTGCTCGTGCCGGAACTCGCCCGCCGGGCGGTCACGCAGCTGGTGCTGGTGCCGCCGCTGCTGCGCGCCTTGCTCGACTGTGCACCGGATCTCGCGGCGCGGCTGCCGCGGCTGCGCTACATCGTAACCAGCGGCGAGCCGCTCACGCCGGAGTTGCTCGAGACCTGTCGCCGCGTGCTGCCCGCGGTGCGCGTGCTGAATACCTACGGCACGTCGGAGATCTGGGACGCCACCTGCTGGGATGCCGCCGGGCACGGTGCGCCCGGGGAACGCGTGCCGATCGGCCGGCCCATCGCGAACATGCGCTGCTACGTCCTCGACGCACGCCTCAATCCGCTGCCGGTCGGTGTGCCGGGCGAGCTGTGCGTCGCCGGAGACGGCGTGGGCTCCGGCTACTGGCGGCGCCCGGCGCTGACGGCGGAGCGCTTCGTGCCCGATCCCTTCGCGGCGCGGGGCGGCGGGCGGCTCTATCGCAGCGGTGATCTCGCCCGCTTCCTGCCGGACGGCACCCTGGAGTGCCTCGGCCGCATGGACCGGCAGCTGAAGCTGCGCGGCTTCCGGCTGGAGCCCGGCGAGATCGAGGCCGTGCTGCGCGGCTGCCCCGGCGTGGCGGATGCGGCGGTCGTGCTGCGCGGCGAGGGCGACGGCGCGCGACTCGTCGCCTACGTCGCCGGTGCAGGCGTCGGGCCCGATCTCGACGGGCTGCGCGCGCAGGCGGTCGCCCGCCTGCCGGAGTTCATGCGGCCGGTCGCGTGGGTGGTGCTGCAACGACTGCCGCTTACGCCGAGCGGCAAGGTCGACCGGGACGCGCTGCCGGAGCCGCCGGCGGCGCGCCGCCCCGCGCGCGAGTGCGCCGACCCTCTGGAGGCACGCATCGCAGCCATCTGGTCGCAGGCACTCGGCGGCGTGTCCGTCGGCGCCGAAGACAACTTCTTCGACCTCGGCGGGCAGTCGCTGCTCGCGATGCGGGTACTCGCGCGCGTCGCCGCCGCGTGTGGCGCGCAGCTCACGCTGAAAGACCTCTTCGAGGAACCGACGGTGGCCGCCCTGGCGCGACGGATTCGCGCGGCGGGCGCCGCCGCGCCAGTACCCCTGCGGCGGATGCCGCGGGAGGGAGTGCTGCCGCTGTCCTGGGGCCAGGAGCGCCTGTGGTTCCTCGAGCAGCTCGATCCGGCGAGCCCGGCCTACAACCTCGCCTGGAGCATCCGCATCACGGGCCCGCTCGATCGCGGGCGGCTGCAGCGAGCGCTCGACGCCCTGGTCGAGCGCCACGAGTCGCTGCGCACGGTGTTTCCGACGCGTGACGGGCGGCCGCGGCCGGAGATCCGCGCGAAGCTGGCGGTCCCGGTGGCGCTCGAAGAGGCGGCGGAGGGGCGATCGGCCGAGCGGGCCACCGCGCTCGCGCGCGAGCCATTCGAGCTGAGCGCAGGTCCGCTCCTGCGTGCCACGCTGCTGCGGTTCGCCGATGACCAGCATGACCTCGTGCTGGTGATGCACCACATCGTGACCGACGGCACCTCGAATTCGATCCTGTTCCGCGAGCTCGCTGCGTTCTACGCGGGCACGCCACCCCCGCCGCTGCCGGTGCAGTACGCGGACTTCGCGGCCTGGCAGCGCGAGTGGCTCGAGGGCGAGCGCAGCCGCCGGCAACTCGATTACTGGCTCGCGAAGCTCGCGGACGCGCCGCCGGCGCTCGCGTTGCCGGCCGACTTCCCCCGGCCTGCGGAGCAGAAATTCCGCGGCGCCTGGATCTGGCGCACGCTCGCGAGCGAGCGGGCGGCGCAACTGCGTGCATTCGCCCGTAACAGCGACTGCACGCTCTACATGCTGTTGCTCGCCGCCTTCAAGGTGCTGCTCGCGCGCTATTCCGGGCAGCAGGACATCCTTGTGGGCACGCCCGTCTCCTCGCGCCCGCACGCGGATCTCGAGGCGCTCGTCGGGCTCTTCGTCAACACCATCGTGCTGCGCACGGACGCCAGCGGCAACCCGCCTTTCGAGGAATTCCTGGGCCGTGTGCGCGCCACCGCGCTCGACGCCTTCGCGCACCAGGACGTGCCCTTCGAGCGGCTGGTGGAACGGCTGAAGCCCGCACGCAGCCTCGCGCGCGCGCCGGTGTTCCAGGCGATGTTCAACCTGGTGCCGATCCCCGAGCGCTCGCTCGCGGCGGGCGACGTCGAGTTCCGGCTGGGGCGGCTGCTCGATCACGGTGTTTCCACTTTCGACCTGACGCTCACGGTCGGCGAACACGCCGACGGGCTCGAGTTGATCTTCGAATTCGACACGGACCTGTTCCTGCCGGGCACGGCCGAGTGCATGGCCGGGGCCTACGAGTGCCTGCTCGATGCGTTCCTGCGCTCGCCGCGGGCCCCGATCGGCGTCCCGGCGATGCTGACGCCGGAGGCGGCCGCATCCGTCACCGCGCAACTGGCCGGCGCCCGCTCGTCAGAGCCGGCTCGCGAGACAGTGCTGTCGATTTTCGCCGGGCAGGTCGCACGGCGCGCCGGCGCCGTGGCCGTCAGCGGCGAGGGCGACTGCCTCAGCTATGCCCAACTCGACACCGGCGCCAATCGCATCGCGCACCGGTTGCTCGCGCTCGGTCGCGGCCGCGGCAGCCGCGTCGGCGTGTGCCTGCCGCGCGGGCCGCGGCTGCTCACCGCCGTGCTCGGCGTGCTCAAGGCGGGCGCCGCCTACGTGCCGCTCGACCCCGATTATCCCGCGGAGCGGCTGCGCTTCATGGTCGAGGATGCGGCGCTCTCGCTGGTCGTGAGTGATGGCGATGCCCTGCCCGGCGCGCCGGCCCTCGATCTGGTGCGCGAAGCCGGACGGCTCGCCGCGGAGCCCGGGCACGCGCCCGCTGTGACGGTCGGCCCGGACGATCCCGCCTACCTTATATATACGTCGGGCAGCACCGGCCGGCCGAAGGGCGTCGTCGTCAGCCACGGCAGCCTCGCCGCGACCTTCCGCGGCTGGGAGAGCAGCTACGCGCTCGGCTCGGCTGACGCGCACCTGCAGATGGCCTCCGCCTCCTTCGACGTGTTCGCCGGTGACTGGATCCGCGCGCTCCTGTCCGGCGCCCGCCTGGTCTTCTGCCCGCGTGAGGCGTTGAGCGATCCGCCGCGGCTGCACGGGTTGCTCGCCGGCGAGCGCATCAGTGTGGCGGAGTTCGTGCCGGCGGTGATTCGCGGCTTGCTCGCGTGGGCCGGGTCGCGAGGCTGCCGACTGCCGCCGCTGCGCCTGCTGATCGTCGGTTCCGATACCTGGTACGCGCATGAGTACCGCGCATTGCGCGCCGCGTGCGCAGCCGGCACGCGCATCGTCAATTCCTACGGCGTCGCCGAGGCGACCATCGACAGCACCTGGTTCGAGTATGCCGACGCTCCGGCCGCAGACGACGCCCGCGCCGTGCCGCTCGGTCGGCCGTTCGCGCAGGTGCTGTTGCGCATCCTCGATGCCGCCGGCCAGCCGGTGCCGGCCGGCGCGCCGGGGGAGCTCTGCATCGGCGGGGCGGGCCTCGCAGCCGGTTACTGGCGGCGCCCGGATCTCGACGCGCAGCGCTTCGTGCGCGACCCGCGCGACGGCGTGCGCCTGTATCGCAGCGGCGACCGGGCGCGGCTGCGCGCCGACGGCCTCGTCGAGTTTCTCGGTCGCATGGACGATCAGC